>DATFVZ010000125.1:0-2491 GCA_035259785.1 Gemmatimonadales bacterium
CTCGACGGCTACAACCAGTTGGAGTTCCTGCGCAACGTCAGCGGCAGCGCAGCGAACAACAACGGGGTCAAGAGCGCCCGCGACAAGTTCTTCTACTCTGACGACGACGGCCTGCTCGTGGCCATGCGGCAAGGTGATTACAAATACGTCTTCTCCGAACAGCGGGCGCCGGGCACGATGCAGGTCTGGGCCGAACCCTTCGCAACGCTCCGACTGCAAAAGATCTTCAACCTAATGCAGGACCCGTTCGAGCGGGCCGACATGACGTCCAACACCTTCTGGGATTGGCAGCTCAACCACGTCCAAAATATGTACGGCGTGATGGACGAGGTCTTCCAGTTCGTCGCGACCTTCAAGGACTTCCCGCCGCGCTCGTTCCCGCCAAGCTTCAACCCGGCGAACATCATGGAAAGCGCCATGGAAGACTACAAGACGAGGAAAATGCTGAGGGAGGGGCTGGACCCCGAGCAGGTTCGCGGTGCCCTGAGCCGGATATTGCAACAAATGCGAACCGAAGGTCGCGCGCTCTCGCCGGGCGGCCGGTAAACAAAGGTCGAAGTAGGAGCCGCCCTGCGTGTTAAGCGGAGGGCACTGTCCGTTCGCTCGCCGCGAGAAGCATCGCATCAAAGGTGCCCAAATCTCATGATCGGGCTACCGGTCTCAGCCGTGAGCGGAGCCACGCCTGCCTCAGCCAAAAAAGTAACAATGAGCGATCCCTGGCGCGGTGACGGCGTCCGCAGTCCCTTCATATGCGTACGTGCAATGGGCCGTGTCCGTCGCGTCGGAGTCAGCCGCCGTGATGTCCGCTCGTGTATGAGACCGTGTGAAAACTCTCCGTGCTGCAGGATGGAGGCGCGAAGCATGTTATGATTCCGTAGGCGCAGGCGGGGGCCAGCATGAAGCGGTTCATCGAGGGGCGGGATCGCGATCAGTCGACGCTCTTTCCCGAGCGATTGGACGAGGCGATCGACGGCGACAATCCGGTGCGGGTGGTCGATGCTTTCATCGATGCCCTCGACCTGGCGGAACTGGGCTTCGATATCGAGCCGGAGGCGACGGGACGGCCGAGCTATCATCCGGCGACGATGCTCAAGATCTATCTCTACGGCTACCTCAACCAGGTCCAGTCGTCGCGCCGATTGGAGCGCGAGTGCCGACGCAACATCGAGCTGATGTGGCTCGTCGGCCAGCTGACGCCCGACTTCAAGACGATCGCCGACTTCCGCAGGGACAACGGTCCGGCGATCCGCAAGGTGTGCCGCCGGTTCGTCGCGCTCTGCCGCAACCTCCACCTTCTCGACGAGCCGCGCGTCGCGATCGACGGCAGCAAGTTCAAGGCAGTGAACCACCGCGAGAGGAACTTCACGCACGACCGCCTGAAGCGGCGTATCGCGGCGATCGACGAGAGCATCACCCGCTATCTCGCCGAGCTCGATCGTGCGGATCGCCAGGTGGAGGTGACGGGCGTGCCGGTGCCTGCCACGAAGGTCGTGGCGCTGAGCGGGCGCATCGAGGCGCTCAAGGCCAAGATGCGCAGCTTGTCGGCACTCGAAGCGAAGCTTCAGGCGTCGGGCGAAAAACAGATCTCGCTGACCGATCCTGATGCGCGCGCGATGACATCGCAAAGTCACAGCGCCTACACCGTCGGCTACAACGTGCAGAGTGCCGTCGATACGAAGCACCATCTGATTGTGACGCACGAGGTGACGAACGTCGGGATCGACAAGGATCACCTCTCGCCGATGGCCGAGCAGGCGCGAGAGGCGCTGGACGCCGAAAAGATCGAGGTCTTCGCCGACAAGGGCTACTTCAACGGCGAGGAGATCGCCGCGTGTGATGACGCAGGCATCGACGTCTATGTGCCGAAGCCGGCGACGTCGAACGCGCGGGCACGCGGGCGCTTCGACAAGGATGACTTCATCTACGATCGCGGGAGCGATTGCTACCTATGCCCGGCCGGCCAGCAGCTGACGCGACGGATGACATGCGAGGAGAACGGCCGCGTTCTGCACGTCTACTGGACGAGTCTGTGCGGAGACTGCCCGCTCAAGGCCGACTGCACGACGGGCAAGGAGCGCCGCGTGCGGCGGTGGGAGCGCGAGGATGTCCTCGAGCGAGCGCAAGAACGCCTCGACAGCCATCCCGGCGCGATGCAGCTGCGGCGCGAGACCGTCGAGCATCCGTTCGGCACCATCAAGGCGTGGATGGGTGCGACGCACTTCAAGATGAAGACGCTCGAGCACGTCGCCACCGAGATGGCGTTGCACGTGCTGGCCTACAACGTGAAGCGCGTGATCGCGATCCTCGGCGTACCGGGACTGGTTGAGGCCATAGCGGCCTTTTTGTCGTTGCTCAGCCTGACGATGCGGGCCAGCATCCGGATCACGGTCCTGGCGACGCCGACCTGCGCGCGCTGAGCACGGTCCTGCCGAAATGGACGAGGGCCACGACACTGTCAGCCTCGACGGATGTTCTCACACGACCTCATACA
>DATFVZ010000126.1:0-8427 GCA_035259785.1 Gemmatimonadales bacterium
AGGATCACCCACGTGTTCTTCAACGGCGCGAAGGCGGAAGCGTGCTTTAGGCGGCACGTAGTTCCAGAGCTTGAACGCGACTCTCTGACCTACGTCCGTCTCCCATCGACGAGTCCCGCCAACGCCTCCCTGTCCTTCGCGCGCAAGCTCAGCGCGTGGCGCGTCATCCTGAGGCCCAACCGCGCGCTCAACGGGACGGCTCGCAAGCGCCGCTTGCAGGTTCGCTCGTCGGCCGTCGGCTAGCGCGAGCGCCGGACGCCGATGAGCCGGATCAAGATTTCGAACGGGTGCGCGGTCGTCGGCGTGCTGCTGCTGGTGCTGGCGAGCGTTCTACCTGCCGGCTGGTATCCGGTGCTTCCCTTGTTTCTCGGCCTGGCGCTGATTGTGGTCTCGCACGTCCTTACGCCATGCCAAGACCAGATAACGCGGTGGTGGAGGCGTCGTATTTCCAGGTTATCGCAAGACGGAGACGGCAACTGAGGACGCCGCGATGACGACCGATACGGTGGTCTGCCGCGAAGCGGGCTACCCCTGGCGGGTAGCCCGCTCTGGGCTGATCACGACTTTTGGCCCAGATTCTTCATCAGCTCCTTGACCAAGACCCGCGCCACTTTTCTGAACTGCTCTTCGGTGAGCTTGGGGTTGGCGTAGTAGATATCGATCTTGTGCGCCTCGGTTTCACCATTCAGAGCGCTGATGAATTCCGTGTTCTCCCACAGGACCTTGCCATCGCGCTTCATCAATCTGGCTACGACTCGCAGCGTCGGCCGAAGCGGCTTGTCGATGGGCGACATGCTGAAAGTGGGTCCGAGACCGTACTGCTGGATGGCCAAATCGAAGTACGCATCGGCGCCTTCGGCGACCACGGCCGGAAATGCTCCGCTTGCGCTGAGGTTGGCCATGAATTCCTGCCGGACGATTTCCCTGACGTCGATCCGGTTGGCAGTCAGGAATTTCTTGAATTCCGCGGGTTCCGGGGCCGTGCTCTGGGCGATTGCGGCGCCGAGGCCGCCGCCGATCAATCCGCCTGTTGCCGCGGTTTTTCCGAATACCTCCGGCTGCTCCGGGATCGGAATGTACTTCGCGACCGTGACGCTGTGGATGCCATCGAAGCGATTGGATTGCACGTCCGACGTCGATTCGGTCGTCGCGCAGCCAAGCGCGAACAACAACGGCAGCAGTGCGACCGACTGCTTGAGATGCTTCATGTGTGCACGCTCCCTGAGGGCTATTGGAGGTCTTGCGTCCCGGCGCCGATCCGAGCGCGCGGGCGCACCTGAGGCTAGTTGCGGCGGGAGAGTCTAGGCTCGGGCCCTAAGGGGAACCGTGCACTAGTACAGGCTTGCGGAAGAAGTCAAAACAAGAATGTGGACTAGTAGACAATCAACGGTGCGAGCGTCGAGCTCCCTATGAAGGCTGACTACGACTGTCTGAAATGCGAACACCGATTCGCGATCGAGGTCACGCAATCCGAATCGCTCTCGAGCCTGGATCCAGGTCGTACCGATGCGTGTCCGAAGTGCGCTCAGCGCGTTGGTGTTGGCTCGGTGCGCTGCCGGAGTTGTGGGGACGCGTTCGTGATCGCCTTTCCGCACTGGCATGTGCACTGCAATCTGGCCGGCGGCGACTGCCCCGCTTGCGGAGTTCGATATGAAACTCCCTGCGTTTGCTGACCCGCCGTCGGTGCCGCGGCTGGATGCAGCACTGTCTGCGCATGCACTCAGTCGCTCACCGAACCCACCGCCTGGCACCACGTCGTCGCGGTAAACGCGTCAGCGCGCTGCGCCCACGCGTCGATCTCGGCCGCGATCGCGTTCACGGCCTTCTGGCCCATCCACCCTTGCGCCACCACGGTCCGGGCGAGACCCTGGAGCTGCGCCTTGAGGAACGCCGCGTGGCGGCACGTGTCCTCTAGCGATCCTGCGCTCTCAACGGACGCACTCGCCTCGGCACGCACGAACCCGGCTTCCAGCAGCAACCGGCGATAGCGACGGCTCAGGAATGGGTCCCCGCCGTTGTGCTGCCGCGCCCGTACCCGCATGGTGAGCCATTGCTCCAGCAGCGGCGGCGTCGGGACGTAGAGACTCGTGCCCCAGTCGGGATCGCGTATTCCAGCGATGCCGCCCGGGCGCAGTACGCGACGCAACTCCATCAGCGCCCGTACTGGCTCGCGCAAGTGCATCAAGACGCCATTCGCGAAGGCCGCGTCGAAGGAGTGGTCCGCGAAGGGCAACCCATATACGTCCGCGACCTCGAAGCGCGTGGTCGTTGCCCCTCGTGCGGCCGCGAGTGCCCGCGCCTGCTCGACTAGCGCGCGCTGGTTGTCGACGCCGATCACCTTGCCGGGCGCTAGGGTCTCGGCGAGTCCTAGCGTAATCGAGCCAGGGCCGCAGCCCGCATCGAGCAACCGCATGCCCGGACGCAAGTGAGGCAAGAGGAAGGCCGCTTCCTGTGAGGCGATGCGGGTGGCCAGCTCGGCCTCGAAGGCCGGATTGGCCTGCTGCGAGTAGACCTCCGCCACGGGCATGGCAGGTCGCTTAAGGCCTCAGTCCGCCCGGATGCCGGCGTTGCGGACGAGCTGATTCCAGCGCGGGACCTCGGTCCGGATGAGCGCAGCGAGCGCGTCGGGACCGAGTTCGTCAGCAGGGTACAGGGCGAGGTGCGCCAGGCGCTCCTTGGTCTCCGAGGACGCGAGGATGCGCGCCAGCTCGGCCGCGAGCCTGGCGATGACTTCCGGCGGTGTTCCGGCCGGGACCACGACACCGTGCCATTCGTTCAGCTGGTAACCGGCAAAGCCGAGCTCGCCGATCGTCGGCAGGTCGGGGAGCGCCGGCAGACGTCGCGCGCCGGCGGTGGCGAGCGCGCGGAGCTTTCCGCCCTGGACGAGCGGCAAAGCGGTTGCCGCGCCGGAGAACGCGATGTCGACCTGCTCGCCCATCACCGCCGCCAAGGCCGCCGTGATGGCCTTGTACGGCACGTGATGGACCTCGATTCCGGCACGGTGCTTGAAGAGTTCGGACGCGAGATGCGAAGGCGTGCCGTTCCCCGCCGAGGCATACGTCAGCGCGCCGGGCCTCGCCTTCGCCGCGGCGACGAAGTCCGCGACCGTCCGCAGCGGCGAGGAGGGCCGGACGACGATGAGGTTCGCGGTCCAGATGAGCTGAGTGACCGGCGCGAAGTCGCGCGCGATGTCGTGCGGGACCTCGGACATCAGGCTCGGTGCGACCATCTGCGGCACGCCGATGCAGCCGAGCGTATGGCCGTCGGGCGTGGCCTTCGCGACGGCGCCCATGCCGATGGTGCCGTTGCCGCCCGGTCGGTTTTCCACCACCACCGGCTTGCCGAGCGCGGCGGCGAGCGGTTCGGCGACGATGCGCGAGACCGCATCCGGCGGCGTTCCCGGCAGGCTGGAGACGATGAGCCGAATCGGCCTCGTGGGGTAGGCCGGTTCCGCGCTTGCCGGCGCCGCGGGCTGCGTGGCGGCGAGCAGCGCTCCGGTGATTGCGCCGAGCAGTCGGGCATTCATGCGACGCAGTAGATCATGCCGCTCGCGGGCGGCGTAAGATGGCCGCGGTTTGCTAGTGATAGCCAAGGAGCTATCGCCATGCGGCTCACGCAGATCCGGGATTTTCTTGCGGTCGTGGAGTGCGGGAGCATCCGCGCGGCGGCCCGCAAGCTCGGCGTGGCGCAGCCGACCCTCACGAAGAGCGTCCGGAGCCTCGAAGCCGAGCTGCACGTCCAGCTGCTCGGGCGCAGCGTCCGGGGCATCGTGCCGACGTCCTCGGGACGCGCCTTTTTCGCGCGCGCGCGCGTCGCCCAGTCGGAGTTGCGCAAGGCCGAAGAGGAAGCCGCGCAGCTCGGCGGCTCGAGCGCGGGCTCGGTCGCGCTCGGCATGGGGTCGGTGGGCGTGATGCTGATCCTGCCGGGCGCGGTCGCGCGCTTCCGCCAGCAATTCCCGCGCGCCCGCGTTCGCGTCGTGGAAGGCTTGGCGCACCTGCTGTTGCCGTCCGTGCGGGACGAAACGCTCGACTTTGCGTTCGGTCTGCGCTCCGCGACCCCGCTCGATCGCGCGCTCAAGTTCCGTCCGCTGTATCGCTCCGAGCTCGTCGTGGCCGCGCGCAAACGTCATCCGCTCGCCGGCGCTCGGTCGCTCGCCGAGCTCGCGGGCGCGGATTGGCTCGCGACGGTGAGCGTCGGCTTGCCGGGCGGGCCGCTCGAGCGATTGTTCGCACCCGCCGGCCTACCGGCGCCGCAGCCGGTGGTCCAGTGCGAGTCGTACAACGCGGTCGTGGCGCTGCTCGCCAAGACCGACATGCTCGGCATCATGCAGCGGCGGATGCTCAGAGAATCGTTCGCGCGGGATCTCCTCCAGGAAATCGCCATCGCGGAACCGGTTCCCTCGGTCACCGCCGGCATCTTCACGCGCGCCGACGCGCCGTTGACGCGCGTCGCCGCGGCGATGGCAAGGGCCGTCGCCGCGGTTGCGAGGCAGCTTGCCCGGTCGGCTTCTAGTAGCAGTCCGTGATCTTGCCGAGGGTGGTACAGGTGAACGGCGCTATCCGCGCGGGCTGCCCTTGCAGGTTGATGAGCTGCGACCCGATGAGATAGTTCTGCAGTCCCGCGATCGCAGTGCTCGCGGCTTGCGGCTGTGCTCCCTGGCTCGGTTGACGTTGCAGCTCCTGCGCGCGCTCCCGCGTTGTTTGCACGTACCTCGTGGCGAGGTCCTGCCGCTGGCGATTGAATTGACCGTAGTTGATTTTTCCGGTGTGGAGGTCGACGAGGTTGGTGAACGCGGCGGCCCGCGACATTTCGGAGATCGGAATATCCCAGGGAGCGCACTGCTGAAGGTGCGCGGATGCCTTCGGCTTGAGGGCCTGGATCGTGCCCTGCCATTCTCCTAGCGCCCTTTTTTCGAGCTCCGAGGGAACGCTGGTGAGCGCGAGCTGCGCCGGCGTCGGACGCTGAGAATCGACGAGATTGATCTTGTCCCGGATCGGATCGAGTCCCTTGTTCCCCTCGACGGCGCTTATGCGTTCTGCAGTCAGGTCGTTCCCCTGCTTCTGGCATTCCGCTAGCCGCTCCTGCTGCTTCTGCTGCTCCGTGGCGCAACCGCCAAGAGCCGCAGCGACGAACACTGGGAAGAGTTGCAAACGCACGCTCCAGCGCGCCCGCGGTCTGCCCGAGCTGCACCGAAGGAGAAACCTTACGGCTTGAACTTGCAATTACGCTTTCCCTCCCTGGTTGGGGCGCTCCCTCTTCGGCCTGTCGGCTTTTCGCGCCGATCTTCGCGATTTCGACTTTATTCCACCCTAGCGCACGGGATTGGACCCTGGGGGTTCTAGCATGTTCCGGCCCACCTCGTTCGAGCACCCGGTGCTTCACGGTCGAGCACGAATGAAGTCCTAAAACGGAAGGATGGCAAAGGAGACGAACATGCAAAGCAGAAAGAGCCTGCGCGCGGCAATCTTGTCGACAGCGCTGATCGCGAGTTTCGGTCTCGCCACGACGGCCTATTCGGGAGACGACCACAGGCACGGCGGCGGCAAGATCCCACGTTACGTGGTGGATCCCTACTGGCCCAAGCCGCTGCCGAATCGCTGGGTGACCGGCGAGGTGGGCGGAATCTGCATCGACCGCCAGGATCATGTCTTCGGCATCAACCGGCGCAATGTCACGACGCTCGAGGCGCGCGTCGGAAAGATCGCCGCGCCGCCGGTGATCGAGTACGACCAGGCGGGCGGGGTGGTGAACGCGTGGGGCGACCCGAGCGTTCTACCGAATGCGATCCACGGCTGCTTCGTCGATCACAAGAACAATCTCTGGATCGCCGGCAGCGGCGGGGGAATGGTTCAGAAGTGGTCGCATGACGGCAAGAGCCTGTTGCTGCAAATCGGCAACCGCACCGTGTGCGACGGGGTTGGCGGTGCGTGTGGTGAACCCGGCCTCAACTCGAGCACCGAGACGCTCAACAACCCGGCCGACATCGCGGTGGATCCGCTGACCGACGAGGTGTACATCGCCGACGGGTACGGAAATCATCGCGTCGTCGTCTTCGACGCGAACGGCAAGTACCTGCGGCAATGGGGCTCGGCGGGCACCGACCCCGGGCAGTTCGCGTTCGTCGGCGGCGGACACCCGCACTGCGTGGTCATGAGCGAGGAGGGTCTCCTGTACGTTTGCGATCGCGGCAACGACCGGATCCAGGTGTTCGACAAGAAGGGCACCCTCGTATCGATCATTCCGGTGAAGCCCGGGACCGGCAACGTGCCGGCGCCCGATGGGACTCCTGGCCGGATGGCAGTCGGATCGGCCCTCGACGTCGCGTTCTCGCCCAAGGGCCAGCGGTACCTGCTCAACGTCGACACCGGGAACGAGGTGCTCTGGATCCTCGACCGCAACGTCCGCGGCGGCGAGATTCCCCCGATTCTCGGCGGCTTCGGCAGCCAAGGCCACAACGCCGGCAATTTCACGCTACTCCACATGATCGCGGTCGATTCGAAGGGCAATCTGTACACGAGCGAAACCGTCGACGGCCGGCGTCTCCAGAAGTTCGTGCCGATGGGCAAGGTGTCCAAGCGCGACACGCAGACGTACATGGGCAGCCCTCACTACGAGCCTTTCCCGGATCCGGAGAAGGGTCGGAAATAGCTGCGACCGCGAGTTGATAGCGGTGTAGACACCGCGGCACGCCCAGACGTCGAGGCCCTAGCTCAGGCTAGGGCCTTTTTTTGTCCCCGCGGCGTAGACTCCGCTCGGCGATCGGGGGAGAAACGAGCGACAGGTCCATCAAGTGAAGCGGATCACTTCTGCAACCGTCGCTGCGCTGACTGTCGGGCTCGCGCTGCCGGCCATCGTCCATGCCGCCGAGATCAGAGTTTGGACGGCAAGGGCAATCGCGACCGTGCTTGCGGAGATCGGCCCGCAATTCGAGCGCACGACCGACCACAATCTCAACGTCTTCAGCGGTCTGCCCAGAGATTTCGCGCGACGCGCCAGCGCGGGCGAGCCGTTCGACGTCTTGATCAGCGGGACGCCTCCCGTCGACGAGTGGATCAAGGATGGCAGGATCGTTGCGGAGACGCGCACCAACATCGCGCGCTCAGGGATCGGCGTGGCAGTGCGCGCGGGCGCGCGCAAGCCCGACATCGGGTCGGTCGAAGCCTTCAAGCGCGCGCTGCTCGAGGCGAAGTCGATCGCCTATCTCAGAGTCGGGAGCGGCATCTACCTGGCCGGCCTGCTCGAGCGCCTGGGAATCGCCGAGGCGGTCAAGTCGAAAACCATCCGGCCGGAGTCTGACATCGTCTCCGAGCTCGTCGCCAAAGGCGAGGTCGAGGTCGGCATGGTGGTCATCACGCAGATCCTGACGACCCCAGGTGTCGAGCTCGTCGGACCACTCCCTGAGGAGATACAGTCCTACGTCACGTTTGCTGCGGGCGTCAGCGCGAACTCAAAAGTCGCGGACGAAGCCAAGCAATTGCTCAAATTCCTCACCGGGCCGACCGCCGTTCCGGTGATCAGGGCTCAAGGCATGGAGCCGGCTCTCTAGCAAAAGGGTGTAAGTTGCGGAGCGCGGAGACGCCGCGCAGGCCGATACGTGAGCGCGCGAATGCAAGCTAAAACAGAGACCATCGCGACCAGCGTGGACCATTGGCTGGCGCAATTCGAGCGGGCGCTTACCGGCCCCGACGACGACCTGCTCCGGACCCTGTTTCATCCGGATAGCCACTGGCGCGATCTGCTGGCGCTGACTTGGCGCATCGGAACGGTCAACGGCGCGGACGCCATTCTCCGAGAGCTGAGGGCCCACGTCGGCCAAGCGGAACCGACTGGTTTCAGGACCGATCCCGATCGCACTCCGCCCCGCCACGTGAGGCGCGCGGGCACCAAGGCGATTGAGGCCATCTTCAAGTTCGAAACCGCCATCGGCCGCGGCACCGGGGTTCTGCGGCTGACGCCGGAGGCGAGCGACGGCGGCGCGCTCAAAGCGTGGACGCTGCTCACGGCACTCGACGAGATCAAGGGGTTCGAGGAGCGCGTCGGGAGATCGCGGCCGAAGGGTGAGTCGTATTCGCGCGATTTCCGGGGCCCCAACTGGCTCGACCTCCGCAAGTCCGCCGCCGAGTACATCGAACGAGAACCCGTCGTCCTGGTGGTCGGCGGAGGGCAGGCCGGCCTATCGATCGCCGCGCGCCTGACCCCATTGGAGGTCGATACGCTGATCGTGGACCGCGGCGCGCGCATCGGCGACAACTGGCGGAACCGCTATCACGCGCTGACCCTGCACAACCAGGTGCAGGTCAACCATCTTCCGTACATGCCGTTTCCGCTGAGCTGGCCGACCTACATCCCGAAGGACAAGCTCGCCGGCTGGTTCGAGGCCTACGTGGAGGCGATGGAGCTCAACTACTGGACCGCCACGGAGTTCGC
>DATFVZ010000127.1:0-2017 GCA_035259785.1 Gemmatimonadales bacterium
CCGCACGGCGAGGGGTCGATGCAAGTCCTGAGAGCGATGCGTCGACCCGCCGAAGATTGGCAGTGCCCCGACCAGGCCCTTCAGAGCGAAGTCAGCGCAGAGGCCGCATTGGTGGTTCCGGCCCTCGGTGGCGCAAATCGATGCGGCTGGCTTCATGCCGAACCGCGTATCGATGGCGAGGTCGCGATTTGTCTGCCGTTGCCTCGAGTGGCCTCAGGCCGTCTCGGGCTGTCTCGGGCTGTCTCATGTCGGCTGCGACCTACAACCAACCGTCCCGGATAACGGGCGCTTCATGGCGGTGCTCCACTGGAGCGTGCGCTTGAAGCGGCTCCACGGGACCTCGGATCGCCGTGGAGGGGTGGCGACCAATCGCCACAAACGATGAATTGAAATTACGCCCCTCGATTAGCGCTGTCAAGCGCCAGTTGTCCGGTGTGTCAAGACTCGTTAGAAATGTCCCCGTTCTTAACTCGTTAGAAATGTCCCCTTGTTGATGTTGCCTGTGGTAGCTGTGGAAAACTGTTCTGTAGTTTTCCAACGAGCGGTGGGCGCGTGCTCTTCGCGTCCACCGCTCGGGCAGCTTCCACAGGCTGCTCACGGGTTCACCGCCGCATACGCGCGGCGGTCTTTGGCCAGCTGCTGATCGATCCGGAACTGTTCGACGCTCCGGCGCCACGGATGATCGTCGCAGACGCGGCGCGGCTTGATCCGTACCACCCGAGCATGGTCCGGGCGGACCTGGGTCACCGGCGATTTCACCGGGTCGGGCTGCGGCGGTGCTGCGACCTCGGTCCAGCGCATGACGCGATCGCGATAGCGAATTTCGATCTGTCCATCCGGCGCCTCATAGACCAGCACGGTGCTGCGCGCCGGCGGACGCCCACTCTGCCGCTCCAGCTGCAACAGCCGATTGTCGTAGCGCACGACCCAGTCATTCGAGACCGTGCGTTTCTCCTCGAGGCGGAAGACCTTGCCCAACTGCACGCCCCGGGGAACGGCCACGTGGAAGTCGTCCGGCGACGCCGGCGTCTGCGCGAAGCGCCGATTGTGTTCGACCCAATAGTCCGTCTCAAGAAAGGCATTCGCCGCCGCGACGTCGGCGATGCCTTTCCGTCGCAGCTTCTTCACGAGGCGATCCTGATGCGTCCCGTGGTTCCGCTCGATCCGCCCCTTGGCCTGCGGCGAGCTCGCCGGAATAATCTGGATGCCCAACGCCGCGCACATCCGGCCAAATTGCGTCAACGGTTCGGCTCCCGTCTCGCGCTCCTCCTGATTCGGCCGGCGCACATACACATTCTTCCAGTCCGTGTAGAGCGCGCGTGGAATCCCGTACTGCGCGATCCACGCCCGCAGGATCTCCACGGCCGCCCAAATCGTCTCCTGCGCCCCGAACCGTCCGAGGCTGCGCCCCGTGGCGTCGTCGACCAGCGTCAGCAAACAGCTGTGCGGGCCGCGGTCTTCGAACCAGGGATGGAAACTGCCATCGAGCTGCACCAGCTCGCCGAAGTGCGCCATGCGTGCGCGACGGCGCCGATGCGGACTGCGCTTGCGCGCCCGACTCCACAGACCGGCCGCCAGCATCCACCGCCGCAGCGTTTCATGATCGACGGCGATCCCGTCTTCACTCGTCAGATGCTCGGCGGCGAGCGTCGGCCCGAATCGCTCGTCCACGCCCCCGCTGTATTTCTCCCGAATCAGTGCCAGCACCCGTCGCCGCGTCCGCGCGTCCGTCGCCCGATTCGAGGCGCACCCGGCGTTCCGATGTTTGAGCCCCTTCGCACCCTCGGCCCGGTAGCGCCGGTACAAGCGCTTCGCCTGGCGGTAACTCACCTCCATCAACGTCGCTGCCGATCCCAACTTCAATGTCCCAGCCGCGACTCGCGCCAATACACCAGCGCGCCGCAGCTCTGTCGTACTCATCGCCGTCCGCCCCAATCCGCGACCTCCCAGCAGGTCGCCAGTGTAGGGGGACATTTCTAACGAGTCCGCGAGGGGACAATATCAAGGAGTCACAACA
>DATFVZ010000128.1:0-8164 GCA_035259785.1 Gemmatimonadales bacterium
CCAGATGGGGCGTCTCAGATACAGCGTCGCAGACAAGGCGCCCTGCCTGAGCTGCATCACCTGCCGTCGTGGGATGAAATTGCCACGACGGCCGGCTTGCCTGAGCGGTTGCTCCAGGCATGGTTGGCGCCGCGCAGGATCGCGACCTCGCCCGCCTTCATCCTGACTTCCTGGGTGTCCAGCACCAGCACGATCTGGCCTTCCAGCACGATGCAGAAGTCAACGGTGCGCGTCTTCTGCATGTAGGGATGGGGCGCGAGCGGCGAGTAGGTCGAAGCGCCCGGTGAGCCCATCGCCTGGAAGAATGCCCGCACTTCGGGGGCGCCGACTTTCTTCCGCCACGTCTTGTCTGGAGGATAGGTGACGACGCGGCACACCGTGCCGCGGGCCGGCGGCTCGAGCGTGTGCGGCAGGTAAAGCGTCTCGAACACGATCTTTGCGGGCGTGCTGTCGGTCACCCACAGCCGGGCGGAAGCGTAGCCCGGCCGCGCCGGATCCGTGCGCACGTCGGGCGCGGGACCGTCGCTCACCAGCGAGGATTTCCCCGGCTTGCGATCGATGGTGACGATGCGACGCACGGGCTTCACGCCCTTCGGCCATTTCTTCGGGCGCATCGGCCGGTCGTTGCCCTGTGCCAGTCCCTGCGGCCCGTCGACGAAGCGCGCGCCGATCATGTCGAAGACCATGATGGCGCCCTTCGGCATGCTCCACAGGTGCCAGGCACCGACCTGGATTACCACATCTCCCGGCTTCATCGTGAGCGTGCAATCGTCGAGAACCAGCTTGCGCTCGCCCGCCAGCACGATCCCGTAGTCCACGGTCTCGGTCTTGTGCATCGCGGACGAAAACGCGTTGTTGCCGCCCCGGTCCCAGGTGCCGCGGCTGTTCGGGCGCGGGCGCGCGGGGTGCGGCGCCACGGCGCTGGTGTCCTTCTCCGGATCGTAGCGAGCCGGCCGCGGGCGCGCCTGAACGACGCGAAGATGCCCGCCGTCGGGTGGACCGGCGAAGTCGTATTTCAGGTTGCCGTCGTCGCTATCCAGGGAGAGCGGAACGGGGGACTCGTTGTAGACCCAGAGGTCGACGTGGCCTCGACCAGTACCCATCGAGGCTTCGTGCGCATTGGGCGCGGGACCATCCCATACGACTGCGGACCGGCCGCGCGCGTCGTTGCCGGTCACCACGCGCCGGATCGGTTTAAGTCCTGCTGTCATGCGGTCTAGCCCTCCAGCAAAGGTGGGATGCGAACTGTCTCCGTACGGCAACGCACATACTATGCGGATAGCAAGGGGGGACTAGGTCGTGGCACCATGGGTAGTCTAAAAGGTCTAATCCACCAACGTTTTCTTGATGATACCGCCAATTCGGTTGACAGATTTTCACGTCGGCGCCTAGTATGGGTCACCTGAAGCCCTCACGCGTTGGTCATGGTAAGGGGGCTCGATTCGCGGGGGTGGTGTTCGACCTCACGGCGCTGAGCCGGTGAGGAAGGAGGACGCCTTGCAAGTCGTGCTTCCGAGGCGCGTGGCTCTAGCGCTTCTGGTTTTTCCTCTCGTTGCTGTCGCTGCAGATCCGCCCTCAATCGTTACGCTGCTCGAGGGCGACGCCGCCATCGTGCGCGGCGCGACGCGCTATGCGCTGGCGGAAGGCGTCAGGATCCTGCCCGGCGACATCATCGAGGTCGCGGACAAGGGGCTGGCCCAGATCGAGTTCGCCGACGGTTCCGCGCTGGCGATGGGCGCGGGAGCACGTCTGCTCACCGTCTCTACGCTGAGCGGCAAGCCGGCGAACGCCGAGTATTACGTGCTACGGGGCGCGCTGAAGCTCACGGGTGTGAAGCAGGACGCACGCTTTCGTTTCGGCAGTCAGGTCGTCACGGTGCGGCCCGTCGAGGGCGACGTCGTTCTGGTCGTGGGCGGTAGCGAGGGCTCGGTGTTCGTGGAAACCGGGGAGACGCAGGTCACCGTGGGGTCCTCGACCGTCCGCCTCAGGGGCGGCGATTTCTACACGCGCAGGGACGGACGCGCAGGCGCCGTATCGCCGCGCCCGTCGAAGGCCTTTGTAGCGTCGCTCCCGAAGCTCTTCTTCGACCCGCTGCCCCAGCGCATGGGGCGCTACGAGAACCGCCTGGTCGAGCCGCGGCGGGCGGAGGAAGTGAGCTATGCCTCCGTCGAAGCCTGGCTCAAGGCCCCGCCCGCCATTCGCCTCCCGCTGGTTACGCGCTTCGAGCAACGAGCGTCGGATCCCGCGTTTCGCGCGGCCCTGGTCAAGAACCTCAAGTACCACCCCGAGTGGGAGCCGATCCTCAACCCCGTGCAGGAATTGACGGGTCCCGGGGCGCGCGGCACCGGTCTGGCGCGCGACCCCGCGGCCCCCACCCGGGAGCCGGAAAAGGGCAACCCGGATGTCGCGCGGAGCAATCCCGAGCCGGCCAAGCCCGCAGTCACACCGCAACGGTAACGCTGCAAGGAGTGTCGTCATGAAGCTCATCATCAAGTTCAACCTGGTATTCATCGTGGTGTTCCTGCTTGGGCTCGCTGGCGCGGGTACGGTCTCGCACCAGCTCCTGCAGCAGCACGCGCGCGACGAAATCGTGCAGCACGCGCGCTTGCTGATGGAGTCGGCGCTGGCGACGCGCGCCTATACTTCGACCCAGGTGGGGCCGCTCCTCCAGACTCAGATGAAATACAACTTCCTGCCGCAGTCCGTCCCGGCGTACTCGGCGACCGAGGTGTTCAACGGCGTGCGCAAGGCATTCCCGGAGTACACCTACAAGGAGGCGACGATCAACCCCACCAACCCGCGCAATCGCGCCAACGACTGGGAAGCCGATATCGTCAACCAGTTCCGCAACGCATCGGACTGGACCGAGGTGGTCGGCGAGCGCGACACGCCGAACGGCAAGTCGTTTTACATCGCGCGCCCGATCGAGATCAAGGCGCAATCCTGTCTGGGCTGCCACTCGACCGTCGGCGCCGCGCCGCGGACGCTGGTCGACAAGTACGGGCCGGCCAACGGCTTCGGCTGGAGGCTCAACGAGATCATCGGCGCGCAGATCGTGTCGGTGCCGACCGAGGTGCCGATCGCGCGCGCCAACAAGGCGTTCCGCACTTTCATGGTGTCGTTGACCCTGGTATTCGCCACGATCTTCGTCGCGCTGAACCTCATGCTCTGGCACATGGTGATCCGGCCGGTGACGCAACTCTCGAAGCTCGCAGACCGGTTGAGCCAGGGCGAGCACCTGGACACACCCGACTTCGAGGTAACGAGCAGCGACGAGATCGGGGTTCTCGCGCAGTCGTTCAACCGCATGAAGAAGAGCCTGGTGCAGGCGATGAAGATGATCGAGGGGTAACGCGCTTCGATCCCACAGGCTCCACATGGCGACGGGCTCCCCGCTGACCGGTCTCCGGCAGCTCGGCAAGTACACGATTTCCGACGTGCTCGGGAAGGGCGCGCTGGGGCTTGTCTACAAGGGCTTCGATCCGCACGTCCGGCGCACCGTAGCGCTGAAAACCATCCGCAAGAAGCTGGTCGACGGAGAGCGGGGTGCCGCGCTGCTTGCGCGCTTCAGGACAGAGGCGCATGCGGCCGGAAGACCGTCGCACCCGGGGAATGTCGCCGTTTACGAGTGGGGTGAGGCCGGCGAGCTCGCCTTTCTCGCGATGGAGTACGTGCAGGGCGTCAGCCTGCGCGAGCACTTCGACGGCGGCACGCGCTTCGCTCCGGGCAGTATCGTGAGCATCATGGTGCAGCTGCTCGATGCCCTGCAATACGCGCACGATCAGGGCGTATGGCAGCGCGCGATCGAGCCGGCCAACATCATCATCATGAGCGACGGCAAGCTGAAGGTCGCGGACTTCGGCATCGAGCGCAACGGCTCCTCGGTCCCCGCGCAGGTCTACATGGCGCCCGAGCAGCATGGCGGCGGCCCCGTCGACTCGCGCGCCGAAATCTTCTCGGCTGGCCTGGTGCTGTACCAGCTGCTGACGGGCCGCCATCCCTTCAGCGGCGATGCCGACGCGATCGCCCGCAAGATCTGCAACGAGGCCCCGCCACTGCCTTCCCAGGCCGACCCTGAGCGCTGCGCCACCAGCTTCGATGCGGTGGCGATGAAGGCGCTCGCCAGGAAGCCCGTGGATCGCTATCAGAGCGCGCAGGCGTTCCGCGACGAATTGCTCGCGGTCCATGCGGCGCAGCCCGGCCCCGCCGTGGCCGAGGAGACGATTGGCAGCGAGACCGCTCAGTCCTCGACGCTCCGGGAGCCGTCCCGTGCTCAGCAGCCCCTCGCGGCCCATGTGGCGCAGCCCGGCCCCGCCGTGGCCGAGGAGACGAACGGCAGCGAGACCGCTCACTCCTCGACGCTCCGGGAGCCGTTCCGCGTTCAGCAGCCATCGAGCGAGTTGCCGTCACCCCCGGCGCCTGACGAGCGGTTCGATTCGGCGCAACCGTCCCAATCGTCGAGCCCCGAGCCGTCGCGCCCAACGCCCACGCAACCTGTCGAGCCGCATGCGGGGGTGGCTCGTTACGAGTCGTTCGAGCCCGCGGAGCGGCCGTTCCCGCTGCACCCCCCGGCACCGTCGGAACCGTCCCAATCGTCGAGCCCCGAACCGTCGCCCCCGCCACCCACGCAACCTGTCGAGCCGCATGCGGGGGTGGCTCATTACGAGTCGTCCGAGCCCGCGGAGCGGTCGTTCCCGCCGAACGCGGCGCCGTCGTCGGAGCCCTCCGGTTGGTTTCCGGAACCGGAGGATCACGAAGCGCAATCATCCTCAGACACGCCGCAACTCTCACACCCCACACCGCCGCCACCCGCCGAGTCCCACCTGGATCCGGCGCGGGCGGACGCGATCGCGGTTCCGGTGCCCGGATGGGATGATGCGATCCTCAAGCAAATCGGGCGGCAGCTTGCGCGCCTCGTCGGACCGATCGCCACGTTGATGGTCAAGCGCGGCGCGGCCGGCACGACCGACATCGACACGCTCTACCGCGTGCTCGCCGAACGGCTCACCGAAAAGGCCGAGCGCGCAGCGTTCCTCAAGGGGCGCAACCAGCTCCAGGGGGTACCCCCGCGCCAGACCGATGCGGCTGGCGCGCAGCCGCCACACGGGGAGGCGTCGCAGCTCTTCTGGCGGCATGTCGACCACGCGCAGTCCAACGCGAGTGAGATTTCCGCTCCGGGATGGGATGCCGTGGCGCTGCAGCAGGTCGAGCGGCAGCTCGCGCGCATCATCGGCCCGGTCGCAAAGTTGATGGTCAGGCGCGCTGCGGCCACCACGACCGATATCGACGAGCTCTACCGCATACTCGCCAACAAGCTGACCGAGATGGACCTGCACGCGGTGCTCCTCTACGGATGGTGGAACAAGACGCTGGAATTCCGCCCGCGCGGGACGGATGCAGCCGCGGCACCGCAAGCGAACAACGATCAGGAACGGGCAACCGGCCCGGCCGTGCAGTCGAAGCCGGGCGCGAGTACGATCTGGCCGGCCGGGTGGGATGCCGTAGTCCTCGCGCAGGTCGAGCGGCAGCTCGCGCGCTTCGTCGGTCCGGTGGCCAGGTTGCTGGTGAGGCGCAGTGCGGCAGGCACGACCGGCATCGACGAACTCTACGACGCGCTTGCCGAGAAGCTCGCCGCCGGGTATGAGCGCTCGGCTTTCCTGGCCGGGCGAAACAAGCTCGTGGGGGTGCCCCCGCGCGAAAACGGCACGCACACGGTATCGGCGGCAGCCGATGAGCCGTCACAACCGTCGAGCACAGACCCATCACCGGCGTCGCAGACCCCTGAACCGGAGCCGGATACGGTACCCCCCGACGTGGACCGGGTTCCGCCGGGGTGGGATCCGACGGTGTTGATGCAGGTCGAGCAGCAGCTCACCTGCCTCGTCGGCCCCGTTGCTGAGTGGATGGTCAGGCGCAGCGCAACCGGGACGACGGACATCGATACGTTGTACTCCGTGCTGGCCGGGCAGCTGAGACACGGAGAAGAGCGCGCGTTGTTTCTCGCGGGACGCGACAGGCTCGAGGGTGTCCCTCCGCGCGAGAGCGACGAGACCTCAGCATCGGTAGCGAGTCAGGCTACGGATTCTGATGATGAAGGTCCGGTGAATGTTCATGTAGACAGTGAGCTGCCGCCGTCTCCATCGACCACCTCCGAGGAAACTCACCAGCCTCCCCCGGGGCGCCCGACTCGGCCACGCAGGCGGCGTCGCCCGAAAAATGCGTGACGGGGAGCTGTCTCCACCCGTTCGCGCGCCGCATTACAGATCACCCAATACCCGTCACCTCGAAGTCAGCGCGACGTGACACTCCGTTGCGCCCAATGAGGCAGCGCGTTTCGGGCCGCCATCTGTTTCCGCCGACCGCGCGCGGGATACAATCCGCCCACGATGGCCGGCGCCTGGAGGAATGGGTTGGGGAGACGGGCCGCGGTGCTCGGCCTTGCCGTGCTGATCGCGGCGCCGCTCGCGCTCGCGCAGTCCTATCCAGAGCGGCCGCTGCGTTACGTCATTCCTTCCGCGGCGGGCGGCGGGCCGGACACCGCTGCCCGCGTCGTCATGGCGGAACTGGGCAAGCAGCTTGGCCAGCAAATCGTGGTCGACAATCGGCCAGGGGGCAGCGGGACCATCGGCACGGAAGTGATCGTGCGGGCGACGCCCGACGGCTACACCATCGGTCACGGCAACATACTTACGCTGGGTATCAATCGCAGCGTCCTGCCCAGGCTGCCGTACGACCTGGACCGGGACTTGCAGCCGGTGGTGCAGATGTACGCCACGCCCAACCTGCTCGCGGTTGCCTCGTCGCTGCCGGTGCACTCGGTACGGGATCTGATCGGCTACGCGAAAAAGAACCCGGACGGCCTGCTCTACGCTTCCACCGGCAGCGGCTCGAGCATTCATGTGAGCGGCGAGCTGTTCAAGCTCATGACTGACACGCAGATGGTGCACGTGCCGTTCAAGTCCGCGGCGCTGGCCATCACGGATCTCACCGCGGGGCGGGTGCATCTCATGTTCGACAACATCAACTCGATCGGGCCGCATGTGAAAGCGGGCAGGCTGCGCGGGCTCGGCGTGACCACGCTCGAGCGCGTGCCGGCGTTCCCGGAGCTGCCGACGGTGGCGGAATCCGGAGTGCCGGGCTTCGAGGTCACCGCCTGGGCCGGCGTGATCGTGCCGGTCAAGGTGCCGAAAGCCGTCGTGGCCCGCCTCAATGCCGAGATCAACAAGACCCTCTCCGCGCCGGCGGTGCGCGACAGGCTCATCGCGCAGGGGCTTGCCGTAAAGGGCGGCACGTCGGAGGAGTTTGCCGTGCACATCCGCAAGGAGGCGGCGAAATGGGCCGAGGTGGTCAAGCGCGCGGGCGTGAAAGTGGACTGATCTGAAGTCGAAGTAGAAACGCGAAAGGCGAAAGTGGAACCTTCTTCACTGCCTCACTGCCTCACTGCCTCACTGCGGCGCAGCCGGCGAGCGCTGCTGCTCGCGACCCTGCTGGTCGCCGCGACGCTTGCCGCTCCGGCGGGCGGGTACGAATCCGTTCTCTATGAAAAGAAGTCGGAATACTCCACCGTCGTCGTGACCGATGAAGGCGACGGTCTGCGTGCCCTGCGCTTCGGGCGCAACGGGGTGAGGCAGAGCCTCGTCAAGCCTGGCGATCCGGAGTTTCTGGGGCTCCCCTATACGCGGGTCGCGCTGACCGGGCTGGGCCTGTGCGACGCGCCGCGCCGCATGCTGGTCCTCGGGCTGGGCGGGGGCACGCTGCCGGCCTTTCTGCGCCGTCACTATCCGGACGCCGAGATCGACGCGGTGGACATCGATCCGGAGGTCGCCTTCGTGGCGCGGGAGTACTTTGGATTCAGGGAAGACGCGCGCATGCGCATCCACGTCGCGGACGGCCGGAAGTTCATCGAAAGCGTGCGGCAGCCCTACGACGCGATTTTCCTCGATGCCTTCGGCAGCGACGCCGTGCCGCCGCACCTGACGACGCAGGAATTCCTGCGCGCCGTGCGCCGCGCCGTGAGCCCGGGCGGCGTTGTGATCGGCAATATCTGGGATCGCGCCTACAACCGGCTTTACGACTCCATGGTGCGCACCTACCGCGAGGTATTCGACGAGCTCTTCGTGGTGGCCGTCGCCGACTCGGGCAACCGGATCCTGCTCGCATTGCC
>DATFVZ010000129.1:0-4160 GCA_035259785.1 Gemmatimonadales bacterium
CAGTTCCGGGACGCGCTGGATGCCCAGCGCCGCCGCGTCCTGGAGTACATCGACGGGCTTGAGGAGCCTGCCTTCGAGCGGCGCAAGGCACGTATTCCCCTCTTCAAGCAGTTCATGGGCACGGACGAGATCACGATCGACATGTACCTCGGCGCGATGTTCGACTATCACTGGAACGACCACGCGGGCCAGCTCGAGAAAATCCGGCAGGCCGTCGGCCTCGATAGCGACGCCGCCGCAAAGCCCGGCGGGGCGCGCGCCTAGCACGTCATGGCCGGCACCGGCGGGCTCGCATCGCCTTCGGTCTCTGTCGGGGCCGGACCCGGCGCTCACTCGACCGCGCTGCCCTTCCGGACCGAGCTGAGCCTGGCGCCGCTCATCCGCTTCTGGACGCAGTTCGCCGCTTACAGCGAGCTGGGCCGCGGGCCGCTGCCCGGGATCGTCCGCGAGAGGATCAAGCAGGCGCCCGAGCTCTCCGCGGTCATCGACGACGTGTCGGTAATCGCCACGCATCAGCAGCTCGTAGACCTCATGATGAGCGCCATGTTCCCGCCTGGCTTCTGGGAGCAAGAGTACGGCGCGGCGCTTTTCCCGTTCCAGCTCCGGGCGTTTTACGCCACGAGCCTATTCCGCCGCACGCTCATGAACGACGACGGTACGCTCCGCGGCCGCGTGAACGGAGACGAGCAACGACTCGGGGCAGCAAAGCTTCTCCTGGCCTACGAGCTGATCTTCGAGCGCACGTACGGGATCGACCTCGGCATCGAGATCCCTGTGGTCTTCACGTCTGAGGACCCGGCCACGACGCTGGAGCGGCACTTCCGTCTGGACTTCGACTGGCGCTTCGTGGACGTGAAGCTCGACGGGCCCGCGCCGAAGCTCACGGAGGCCATGCGGCGGCACCTCGAGAGCGGCAACGTGGAGCTCGATCAGCTCCGTGACATCGTGCCTCCGGAGAGAGTCACGTTGCGCGGCTTCATGACGCTGAAGGCCGTCGACGTAACCGACCAGGAGGTGCTGTCCTCGCTCAAGCGCGACCTGATCGACAAGGAGTCGATCGTGTCGAGCGCCCGGTTCGAGAGTCTCCAGGCCAAGCTTCGAACGCTGTTCCGGCGGCCCGGCCTGCAGCTGGGCCTCGCCGCGGTGGAGGGTGACCGCGTGCTCGTACTGAACGACGCGACGAGCCACGATCACGCCTGCATCTTCGCGGACTCGGCGCACCACAAGACATCCGAGTTCACCGGGTCGCTGTACGAGCGTGCGGTCATCCAGAACCGGCCCGTCATCATCGGCGACCTCGCGGCGTGGCCCGACCGCACGCGGTGGGAGGAGGAGTTAGTCGCCGCCGGCGCCCGCACCTTCGTCTGCGCGCCGCTTCACTATCAGGACAGGGTGATCGGCACGTTCGAGCTCACATCCCCCCGGCCGGGCGACCTGAACGCGACGCACCTGCCGAAGCTCGAGGAGGTGCTGCCGCTCTTCTCCATGGCCGTCCAGCGGAGCGTGGAAGAACTGGAAGCCCGCGTTCAGGCCATGATCAAGGAGAAGTGCACGGCCATTCACCCGGTGGTGGAGTGGCGCTTCCGGAAGGCCGTGTTCAACACGATCGAGCGGAAGAGCGAGAGCGTCCCCGACGCCGCCGCGGAGATGGAGCCGATCGTGTTCGAGAACGTCTACCCGTTGTACGGCCTGGCCGACATCCGCGGCGCGTCCGTCCAGCGCGGCGTGGCCATCCAGGCCGACCTCCTCACCCAGCTCGGTCTCGCCGCCGATGTGCTGCGCGCCGCCGGCGAAGCGCGATCGCTCCCGGCGCTCGACGAGCTTCGCTACCGGGTCGACAAGCGCATCGCGCAGGTCCAGCGGAACCTGAACTCTGGTGACGAGATCGGCATCGTTGCGTTCCTGCGCGCGAACGTCGAGAGCCTGTTCGATCAGCTGGGCAAGTTCGGCACCGACGTGATCGCGCGGATCAAGCTGTACCGCAGCGCGCTGGACGCGCGGCTCGGTGTCGTCTACCGCCGGCGACAGCTCTTCGAGGAGAGCGTCAATCGCATCGCCGAGGCGATCTCCGCCTACCTCGACCGCGAAGAGGTGGCCGCGCAGACCATGTTCCCGCACTACTTCGAGAAGCAGAAGACGGACGGCGTGGATTACCAGATCTACGTCGGCCCGAACCTGCTCGAGGACGGCCGCTTCGACCCCATCGGCCTCACAAATCTGCGCCTCTGGCAGCTCATGCTCACGTGCGGCATCGCCGTGCGCGCCCACCAGCTCCGCGATCGGCTGCCCGTGCCGCTCGAGACCACCCACCTGATTCTGGTGCAGCACACGCCACGGTCCATCCGCTTCCGTTTCGACGAGAAGCGCTTCGACGTCGACGGCGCGTACGACCTCCGCTACGAGATCGTCAAGAAGAGCATCGACAAAGCCGTGGTCGAAGGCACTTCGGACCGCGTTACCCAGCCCGGCAAGATCGCCATCATCTACAGCCAGAGCCCCGAGGGGCGCGAGTACCGCGGGTACATCGAGTACCTGCAAAACCTGGGCTACCTGACCAATGAGGTGGAAGAGCTAGACCTGGGCGAACTCCAGGGCGTGCAGGGCCTCCGCGCGCTACGCGTGGCGGTAGCCTTGGAGAACCCGGGCATCTTGCAGCGCGTGGGGCTAGACCCCGACCAGCGGTAGCAGCGCCGCGCGTTCCGTCGCTCGGGATTTCGAACCCGTGTTCCCATGCCGCTGCGCGCTTTTGCCAGCGAATCACCAACTTGCGGCGTGTTGAGGTCAACGAGGACTTCGGGGGGACAGAAATCCCGCTCGTTCAGCCGTAGCGGACCGCGACCCAACGGGTTCCGCTCGACTCGATGGCAGGGTTAATCACTCCGGCAACAGCGAGTCTCGCCAATCCTTGATCACGACCGATTTCACTAATCCCTCAAGGATGAACGGGTCCTCCTTTGAAAAGGCCTCCGCCTCCGCTCGCGTCTTGAAAATGGCCATGTTTCCCAGATCCGTGAACGGCCCGATACCCAAGACGACGCCGCGCGCGATAAATTTGTCCACGACTGCCTTGTGGCGCGGATAGACCGCCATGATCGCTTCCATGCTGGCGCCCGACGACTCTCCGATGACGACGGCTTTCATGAGAGCTCTCCTCGATTGATCTTAGGGCGAGCTTATCTACGCGCAACGTCTTTCGAGCGGGCTGGCGTGCGCGCCAGCACGTCGCCGACTTCATCAGAAGTTGGCGAGCCAGGGCTTCATTCCTTGCCCGTAATGGCGACACCATCGATCATTTCCTCGCGGAAACGTCGCCCACCCGCCCGAGGTCAGAGAACCGCAGGATCTTCCCACCGAACAGATGAAACAAGATCAAGAGCGCGTGACTTAAGCGAAACCGCAACTCGCGATATTGCTGCTCCGTTAAAAGCTCGATGCCCATGACGGCCGCCATGTCGGTCGCGCTATTTTCCGGCTTGTGTTCTTTCCTTGACTCGCTCCTCGGCCCACGCCAGTGCATAGTCGGCAATCTCCTCCCACCCCTGCTGGGCAGGCATGAGATGCGAGCGTCCCGGAAATTCCCTGATCTCCGTGATCGTATTCGACTTGTAGTGCTTCGCGTTCGAGCGTTGGACGGCGGGCGGCATCAGGTGATCTTCGCTCCCCGAGATGAAGAGAAGGGGCGCGCGAGCGTCATTGTGGTAGTTGACCGCGATGTCCTGGGGGCCGGGGATGAAATTCGCCAGCACGCTGTCCCAGAAAATGGCCCCTGATGCCGGGACGTGATAGCGGTCGTACGCAGCGCGCGCGTCCGCTTCGTCGAATGTGTTCGTGAACACGTAGCGCCACTGCTCGTACGTGAACGGCACTGCCCTGTGGCGATTCGCGGGATTCTTCAGCACAGGGAACGTCGATTTGAGCTGCGACAGCGGCGTGACGCGCACACCTTCGGTAGGCGCGGAGTTGATCGCCACTCCCACCGCCCCATGGCCGCGGTCGAGCAACAGCTGCACAAACGCGCCACCCGCCGAATGACCCATGATGATCGGCGGCGCTTCGAGTCGCTCGACAACGACTTCTAGGTGCGCCATGATCGCGGGAACCGTGAGGCGTTCGACGGGCGAAGGATCGCGATTGAGGGCCTCGACCTCGACCTCGAACCC
>DATFVZ010000130.1:0-24141 GCA_035259785.1 Gemmatimonadales bacterium
TGGACCAAGTATTTGAAATAGCTGTTATTGCGCCGTGAGTTATCTTAGCGCATGGCTGATAGCAGTTCGTTCGGCTCACGCGGAGGGGGGTCCTCCGGCCGCCCGACCCGAGGAGCGGGATCGCTCACGGTGCATCTCGCCGACGAGCTGGATGTTTACTTCAATGAAGTCGCCCACGGCCGTCCCGTTGGATTCGTCGCCTCGCCCAAGTGGAAACCGCGTACCGACGTGTATGAGACCGACCACGAGCTCGTGGTGCACATGGATATCGCGGGGATGCGGGCGGAGGACTTCAACGTCGAGCTGAACGACGGCATCCTGAAGATTTCGGGCGAGCGGACGACCCACCAGCAGGGCAAGCGCCACTACCACGCGATGGAAGTGCAGATCGGCCCGTTCGAGCGACGCTTCCGGCTACCCGTCGTCGTCGATCCAGCGTCGATCCGCGCTACCTACGAGCATGGCTTCCTCGAGATCCGGTTGGCCAAGCAACCGCCACGCTCGTCGGGGGCCCACTCCGTACGCGTGGGGGCGAGCCCCTGATGGATCGACTCCCCATTCTCCCGTTGGGACAGCTCGTCGTCTATCCGCACGTCGTCCTGCCGCTGTCCCTGACCGACCCGAAAGCCGTTCAGCTGATCGATGAAATCATCCAGGGCGAGAAGCGTGTGCTCCTGGGCGTGGTGAAGTCGATGGGCGGCATGGAGCCGCCTGAAGGTGCGGTGATGAACACGCTGCCGCATCAGCTCTACGACGTCGGCACTCTCGGCACGATCGTCCGGATGCTGAAGCTCGGCGACGGATCGGTGCGCGTGATGGTGCAGGGTCTCGAGCGAGCGAAGCTGGGCGACATCGCGCAAGGCGAGAAGTGGCTGATGGCGAACTGCGAGCCGTTGCAGGAGAACTTGCTCGAGGACGCGCGCACCGAAGCGCTGAAGCGCACGGTCATCGCGCAGTTCTCGCGCGTCATCGACATCGCGCCGTACCTCGGCGCCGAGTTGCACGAGGTGCTCGCGGGCATCACGGAGGCGGGCAAGCTCGCCGACTTCATCGCCGCGAATCTCGATCTCGCCTTGCCCGCGAAAGCCGAGTTACTGGCGATTGACGATGTGACGCGACGGCTCGAGCGCCTGGGCGAGTTCCTCATGCAGGAGCTGCAGGTCCTGGAAGTCGGCACGCAAATCCAGGAAAAGGTGAAGCACAGGCTGGACCAGAACCAGCGCGAATACGTGCTGCGCGAACAGCTGCAAGTGATCCGCCAGGAGCTGGGTGAGGGAGAGGGCGACGACGAGCTGGAAGAGCTCTCCAAACGTCTGGAAGACGCGCAGATGTCGGCGGAAGCGAAGAAGGTCTCCGAGCGCGAGCTGAAGCGGCTGCGCCAGATGTCGCCGCAATCGGCCGAATATCAGGTGGCCCGGACCTATCTCGACGTCTTCGCCACGCTGCCATGGGCGAAGGTGACTCAGGATCGGCTGGACCTTAAGGCCGCGCGCGAGATCCTGGACCGCGATCATTACGATTTGAAGACCATCAAGGAGCGCATTCTCGAGTATCTCGCCGTGCGGACACTGAACCCGTCGGCCAAAGGCTCGATCTTGTGCTTCGTGGGCCCACCGGGCGTCGGGAAGACGTCGCTGGGTCAAAGCATCGCCGAAGCCCTCGGCCGCAAGTTCACCCGTGTCTCGCTGGGTGGCGTGCGCGACGAGGCCGAGATCCGCGGTCACCGGCGGACCTATGTCGGCGCGATCCCGGGACGCATCCTCCATGCGCTCCAGCGGTGCGAGTCACGCAGTCCCGTTTTGATGCTCGACGAGGTGGACAAGATGGGAGCCGACGTGCGCGGCGACCCCACCGCCGCCCTGCTCGAGGTGCTCGACCCCGCGCAGAATTCGACATTTGTCGATCACTACCTCGAAGTGCCGTTCGATCTGTCGGCCGCGATGTTTATCGCGACCGCCAACAGCACCACGCCGATCCCCGATGCGTTGCTCGATCGCATGGAGCAGCTGACCCTGGTCGGCTATACGCCGTCGGAGAAGCTGCAGATCGCGAAACGCTACCTGTTGCCGCGGCAGATGAAGGAAACCGGTCTCTCAGGCGAAACCGAACGGGCCCACGTGGCGGACGGCGCCCTGGAGCGGCTGATCGGCGAGTACACGCGCGAGGCGGGTGTGCGCCAGCTCGAGCGGGAGATTCAGGGAGTGCTGCGCAAAGCCGCGCTCGAGGTGGTCGAGGGTAAGTCGACCACCGTCAGGATCGCGGGAAAGAATCTCGAGAAGTACGCGGGTCAGCCCAAAGTCCAGAGCGAGGTCGCGGGACGCGAGCCCGAGATCGGCGTCGCCACGGGTTTGGCGTGGACGCCGGTGGGCGGCGACATCATGTTCATCGAGGCGATTCGGATGCCGGGCAAGGGCCAGATCACCCTCACCGGGCAACTCGGCGACGTCATGAAGGAATCGGCGCAGGCGGCTTGGAGCCTGTTGCGGGCGCGCGCCGGGGCTCTCGGCATTTCGCTCGATGCGTTCACCCAGTCGGATGTGCACCTGCACGTCCCGGCAGGCGCCGTCCCCAAGGACGGCCCATCGGCCGGTATCACGATTGCTGCAGCGCTTGCGTCACTGCTTTGTCGCAGACCCGCACGCCATGATGTGGCCATGACGGGGGAATTGACGCTCCGGGGGCGCGTGCTCCCTATCGGTGGCCTCAAGGAGAAGCTCACAGCGGCGGCTCGGGCGGGGGTCACTTCGGTCCTTGTGC
Source organism: Gemmatimonadales bacterium (assembly GCA_035259785.1). Lineage (GTDB taxonomy): Bacteria > Gemmatimonadota > Gemmatimonadetes > Gemmatimonadales > GWC2-71-9 > 20CM-2-65-7. The sequence continues at coordinate 2,758 of DATFVZ010000130.1, forward strand.
CGGAACGCAACAAGAATGACTTGATCGACTTGCCGGAAGAGGTACGGAAGTTGCTTGATATTCGGCTCGTGGAAACGATTGACGACGTCCTCGACCTCGCGCTGCTCGACGCCCCCGTGGAAGACCGGAGAGGCGACCGCCGCTCCGGTGGCATTCGCGTCATGCCGTCCCCTTCTGCACCTGGCGCGCCTACACCACCGCCGCCGCCGTCGGGCGAAGTCCGCCGATGAGTGACGTCACGACGCTCGAAACGGCGCTCGCCGAGATCCGGCGGCGGGACGGCAAGTTCAACGAGCGCGCCTACGTGTTCGTGCTCGCGGCGCTCGAGTACGCGCAGACCAGACTTCCCGCGCGCCGGCACCTCACCGGGGGCGAGCTGGCCTGGGCCTGCCGCGACTTCGCCCTGGAGCAGTTCGGCATGCTCGCCGGGACCGTGCTGACCCATTGGGGCATCCATACGACTGAGGATTTTGGTCAGATCGTGTTCATGCTCATCGACGTCGGGTTGCTGGCGCGCCAACCTACCGATCGGATCGAGGACTTCGAGCGGGTGTACGAGTTTACGGAAGTCTTCAAAGCCGGCGCTGGATATCGCTGGCCAGGAGTATCATCGGGCTAGGGGACGAGAGGGGACGGGGCGTCGTGGATGCTCGAGAATGGCCCCCCTGCAGAAAGTGTCAGCAGGGCATGCTGATTCCGCTGTCGGACTACGGCCGCGACGGGGCGCCGATTACGTACAAGGCCTGGGTCTGCTCCAATCCTGAGTGCGGCTTCAATATTCGCATCGACAACGGCGAGATCTCGTTCGGCCGAACGATCGGTCAGAGCTCGAAATAGTTTCCCACGTCCGCGCACCCGCCGTCGCGGGGCGTTTCTATCCCGCGGACCCCACCGAGCTGCGTGCCGTTGTCGCGACACTGCTGGCCGATGCTCGACGCGATGTCGGTCCGACCGTCCGACCGTCCAAACGTCCGACTGTAGGTGTTCTCGCTCCGCACGCCGGTTACGTGTACTCAGGTCCTACCGCTGCCATGGTGTTTGCGCGCGTGAGCGTCCCCGGTCTCGTCATCATGCTGGCGCCGAATCACACCGGCGTGTGCGACGCTGAGTCGGGCGTGTCGCTCTGGGAAGCCGGCGCCTTCCGCACGCCGCTCGGTGAGGTGCCGATTGACACTGATGCAGCGCAGACGATGCGCGAGATCTCGAAAGGGTTGGTCGAGGTCGATCACGATGCGCACCGGGGTGAGCACGCGATCGAAGTCGAGCTGCCGTTCCTGCAGCTGCTCCGCACGGACGTGCGCATCGTACCGCTCGTGATCGCGTGGGATGCGTGGCAGCCGGCGCGGTTACTCGGCGAAGTGCTGGCGCACGTTATCCGCTCCGCCGCCGAGCCTGTTCTAATCGTGGCGTCCAGCGATCTCAATCACTATGAGCCTGCCGCGGCTTCCGAGAAAAAGGACGCCATGGCGCTCGAGGCGATTCGCGCACTGGATGGAGAAGAACTGCTCGCGCGCTGCAAGCGCGAGCGCATTTCCATGTGCGGCCGCGGGCCGGCTGCCGTCCTGCTGCGCGCCGCGCGGGACCTGGGCGCGAACGACGCCGACGTGGTAGACTACCGCCACTCGGGATGGGTCTCCGGCGATAACGGACGCGTGGTGGGGTACGCGGGAGTGGTGATTTCCTGAATCCAGTTCCGGTTCTATCGGCGAGCGAAGCGGTCGCGTGGGACTCCGCTGCGCGGACGCAATACCGCGTGCCAAGCCGCGTGTTAATGGAAACGGCGGGCCGGGCGTTGGTGCAGGTGCTGGTTGCCGAGATGTCGTCCGTGGTCAGCGGCGGCGTCCTGATCGCCGCAGGCGCGGGCAACAACGGCGGTGATGGCTGGGTCATGGCTCGCGCGTTACACGCCGCTGGTATTCCCGTGTGGGTCGCGGCGCTCGATCCCAAGACAGACGATGCAATCGACAACCGCGCGCTCGCGCGAGTCGATGGGGTGCACGAGTTGGGACGAGAGGAAGCGTGGCCGCACGCGAGCGTCGCTGTCGACGCGCTGCTCGGCACCGGCGCCGCAGGACCGGTAAAGGGCGAGGTGCTTGCACTCGCGGAGCGGCTGGTTGCGTACGGCGCGCCGATCGTCGCTGTCGACGGGCCCACAGGCCTCGATCTCACAAGCGGCGAAGCGCACGGACCCATCCGCGCGCAGCTCACGGTGACGTTCGGGGCGCCGCGGCGCGGGCATCTGCTTGCACGTGAATGGTGCGGCAAGGTCGTGGTCGTCGATATCGGGCTGCCACCGGCTGATGCCGCGTGGCCTGTACTCGTCACCGACGTGTGGGCGGCAGCCCGACTGCCACGCCTTGCTCCGCAGATGCACAAGGGTGACCGGGGACGCGTGTGCGTCATCGGTGGCGCCGATGGCATGAGCGGCGCCGCGCTGCATGCGGCCCGCGCCGCGCTCGCAGCCGGCGCAGGACTCGTCAAGCTCGTGGCTGCACGCGACACCATCACCGCCGCACAAGCGAGCCTTCCCGACCTACTTACCGTCGAGTCCGCACTCGGCGACGAGCTCGAACCTTCCGTTGCGGAAGCACTCGACTGGGCCGACGCAATCGTGCTCGGCCCGGGCCTCGGTCGTGAGCCGCGCCAGGCGCGAGAGCAGTTCGTGCGCGCCGTGCTCGCGCGCCGCCCTCTTCCGACTGTAATCGATGCAGATGCTCTCCACCTCTATCGTGCCGACGTGCCGACGGGCAGTCGTGCAATTGTCCTCACACCACATCTCGGGGAGTTCCGGGTGCTTGCCGGAGATACGCTCGCTGATGAGGCATCCATCGATCGCTGGTCGGCGGCGGCGCGCGCAGCCGTCAAGCTCAAGTGCACCGTCCTACTCAAGGGTGTACCCACCGTCGTCGCCGACCTTCGCGGGCCGGAGCACGTCGTGGCAAGCGGCAATCCCGGTCTCGCGACCGGCGGGAGTGGTGACTTGCTCGCGGGGTTCATCGGCGCGTTTCTCGCGCGCGGGACACCGGCGGTTGAGGCGGCGGCGCTCGGCGCGCACACACTGGGTCGTGCGGCCGAGCAAGGCGCCAGGCAGTGGACGGCGCGCAGCCTTCGGCCCGCCGATGTCCTCGCCGCACTCCCAGAGGTATGGCGCGCCTGGAACGACGTGAAACCGGACGGTCCGCCGGTGCTCGCGCAGCTCGCCGCGCCGGAAGTGGCCTGATGCCGTGGAAAAAGCGTCGTGGATTTGTGACCGTCGTCGGGTGTATAATCGCCTGCACAACGGGTGGCGGCGGGGCGGTCCGGCCGTCCGGTACGGCCGGGTTCTTCGGGGCAGACAATCGCAGCGTCATATCCGATTTCTCGGACGTCCGAGCGGTGGCCGCTTCACCATGGCTGGTTTTTGGTGCGACCACACATGGATTGCTGATTTACGATCGGGTGGCGCGGCGCTTTCGGCCGCCGATTACGGCACTGGATGGCTATCCGTCTGGACAGGTACGGCGTGCAATTGCGGACGAAACGGGACGCGCTGTGTGGCTCGATCTTGGAACAGCGGGAGGTTACATCCGTTTTGATCCGGATGCACGCACATGGACACCGGGTCCAGTACCTTCGGCGCGGAGCAACGGAACGCTGACAGTGGACGCAGCATTGGCGCGTGCGCCGCTGGCGGACGCGATGCGGGCAGCGATCCTGACCGATTCGCGCCTTCGTAGTCATGAGTTTACAGCGGCGGCCGCCACGCCCGACCGTCAGGAAATCTTCTTCGGTACGAACGGTCTGGGTCTCGTGCGGGTAGATACACAGACGGGAGAATGGGAAGTGTTGACCTACGGATTGCTCGCTCCGGGCGTCGGCGCGGTGGCAATCGCGCCAGACGGCGTCTGGGCCGCCACTATGAGGCTGACATTGGCGGAGAGTCCCCGTCGCGGGCTGACATGGGTCGCGCATGACCTGTCGATCACACGCTCAACGGATTTCTCTTTCCTTTATTCCCGTCGCCTGCTGGCTGACGAGAACAATCTGTGGATTGCAACGGAGCAAGGGGTTGTCCGGATCGATCTCTCCACGTTCCGCTCCCATACCTGGGACCTGCAGGATGTACTCAGTCTCGCCCGCACGAGCGACGGAGTTTGGGTCGGCACCGCGCACGGCCTTTCCTTAATCACCGCCGACGATTTGGTCGAAGACATTCCATCGAGTGGCGTTGCCATCATCAGCCTGCTGGCCGCTGGTGACACCGTTTGGGTCGGCACGAGCGCGGGGTTGGGACAGGTGCTGTCCGGCACGCGTGCGATTACGACGTCTCCCGAGCTGGCGCAGCGCGCCACGCTGCGCGTTCCCATCTATGCGCTCGCGCGTCTCCAGGACACTATCGTGATGGCGATCGATCGGCAGGTCCTCTGGCGCAATCCAACCACTCATGAGTGGAGTGGTATTAGCCTGCCACCAACACTCGGCCGCCCCACCGCGATGACCGCCCGGCCGAACGGCAATCTCTGGATCGGGGGCACACAAGGTCTTGCCGAGGCGGACATCGCGAGCGGCTTGGTGCACGTGCATCCCGTTCCGTATGAAGTCCCGGCCGCTGTGCGTGATCTCGCCGCCGATCCCTCCTACCTTTGGGCCGCGACCGACAGCGGCTTGTTGCGCATCCGATGAACCTCGGGCCCGGGAAGGAATTCGATCGCATCCGCGCGATCATCGCGCGCCTGGAGGAGATCACGGGCGACGTGTCCGATCTCGGCGACGATTGTGCGCTCATTCCACTCGGGCGCAGCACGCTCGCCGTCAGCGTCGATTCCTCGGTGGAAAACGTGCACTTCCGTACCGACTGGCTCGATTTCAAGGAGATCGGTTTCCGCGCGGCCGGATCCGCACTGTCGGACCTCGCCGCCGAGGGTGGGATGCCGATCGGCGTGCTGGTGTCCCTCGGTCTGCCCTCCACCGATGAGACGGATGGCAGCGATCCCGCCGTTGAAATAATGGCGGGTATCGCGACGATGGTGAACAATCTCAAGGCGAAGGTTTTGGGAGGCGATCTCACGCGCGCCGACAAATACATGGTTGACGTGTGCGTGCTGGGTACGGCGGACCGTCCGGTACGCCGCTCGGGCGCTCGCGAGGGCGATGCCGTGTGGGTCACCGGGTATCTGGGTGGCGCGGCGTTGGCGCTCGAGCGGCTCCGGGCCGGGCAGCGCATGCCGGCAACGCTTCGCAATCGCTACGCGTGTCCCGAGCCACGAGTTGCCGCGGGCCACTGGCTCGCGCATCATGGAGCCACCGCGATGATCGATATTTCGGACGGACTCTCCGCCGATGCGCAACATCTTTCCGCCGCCTCCGGCGTCGGCATCGAGCTCAACCTCGAGCGCATCCCCTGCTGGGATGGCGTCGAGGCGATGGCCGCGGTGGCCAGCGGCGAAGAATTCGAATTGCTCGTGACGATGCCGCCGACGTTCGGCGACGCGAGCGCCTCCACATTCCGCGCCGATACCGGTGTGGAGCTGAGCCGGATTGGTACCTGTCTGCGTTCCACCGGTGGCCGCCGCAGCGGCGCGCGCTTGCTCGATCACAACCAGCTTGTTCCCCTGCCTCAAGGATACGATCACTTCGCCAACGCCAAGTGATCAGGACCCTCTGGTATTACATAGTCCTCTTCATCACTACTGTCGTACACGCATCGGCCGCCGTCATTGCGGGTGTGTTGCGGCTGCCATTCAAACGCGGCGGCATCTACGATTGGGCGAGCAAGGATTGGTCGCGCGACATCCTGCGCGCCGCGGGAACGCCGGTGATCGTGGATGGCTTGGACAACATCCCGCCCGATCAGCCCGTGATATACGCCTCCAATCACTCCTCGATGTTCGACATCTGGGCGCTCTCCGCCACGCTCCCCGACTCGGTGCGCTTTGTCGCCAAGAAGGAGTTGTTCAAGATTCCGCTGCTGGGTCCCGCGATGCGGTCGGCGGGGCACATTCCCATAGATCGCGAAGCCCGCAAGAAGGCGTTTGAGGCGTACAATGAGGCCGCGCGTACGATCAAGCGCGGCGTGACGCCGGTCGTCTTCCCGGAAGGAACCCGCAGCCGCACGGGGGAGCTGTTGCCTTTCAAGAACGCGCCGTTCGGCCTCGCGATCGCGGCACAAGTACCGGTCGTCCCGATCTATGTCCACCACACCTTCGAGATACTCCCCAAAGGCGCATGGCGCCTGCGACCCCGCCCGATTCACTTGATGATTGGCAAGCCAATCTCGACCACCGGATTGGGTCCCGAAGACCGCGAGCGCCTGCGGGATGAAGTGCGTGCCGCGATGGTTGCCCTACAGTCCAAGGTACGGTAGGGTTGGTCCACTCATGAGCACCGTCATCTCGGTACACGCGCGCGAAATCATCGACAGTCGGGGCAATCCCACCGTCGAAACCGATGTTACCCTGGCGAGCGGGGCGGCCGGCACCGCGGCCGTTCCCAGTGGGGCTTCTACGGGCGAGCACGAAGCCGTCGAGCTGCGCGACGGCGATCCCAAGCGCTACGGCGGCAAGGGCGTGCTCGAGGCTGTGAAGAACGTCAATGAGGTCATCGGGCCGCGGCTCGAGGGGTTGTCGGCAGAAGATCAAATGGCGATCGACTACGCCATGCTGGATTTGGACGGTACGCCGAACAAAGGGCATCTCGGGGCGAACGCGATTCTGTCGGTCTCACTCGCAGTCGCGCGGGCGGCGGCGCAGGATGCCGGTCTACCGCTCTATCGGTATCTCGGCGGCCCGGTGGCGCATGTTCTCCCGGTGCCGATGATGAACATTCTGAACGGCGGGGCCCACGCGGCGAACACGGTGGATGCCCAGGAATTCATGGTCGTGCCGATCGGTGCCGAGGCCTATCCTGAAGGGCTGCGGATGGGGGTGGAAGTCTTCCATGCGTTGAAAAAAGTGCTCGGCAAGCGGAGCCTGTCCACGGCGGTGGGCGACGAAGGTGGATTTGCCCCGGACCTGCCCAACGACGAAGCCGCTCTGGAGCTGATCATGGCGGCGATCGATGCCGCCGGTTTCGAGGCAGGGAAGGACATCGCCATCGCCCTCGACGTGGCGGCGTCGGAGCTGTACCAGGGAGAGTCGTACGTCTTCAAGAAGAGCAAGGGCGGGAGCAAGAGTGCCGAAGAGATGATTGCGCTGTATAAAGGATGGATCGATCGCTACCCGATCGTCTCCATCGAGGACGGCCTGGCCGAGGACGATTGGGCCGGGTGGGCGCTGCTGACCGAAGCGCTACAGGATCGCATCCAGCTCGTGGGAGACGACTTGTTCTGTACCAACGTCGAGCGATTGGCGCGCGGGATCGAAGAAGGGGTGGCGAACGCGATTCTCATCAAGGTGAACCAAATCGGTACGCTGACTGAGACGCTGCAGTGCATCGAGCTGGCGCGCGGCAACGGCTATGGCGCCGTGATTTCGCACCGTTCGGGTGAGACAGAGGATACCTTTATCGCGGATCTCGCGGTCGCGACGGGCGTGGGGCAGATCAAGACCGGCAGCGCGTCGCGCAGCGAGCGTATTGCGAAGTACAATCAGTTGTTGCGAATCAACGAGGAGCTGGGAGAAGTGGCGCACTACCCCGGACGCCATCTGTACGGCTTGTGACGCGTACCCGCATGGCCGGCATCGCGGGCGGCGTAGGTCTGATCGCGCTCGCGGTGTGGGGTGGCGAGTACGGAACGGCGGACTGGATCACGATTCGCCGCCAGCTCGCCGATGAGCGCGCCCGGGTCGCGGTGTTGCGTGTCGAGGTCGACTCGCTCGCCAAGCTGGCCAACGATCTCGAAACCAATCCCGCAGTCCAGGAACGCGTCGCCCGCGAGCAGTTCGGCATGATCCGCGACGGCGAGGTGCTCTACCGGGTTGTTCCACGGTAACAAGGAGGACCGATGAGAACCCTGTCGTGTTATGTCGCGCTCGCGAGCGTCGTCGCCGTTGCGATGTCCTGTGGTGGTGATTCCGGCGGCGGCCCGTCGGGGGCTGCTTCCGTTACCGGAATCTCGGGCAATAATCAGACGGGCCCGACCGGCGCACAACTCGAGTTTCCTCTCGGCTTGATCGTGCTCGGCTCGAACGGTCAACCGGTGTCCGGCATCGTCGTCAGTTGGAGCGTGCCAATCGGCCAGGCAACTCTGGCTCAATCGCTGGACACGAGCGACGTGAGTGGAGCGGTGGGTAACGCCGTGACGCTCGGCGCGCAAACAGGGCAACTGGTGGTCCGAGCGACAATACCGGGTATTTCGGCACCCGTTGATTTTCACCACACCGTCGTGAATTCGTGCTTGTTTAGACCAGTCCAACCGGTCCCCGGGAACGTGAATGGGCAATTGACGAACCTGGACTGCAATCTGACCGGAGGGGGATGGCTGTACGATCTCTTCGACGTGACGTCGACCACGCAGCGTGGGATCTCGACCACGATGTCATCGACGGCGTTCGACGCTTTTCTCGAGATGTTCACCATCCGGAATGGGTTTTTCGAGTACATCGCCTTGAATAACGATGCTGATTCGAATACGACGAATGCGGCGATTCACATCATTCTGGGGCCGGGCGCGCCGGCCATCATCGGTGCAAATACGAACTTCGCGGGTGCCACCGGAGCATACACCCTAACGACGGCGACGCGCTCGCAGACTTTGGCTGGGTGTTTTGATGAGGTTTGGGTCACGCGGGGTGTCACTGTCCCGGAGAACATCGCCACGACCGATTGCCCCGATTCCACGCCAGGTGGGGTGTTCTACTCGGACGTAGCGGGAATCATCGCGTATGACCCAACGGTCTTGACCATTTCGCAGCGCTCGACTGTCATCAATCCGTTCCTGACACTCTTTCAGGTTGACACAGCGGGGCTAGTCGCAGTCGCGTCCAACGACGACAGTTCGGCGACCAACACGAACGCCTTCATTCAGTATACCGTCACGACGCCCGCTGTTTACCTGATTGTCGCCTCGACCGGCCCGGCTGCGCAGACTGGTGCGTACACGCTCGATGTATCGTCGTCGGTGACCGCGTCGGCGCCGGTGTTCTCGGCGCCACCTCGTCGTACCAGGAGTTCCCAGTTCTTGCGTCAGCATACCTGGCGGCCGCTGCGAATCGAACCGCGCTCCTCGGTGAAGCGCTAATCTGTGAGCGTCCGCACAGCAGCCCCGCGTCGCACTGCGGGGCTGCTGCTGTTTCTGGCCGTGTCGGCGGGGATTTGCGTGGCGCAACGGCCCTGTGACCCTCAGGCACCCCTTGGGCCAAGTCACGATTTGTACTGCATCGAGCTGGTCTCAGCGCCGGGCGTCACCGGCGTGTCGGGACGAGTTGAACTGAGCAAGCCTTCGGGACCGTTCACGGTCGCGGTGACTGCCGACGGACGGTCGCGATACCTCCCCGTGGTCTCGCTGAGCGGTCTGCCCACCGGCCGTCGGTACACTGCGTGGGTCGCACGCCCGCAGATGGATTCTGTGATCAAGCTGGGCCCGGTGGAGAACGGCACCGTCACCCTGAGGCGCGAGATCGACTTCGACAAGTTCACCGTCCTGATATCTGAGGATCCATCGGGCCGCTACATCCTGCGCGGGCAGTCACCGAGCACCCGCCTGTTTCCGCCGGACCTGCTCGAGTTCTCGGTGGGAGGGATGCGAACGGAACCAGGGGCGGGCGCGGACACCACGCACCAGCACCACGCCGACGCCGCGTGGCCTATGGTTCCGATGCCCCCCCGCCTTACGATGCTGCCCGCCGAGATGGCGCTACGTCCTGAGGTGAATCCGTTCTTGCCCTCCGATACCGCGGCGCCACGCGCGCGACCTGGTTCGACACTACGCCTCAAGAACGGGGACACGCTGCGACTCGAGGCGGGTGTCGTGCGTCGCACGTTCAAAGGCCGGACATACACGATGTACGCATTCAATGGACAGCATCCCGGTCCATTGATCGAGGTCGCGCGCGGTTCTGAGATCGTCGTGTTGTTTACGAACCACCTCGACGATTCCAGCACGGTTCATTGGCACGGTGTCCGGCTCGACAATCGTTTCGACGGTGTACCCGGCTTGACGCAGTTAGCTGTTGCTCCTGGCGCGACTTTCACCTATCACGTGCGCTTTCCAGACTCAGGCATCTACTGGTATCACCCGCACACCCGCGAGGACATTCAGCAGGAGCTCGGTCTTTATGGAAATTTGCTAGTCCGCGGATTAACTGGCGCAGACGTAAACCGCGAAGAAATCCTGATTCTCGACGACCTACTCATCGGCGACAGCGGTCCGATTCCGTTGGGCCGGGAGTCGCCGACCCACGCGCTGATGGGGCGATTCGGGAACGTGTTGCTCGTGAACGGCGAACCGGACTATCGCTTGAGCGTCAGACGTGGTGAGGTGGTGCGGTTCTACTTCACCAATGCAGCGAACACCCGGACGTGGAACCTCTCATTCGCAAACGCACGCATGAAAGTCGTCGCGTCCGATGCGGGACCTTTCGAGCGTGAGGCGTGGGTCCAGAGCGTGGTGCTCGGTCCCGCCGAGCGCTATGTCGTGGACGTGCGATTCGACCAGGCAGGCGTGAGCGCGCTGCTCAATCGCGTGCAGGGCCTCGATCACCTGTACGGGCGCTTCTTCTCGGAGGTCGATACGCTCGGCACCGTGGCGATCGCGACAACGCCAGTGAGCCGGGATCTGGGCGCGACCTTCTCAAAGCTCCGGAGCGATTCCACCACGATCCGTGAGGTCGCGCCGCTGCGCCGCTACCTCAGCGCGCCGCCGGACAAAGCCCTCATCCTCACGCTCGAGACGGAAGACCTGCCCTTTGTAACCCAGCGGTTGATGCAGCTCGATTCGATCTACTTCGCGGCGGTCGAATGGAGCGGCACGATGCCGATGATGAATTGGGCCTCGACGGGGAAGCAGGTGCGCTGGATTCTGCGCGATCATGCCACAGGTCGGGAAAACACCGACGTCGATTGGCGGCTCGAGCGCGGCTCACACGTCAAGATCCGCCTGGTGAACGAGCGCCGCGCGTTTCACGGCATGCAACATCCGATCCACCTGCACGGCCAACGCTTCATCGTCCTCGCGGTGAACGGTGTGCCCACTGAAGATCTTGTCTGGAAAGACACCGTGCTGGTGCCCGCGGGCTCGACGGTGGATATTCTGCTCGAAGCGTCCAACTCAGGGTCTTGGATGCTGCACTGCCACATTGCCGAGCACCTCTCGGCTGGGATGATGACCCATTTCACCGTGAATTGACCGGAGCCCTCATGTACACACTGGCACTCCTCCTCGCGCTCGCCGCGCAGCGTCCCGATTCATTCGCCGCCGGCGTGCGCGAGTACATCACAGTCGATACATCAGTGCTCGCGCTAACGCATGTCCTCTTGATCGATGGCACGGGCGCCGCACCGAAGCCCGATCAGACAATCGTGATTCGCGCGGGCAAGATCGCCGCCGTTGGTTCCGCCGGCTCGGTCCAAGTCCCCGCGGGCGCGCGCACGATGGACCTGAACGGCTCAACGCTGATTCCGGGACTTATCGGCATGCACGACCACTTGTTCTATACCGCGGCCGGCGGGCGGGCGGTGCAGATGTCGTATACCGGGCCGAGGCTCTACCTCGGCTCGGGTGTCACGACGATCCGCACGACGGGAAGCCGGTCGCCGTACGCCGAGATCAACCTGAAGGATGCCGTCACTCGCGGCTTCGTACCCGGGCCTCGCATTCATATCACGGCGCCCTACATCACCGGCACCGAGGGCGGCGGTTCCATGGCCATCGTGAACTCACCGGAAGCCGCGCGGCGCTTCGTGGCATACTGGGCGGCGGAAGGCGCGACGTGGATCAAAGCGTACACGGACATCCACCGCGCCGACCTGGCCGCGGCCATTCAGGAAGCGCACAAGCGCGGCATCAAGGTGACCGGCCATCTCTGCTCGGTCAGCTTTCAGGAAGCGGTCTCCATCGGCATCGATAACCTCGAGCACGGAATGCTCACGGCGTCGGATCTTACGACCGGCAAGCAGGCGGACGTGTGTCCCGTCAATCTGATGGCGCAAATCAGCGCGGCCGATCCGAAAGGGAGCGCGGCGCAGGCGACGATCCGCTCGCTCGTGCAGAACCGAGTCTCGATGACGTCCACGCTCGCCGTGTACGAGCCGTTCGTGGCGAATCGCCCGACCAAGGATGCGCGCGTGCTCGACGCGATGGACCCCGGGGTGCGTGACAGCTACATGAAGATGCGTCAGCAAATCGATTCGAGCCGTGAGGGCTGGGTCGCCCAGGAGGCGTTCAAGAATGCCATGGCGTTCGAGCGGGCCTTCGTCGATGCAGGTGGCCTCATGGCCGCCGGCGTCGATCCGACCGGCATCGGCGGCGCGTTAGCGGGGTTCGGCGACCAACGCAACTACGAGCTGCTTATCGAAGCCGGCTTCACGCCGGCGCAGGTGGTGCAGATCATGACCTTGAACGGCGCGAAGATCCTCGGCGTGCAACAAACTTTGGGGACGGTCGAGACCGGCAAGCTCGCCGATCTGGTGGTCCTGCACGGCAACCTGACCACCGACCCGTCAGTGATTCGCAGCCCGACAATTGTGTTTAAAGACGGGGTCGGCTACGATTCTGCCAAGTTGATCGCCTCGGTGCAGGGAAGGGTTGGCGTCAACTAAGCGCAGCGCGTGGCAGGGTAGCTCAGCCTGGTGAGAGCACGGCACTCATAATGCCGGGGTCGTGGGTTCGAATCCCACCCCTGCTACATAAAGACAAAGGCGTAGAAAGAAGGCGTAGAAAGAAAGAAGGCGTCGAAACAAAGTTCGTACGGCTCCGGCTCCCCTATCGCGGTTCCAGTTGCCACTCCAGATTCTGATTCTGTCATCCACCCCATAGGGGGGCCGTCATGACGTTCCGCGTACTGCTGCTCCTTGCCGGAGTGGCCGTCACCGGCGTGCTGCCGGCGACTGCCCAGAAACAAGGCTCATTCGAAGTCGGTGCCTTCGCGGGCTTCCTCAACGCCGACAACTCGCTGCCGGTGGGCAATACGATCGGCTTCGGAGCACGCGCGGGAGTGAACGCGACGCGCTTCCTCGCTATCGAAGTCGACTACGCGTCAGCCTCCCACAACGGTGCGAAGCACACGCCGCTCCACGTGTGGGCTCTCTACCAGGTGCCCCCCACGAGCCGTGCCGAGCTCTTCTTTGGCATCGGGTATGTTCGCAACAAATACACCGGGTCCTACGAAGCGGAGGACAGCGGCCTCAGTGGGATGGTCGGTATGCGACACCGCGTCAACAACTCGGTGGCCGTGCGGCTGGATGGGCGCGCTGACTTCATGCCCAACGCCGCCAACAAGTCGTACCTCATCAGCTACAACGGCAATTGGGGCATTCTGGCCGGTGTGAGCGCGTTGCTGAATCGGTAATCGGATTTGGGAGCTGGGAGTTGGGAGCCGGGGCTCCTAACTTCCAGCCCCCAATTCCTAGTTCCTATCTTACCGGCTGATCCGAGTTAAAGATCTCTGCCGCAATCAACCACCTGCCATCCGCCTGCCGCCGGCGAATTTCGAGAAACTTCCCGTGATCACCGATGGCTGATTTCCCATCGGCCGACGGAATGGCGAGCGCATAGGTTCCGCGGACGTAGGCGAGGTCGCCCCGTCCATCGACATCGACGTTCGCGGTGCTCAACGCAAAGCCGGGACGTGCTTGGAAGGAAGCGAGGATGGCGGGGCGACCTTCGATGCTGCCTCGATTCGCGGGCATCCACACAGCGTGCTCGGTGAATAGAGAGGCGGCGGCCGAATCGCGGTCCGTGCGGACGTAGGCGACGAAGCTATCCGACACCGCGTGAATCGCGGCTTTGTCCCCGTCACTCAGCGGTGGGGGGGTGGCCTGGCAGGCCGCGAGGACTAGCACGAGGCCGCTGCAGATGACCGGGCGCATTCTCAGCTCCTTTTCCAGATGACGGGCTTGATGTGGCGCGACAGCTCGGCGCCGATACGCTGCGCGTCCTGCAGTTTCGCTTCGTATTCGAGGCGCCAGTCGGCCGGCATGTTGGACCGAAAATACGTCGCGGTCATCAGTTCGCCCTGAGGCTTTAGGGAAACGGCCCGGCCGTACCCGACCGCCATCACGTCCCCGAGAAACAGCGTGGAGCTGCCCGTATCCATCGCGTTCACCACGCTGCACTCGAAATGCGCGTAACACTCGTCGAGCACCGGGACACCCAGCTTACCCGTGTGGTGGGGAATCCCGGCCAGCTTGTCTTGATCCCGGCCGCTGAAGAACCCGAGCCTGTGCACGATGTCGAACTGCTTGGCATGCAATAAGTGCATGGCGAAGCGCCCCGTCTCGAAAATCATGTCGTGACTGTAGTTGAACTTGTGGATGTAGACCGAGACCCGCGGCACCGTCGGTACGATCGACGCGCGGACGGCGGCGTCGGAGATCATACCGTTCTCCTTGCCGCCGCGGGCCGACGTAATTGCGACCACCGGCGAGGTCAGATTGCGCAGTAGTTGGTAGGTGAGGTCGGGTTCGAGCATACTTCAAGATACATGTCGAGTACACAGTCGCTTCCGCAGCGTTTTCTGACGCACGTCGGCCGAACCCGACTCTTTCGCGAGCCGGGAGAAGCCATCGTCGCGGTGTCGGGTGGCGTTGATTCCGTGGTCTTGCTCGATCTGTTGCGCGGCCACGCCTCAGAGCTTGGACTGTCGATTGTTGTTGCACACGTTGATCACGGTATTTCGTCGGACAGTCGGACGGTCGGACGATCGGTAAAAACCCTCGCGGAGAAATATCGGTTGCCGTTCGAAGCGACCGAGTTGCACCTTGGGCCAGACGCGTCCGAGACGGACGCGAGGCGCGCGCGGTACGCATGGCTGCGTGAGATTCAACGCCGGCGCGGCGCGAAATATCTCGTGACCGCACACCACCAGGACGATCAGATCGAGACCGTGCTGCTCCGCACGCTCCGCGGCAGCGCCCCCGCCGGGCTGGCGGGCATCGGGCGACGGGCACGCGGCGGCCTGGTCCGTCCGTTGCTGCCCTTTACGCGTCGCGAGCTGCTCGAATACGCAACGGCGTCGAACCTCCCCGTCCACGACGACCCCGCGAATCGTGATCCCCGCCATCTCCGCTCGTGGGTCCGCACGACATTATTGCCGCTGCTGAGTGAGCGGCTGGGATCGGCCTTGCGGGGAGATCTCCTGGCGCTGGGCCGCCATGCTGCGAGCGATCGGGCAGCCTGGGATCGCGTACTGGATCTAACTCCGGAACTCGGGCTCGTCGTGGAGGGCGACAGCTTCGCCGTTGCCCGCAGGAGTGTCGCCCGCTATGATAACGCATTGTCTGTTGCGCTTTTGCGCGCGGCGGCCCGCCGAGCTGGGCTCGTACTCGGCCCCACGCGCGCTCGTCGTCTGGTGGTGCTGGCGCGAGGACAGTCGGGGCGGCGGTTGCCGTTAAGTGATGGTTGGACTGCCGAAGTGGCCTTTGATCAACTCCGAGTGAGCCGGTACGCTAAAGGAAAGACCGAGAGCGCGCCTGTTGCATTACAGCCACATGGAGAATCTGGGTCGGCGCGCTTCGGTGAATTCGAGATCAGCTGGTCACCGGCTTCGGCGCCGGAACGCATCGAGCGTACGGCGTGGACGACCTGGGTGGAAGGCACGGGATGGCAGATTCGGCCACCCCAGCCCGGCGATGCAGTCGCCCCGATTGGCGGCGTCGGCCATCGCCCATTGCGACGATTGTTGATGGAAGCGCGGGTCCCACGCGGCGAGCGGGCGCGCTATCCCGTAGTTACTAGAGGAAAGACCATTCTCTGGGTGCCGGGCATCTGTCGTAGTGCGGAAGAGCTGCCGGCCCCTGGAACTCACGCGGTGAGGCTGGATGTTACAGAGCGCAACTCAGCTCAGGCAGACCGGCGGACGTGAGCTCAAGCGCATCGTCTTCGATGAAGAGACGATCGCGCAGCGGGTACGGGCGCTTGGTCGGGAGATTACCGCGGCCTATCCCGACGGCGACCTGCTCGTGCTGGGGCTTCTGAAGGGCAGCTTCATCTTTTTGAGTGATTTGGTGCGGCGCATCGAGCGCCCCCTGCAAGTCGATTTTCTCGTAGCTTCGAGCTACGGCGAAGGGACGGTGTCGAGCGGGAACGTGCGGCTGGTGTACGATCCTGAGACCGAGCTGGAAGGCAAGCACATCCTGCTGGTCGAAGACATCATCGACACCGGCAAGACGCTGAATAAGCTGGTCGCGCTGCTCCGCGAGCGCCGGCCACAAAGCCTGGAGATCTGTGCCCTGTTACACAAACACGTGGCTGAATACCTGGAGCTGGAAGCAAAGTTCGTTGGTCTCGATGCGCCAACGCTGTTCCTGGTCGGGTACGGCCTGGATCATGCGGAGAACTTCCGGCACCTTCCTTATATCGCGAGTCTGACGTAGATGGCTAATCGCCTCCCCCCGCCCCCGCGGGAATTCAACTGGGCCCGGATGCTGCGGACGCTCTCATTTTGGGCGCTCCTCATCGTCGGGACGATCGCGCTGGTGCAGCTCGCTTCGAGCCGCCGCCGCGAGGAAGCCGAAATCAACTACACGCAGTTCGTCGAAGAGCTGAACGCGGGCAACGTCGCCTCGGTCGAGATTGCCGAGCGCCAGAAAGTCCGGGGCACGTTCCAGCGGCCGGTCGTCGTCAAGCGCCAAACGGTCGAGCGTTTCAACGTGCTCATGCCGTTCGAGGCCGACGCCAATTTCGTCGCGCAGCTTTCCGCCAAGGGTGTGGACGTGCGCGCGCGCGAGTCGGGCCAGTCGTTCGGGGTCGTGCTGCTGACCTTCCTGCCGTACCTCCTGATCTTCGGCCTCGTGATCTTCATGCTGCGCCAGATGCAACAGGGGGGCAATCGCGCGTTTGCCTTCGGCAAGTCCAAGGCAAAGCTGCTCGCGGGCGACACGCCGAAGGTCACGTTCGCCGACGTCGCGGGGTGCGATGAGGCGAAGCAGGAGCTCGAAGAGATCATCGACTTCCTGAAGGACCCACAGAAATTCCAGCGGCTCGGGGGCCGCCTGCCCAAGGGTGCGCTGCTGGTCGGACCTCCCGGAACCGGGAAGACGCTGCTTGCAAAGGCGGTCGCCGGCGAGGCGGGCCGGCCCTTCTTCTCGATGTCGGGCTCCGACTTCGTCGAGATGTTCGTCGGCGTCGGCGCGTCGCGCGTGCGCGACCTGTTCGAGCAGGGCAAGGCCCACGCCCCGTGCATCATCTTCATCGACGAAATCGATGCCGTCGGCCGTCATCGCGGCGCCGGCCTCGGCGGGGGACACGACGAGCGCGAGCAAACCTTGAACCAGCTGCTTGTCGAGATGGACGGCTTCGAGTCGAACGACGGCGTCATTCTGCTGGCGGCCACGAACCGTCCCGATATTCTCGACCCCGCTTTGCTGCGTCCCGGCCGGTTCGACCGCCAAATCGTGGTCGACATGCCGGATCTCAAGGGCCGCGAGCAGATCCTGCGCGTGCACGTCCGCAAGATTCCGCTCGCGCCCGGCGTTCAGCTCGAGCGCATCGCGCGCGGCACGCCCGGCCTCGCCGGTGCCGAGCTCGCGAACATCGTGAACGAAGCCGCGCTGCTCGCGGCGCGTCGCAACAAGGCGCAGGTGGACGGGCAGGACTTCGAGGACGCCAAGGACAAGGTGATGCTCGGTCTCGAGCGGAAGAGCCGCGTGCTCTCCGACGAGGAGCGGCGCCTGGTGGCCTATCACGAAGCCGGCCATGCGCTCGTGGGGCTCACGGTGCCCGACGCCGATCCGCTGCACAAGGTCACGATCATTCCGCGTGGACGCGCGCTCGGCCTCACCGCGTATTTGCCCGAGGAGGAGCTGCACAAATACACCAAGCGCTCGATCGAGTCTCGGCTCGCGATGGCCTACGGCGGCCGTGTGGCCGAGGAGCTGGTGTTCGGGCCGGAGAAAGTGACGACCGGTGCGGCGCAGGACATTCAGCATGCGACCAGCATCGCGCGCCGCATGGTGACACAGTTCGGGATGAGCGATACGATCGGACCGATCGCCGTGGGCGACCGCGAGCAAGAGATCTTCTTGGGTCGTGAAGTCGTGCAGCGCCGCGACGTTTCTGAGCGCACGGCTGAGCTCGTAGACGAGGAAGTGAAAACCATCCTCACGCGCGCCTATGCCGACGCGACGCGCATTCTCAAGGAGCGCCGCCCCGCGCTCGATCGTCTCGCGGCTGCGCTGCTCGAGCGGGAAACGCTGGAGCGCGAGCTGGTGGAGCTCGTGATCGCCGGCCAGTCGTTGCCGCCGTATGTGCCGCCGGCGGCGCCGACCCCGCGCGGGGACAGCGAGACGGACAGGGAGAAGTCGCAGGCGCCGAGGACCTCCGGCGGTGTGCTCCGCAACCCGCCGCCTGAGCCCGCAGGGGCGTGACCGGTACCCCGACCGCAGACCTTTCTAAGCTTCGAATCAATCGCGACGACCCACCGCCCGCGGTCAAACGGGCGCTGGGTCGTGTGCTTTGGCTGGTCGCGGGCGCGGTTCTCATCATCGCTGTTGTGGTGATCATCGGCCGACGGGGCGGGACGATACCAATCCAGGTAGTCACGGTCTCGACATCAACTGGCGGTAATGGGGCAGCAGGGGGCGGTAGCGGATCAGTGGCCGTCGTGGCCAACGGCTACGTCGTCGCTCGCACCAAGGCCGCCGTGTCCGCGAAGATTCCGGGACGGCTCGCTGTCCTCAACGTCAGTGAAGGCTCGCGCCTCGAGAAGGGCGATGTCATCGCGCGGCTCGAGAATTCCGACTACGCCGCCGCGGTGGGGCAGGCGGAGGCGCAAGTCGCGAGCGCGAAGGCGACGCTGATCGAGACGCAGTCCGATCGCGACCAATTGCAACGTGAGTTCGTGCGCGTGCGCGACATCCACACGCAAAACCCCACGCTCGTGTCGCAGCAGGAAGTAGAGAATGCGGAGAGCAAGGCGCGTCAAGGTGCAGCACGATTCGACGCGCAGCAGGCCCGCGTCGATGCCGCTGTCGCGGCGCTCCGCGTCGCGCAGGCCAATCTCGAGAACACGTACATCCGCGCGCCGTTCACCGGGACCGTACTCCGCAAAGAGGCGGAAGTCGGCGAGGTCGTGGCGCCCTCGGTGGGCGGCGGTCTGACGCGGGGCGCGGTCGTGACGATGGCCGATCTCGCGACGCTCGAGGTCGAGGTGGACGTCAACGAGGCCTACATCGCGCGGATTTCGAGCGGCCAGCAAGCGCGCATCACGCTCGACGCCTATCCCGATACCACGTTTCGCGGCGCCGTGCGCCAGGTTGTGCCGACCGCCGACCGGCAACGGGCGACCGTACAGGTGAAGGTCTCCATCGTCGATCGCGATCCGCGGATTCTCACCGAGATGGGCGCAAAAGTGGAATTCCTGCAGGCGCCCCGGCCGGAATCGTCCGGCGCCCAACAGGCGGCCGAGCGACCCCGGATTATCGTGCCCGCGGAAGCGGTGCGCTCCGAGAATGGCCGCAACGTCGTCTGGATAGTTCGCGATGGGCGGTTACAAAGCCGTGACGTTGACGCGGGTCCGGTCAGCGGTAATTTCCGCGAGATTCGCTCGGGATTATCGGGGGGCGAGCAATTGCTCGTGGCCGGCGTTGAAACTCCCAAAGAGGGTCAGCGCGTTAAGCTCTCACAGTAGTACCCGGTAGCCGATACCCGATACCGCTTTCCTCGTCACCAGGACTCTCATGGCACTGGTCGAAATTCGCGACGTCTACAAGTCATTCCAGCGCGAAGAACAGCGCATCGACGTGTTCAGTGGGCTCGATCTCGACATCGAGGCCGGCAGCTTTACGGCGCTGATGGGACCGTCGGGATCCGGCAAGTCGACGCTCCTTAATCTCATTGCCGGGCTCGACAAGCCGACGCGCGGCACGGTGCGCGTGAACGGCGCCCAGGTCAGTGAAATGACGGCCGGACAGCTGGCGGCATGGCGGGCGCGGAACATCGGCTTCGTGTTCCAGTCCTTCAACCTGTTGCCGGTGCTCACGGCGTATCAGAACGTCGAGTTACCGCTCCTGCTTACCAACCTCTCGGGCAAGGATCGCGACGAGCGTGTGAAGATCGCGCTCGACGTGGTCGGTCTGGCCGACCGCGCCGGTCATTACCCGCGCCAGCTCTCGGGCGGCCAGGAGCAGCGGACCGCGATCGCGCGTGCCATCGTCGCCGATCCGACCGTGATGCTGCTCGACGAACCGACCGGGCAGCTCGACGCCAAGAGCTCACAGGAAGTGCTGACGCTGCTCCAGCGGCTCAATAAGGAGTTCAACAAAACAATCATCATCGTGACGCACGATGCACACGCGGCGGAGCGCGCGAAGACGACGCTGCATCTCGAGAAGGGCGATTTGATCGAGAAGCCACGCTCGGCCTCAGTCGCGGCGGTGCGGTGAAGTACCTCCAGTTGGTCCTCGCCAACCTCGGCCGCCACAAGCTCAGAAGTATTCTCACGATCCTGAGCGTGGCCCTTGCGTTGTTCCTGTTCGCGTCGCTGCGCAGCGTCACCACGACCCTCGCCGCGACCGCGCAGCTGGGCGGCGCGCGGCGGCTCGTCACCACGAATGCCACCGGGATCGTGTTCGTGCTCCCGCTCGCGTACGGCAATCGCATCAAAGCGTTGCCGGGCGTCACGGGGCTGTCCTGGGCCAACTGGTTCGGCGGCCGCTATGGCGACGGCAAGAGCTTCTTCGCGAACTTCGCCGTGGACCCCGAGTCGTATTTGAAGATGTATCCCGAGTTCATTATCCCGGAGGACCAGAAGCAAGCGTTCTTGCGGGACCGGACGGGCGCGCTGATCGGCAAGCGATTGCTGCGACAGTTCGGCTGGAAGGTCGGCCAGAACGTCACGCTCCAGGGCACGATCTTCCCCGGCGACTGGACCTTCACCGTCGACGCGGTCTACACGCCGAGCGACCCGTCACTCGGCGATGACGCGCTGGTGTTCCATCACGAGTACTTCGACGAGCGGATCGGACGCGCCGGCATTGCGGGCTGGTATATCGTGGAAATCGACGACCCGGCGCATGCGCCACAGATCGCCAAGGCGATCGACGACATGTTCCGGAACTCGAGCTCCCCCACCAAGACCGGCACGGAAAAAGAGTTTCAGGCGAGCTTCGCGACCATGTGGGGAAACGTGAGCTTTCTCATGAGCACGATCGGCCTCGCCGTCGTCTTCGCGATCCTGCTCGTGACCGCGAACGCGATGATGATGAGCGCGCGCGAGCGCACGGGTGAGATCGCGGTCCTCAAGACCGTCGGCTTCTCCGACCGGTTGCTGTTTGCGCTGACGATGGTCGAGGCGGGAGTACTCGCGTTGA
>DATFVZ010000131.1:0-2122 GCA_035259785.1 Gemmatimonadales bacterium
CGCGCCGGCACGTTGTTCGCGCGACATGCAGTGCCGCTGCCTTGGGGGTGCCGCCAGGTAGAATGAAGTTCTTTAGCGGCATGAGCGTCGCTTCGTGCTTATCGATCACCTGCTCGATGGCGCTGACCCGCTCGGCGCCAAGCTGCGCTCGTACCTTCGCGGCATTTGCCGTGGCGAGCTCCGACCCGATCGCGAACAGATCGCGCTGAATGCCTTGCAGGAACTCCGACTCAAAACTCGCCGGATCGAGTGCAGCCGCGAAGCCGAGCGTGGCATTGAGCTCGTCCACGTGCCCATACGCTTGCACGCGCGGATCGTCTTTCGCCACTCGGCCGCCGCCGAAGAGTCCCGTTTCGCCCGCGTCCCCGGTCTTGGTATAGATCTTCACGCGCCGAACCTACCGTCAGGGACAGCGAAGCGCGAGCGGCTGCGCCGCGAAGACGCGGCCGGTGGCTGCTTCGACGGCGGTCGCCCGCGAGCGCCGTGCTTCTACATCGGCGAATTCATCGATCAAGAGCAGTGCTCCACCGCTAGGGCTCGCCACTCGTCCCCGTATCGAGTACCGGACACGAGGGACGGCCAATACGCCGCCCTGCAGCAATGTGCGCTGGGGCCTGATGACCCATCGCAGGTGGCGCAACTCCGAGTCGGTAGCCGCGACGCCGGTGACGAGGAGCGTGTCTTCGCTCTCGATCACCCGAGCCCGAAATCCCACTGCATACTGAGCGCCCGCGACGATGACCTCACCGGCGTCGGTCGCCTGATCGGCGTCGAGCGCGAGCGGACGGAGCAGCGGGGCATCGCCCGCCGCGTGCTCGGCAACACGGTTGACCAGACCGAGGGCACTCCGGCGAGAAAGGGCTGGCGCGGGGATGGTGTCGGGCGGGCGTTCAAACCCTGCGCTTTCGAGGAGCGCGACGACTGTCACGTGCGATGGCGGGACGCCGAGACCGCTCCGGGCGCCCGGTGCAAACGCAAGGACAAGTTCGCTGACTATCCCTTCAACACCGCACCGCCGCGGGGCGTGGAAGCGAGCGAGAGTCAGTCGAGCGGACGCCGCGCCGCTGAGCGAGAACACTGTCGCGCTGCGGCTCCCTTTCGCGTCCACGGAAATGAGCGACCGTCGCGCCAACGAGTCGGCGAGATGCCGGCTCCCGGTCAACTCGTGGTAGAAATCGCGCGCGAATCTGTCGCTGGCAACGAATACGTGGGCTTCCCCGCCGAGGCTCCATCCCAGGGCCGCGCGCTGGCTCGCTCTATGGCTCGCGCAAGCCAGTAGCCCGAGGGCCATTAGGACGCTAGCGTTCGCGCGATGCAAGACGCGAAAGATATTACGATCATTGGAGCCGGCCCCACCGGGCTGTTCGCGGCGTTCTACGCCGGCATGCGCGGCGCGTCGCATCGCCTCATCGACAACCTCGACCAGGTCGGCGGCCAGCTGACGGCGTTGTATCCCGAGAAGTACATCTTCGACGTCGCGGGCTTCCCCAAGATTCTCGCCAAAGACCTGGTGAAGGCGCTCGCGGACCAGGGACTGCAGTGGAAGCCTCCCGTGCATCTCGCCGAAAAGGTGGTGGGGCTGCGCCGCGGCGAGGAAAACGGGAAGCCGCTATTCACGATCGTCACCGACAAGGACGAGTACCCCACGCGTACCGTGCTGATCGCCGGCGGTATCGGCGCGTTCACACCCCGCAAGCTGCCGCTGAAAGACGTCGATCAATGGAACGACAAAGGCCTGTTTGATCGCGTGCTCAATCCGCGGGCCTTTGCCGGCAAGCGGATTCTCATTGTGGGTGGCGGCGACTCGGCGTTCGATTGGGCCGTGAATCTTCAGGGCATCGCGAAATCGATTGTGATGATTCACCGGCGCGACGGCTTCCGCGCGCACCAGGCGACTGTGGAGCAGGTGCACGCGCTGGCGACGGCAGGCAAGATGGAGCTCCGCACATTCTGGGAGCTCAAGGAAATCAGCGGGTCCAGCCAGATCGAGCGCGTGACCATCTACAACAACAAGACCAAGGAAGAACAGACGCTGGCGATGGACTGCGTGATCCCGCAGCTCGGCTTTGTCTCCTCACTCGGCGCGATTGCGGAATGGGGACTCGAAATCGAGAAGGGCGAC
>DATFVZ010000132.1:0-13676 GCA_035259785.1 Gemmatimonadales bacterium
GGGATTGACCTGCGGCAGCAGCACGATGTCCATCGTCTCCACTAACCGCCTGACCTGCGCCGCCGAGACGCGCCGCTTCCCGCGGCCAAAGCCCTGTTTGTCGCGGTAGGCGCGGAGCAGCCGGACCGCGAAATAGATGAGAATGTCCGGCCCGCCCCATTCCCGTCCGTGCACTCCGCCGATGAAGCAGACTGCCGGGCGCCTCTTGCCGTTGCCCTTGCCGATGCGGCACGCATGAACGCGGCGTTTTTCCCATGTCAGATTCGGCAATGCAATTCGCTCGAAGTACGCGCCGTGATTCTGTTCTCCAATCACTATGGCTTTCTCGACTTCATCGACACTGAGATAGCCGCCACCCCAGATGACGTCGCCGTAACGTCCTTTCTTGAGTCGCCGGTTCACGGCGGCATGTTCTTGCGCCTGGCGGGTGCGGTCCGGTGCGTCGATCGCCTCCAGGCGTGTCACCCCATAACCCTGCCGCTTCAGCCACTCGACCTTGTCGGACCGGACATACGCATCGACGATTGCGCCGTGCTTGTCTTCTCGAAATCCGGCAACGACGACGCGCAGCTTGGGGCCGAGGGCAGCGAGGTGGCGCTTGTTTTTTCCGGTGATGGCGACGTGGAGGATCGACATGGTGCGTTCAAGTGAGTCCCTGAAAACGAGCCGATCTAGTGTCCCAAGGGTGTATTCCTTGACATCGCGCCACGGTAGATCGTTATTGCGAGCATGGCGATCATGACGAAGGTCTGCCCCTGTAGAATGGGCCTCACCGGGGTGGTGGCGGCGTGGGTTTCGTCTTAGCGTAACCGCTTTCACGAATCGCGCGACCGGCACCCAGGGAACCGGGAGATGGCCGGTCGCTTTTCATTTTCAGGGCCCGGCGCTTGGGGCCTGGGGTTTGGGGACGGCAAAAACATTCCAGGGAGGGATTTATGCCTGAGTTGGTAGCGCCCGTCGCCGATATCGCGGCGCGCGGGTACGCACACCCCGAAGTTCTTGTTTCGACTCAATGGGTGGCAGATCATCTTGGTGATCCCAAGGTGCGGCTCGTCGAATCGAACGAGGATGTCTTGCTCTACGAAACAGGTCACATTCCCGGAGCCGTGAAGATCGACTGGATTACCGATCTCAACGATCCGTTGATCCGCGATTACATCGACGGCCAACGCTTCGAGCGACTGTTGCGCTCGAAGGGGATCAACAACGACACCACCATTGTCTTCTACGGTGACAAGAACAATTGGTGGGCGACCTATGCGTTCTGGGTGTTCCGGCTCTTCGGCGTGAAGAACCTGCGTGTGATGGACGGCGGGAGGCTGCGCTGGGCAAAAGAGGGTCGCGAGCTCGTGACGACTGTGGCCCGGTACGCCGAGGGAAACATCGTCGTCTCCGAGCGCGACGACAGTGCTTTCCGCGCGTTCCGCGATCAGGCATTGGAGCACGTCAGGCGCGGCAACCAGTTGGTGGACGTCCGCAGCCCCGAGGAATATCGCGGCGAGCGGCTGCATATGCCCGAATATCCCAATGAGGGCGCGCTTCGGGGCGGGCATATCCCAGGCGCTCGCAGCATTCCGTGGGGCAGAGCAGTGAATCCCGAGACGCACACCTTCAGACCGGCGAGCGAGCTGCGGACGATCTATCAGCAAGAGAACGGCCTCGAACAGGACGGCGACGTGATCGTGTACTGCCGGATCGGGGAGCGTTCGTCGCACACGTGGTTCGCGCTCACTTACCTCCTTGGCTTCACCAACGTTCGGAACTACGACGGCTCATGGACCGAGTGGGGGAATACCGTGCGCGCCCCGGTGGAGAAGCCCTAGTGGATCGGGAGACGCGCGTCGCCTGGCTGGTCGATCACTATCAACGGCCACGGCACCGCAGGAAGCTTCCGGACGCGGACGCTCACATTCCGGGCGGCAACCCGGGCTGCGGCGACATCATCACGATGTACCTCAAAGGGGCAGCGGGTGAGGACCGCGTGGACTCGGTGAGCTTCGAAGGTGTTGGTTGCACGCTGAGCCAGGCGGCCGCGTCGATCCTGTCCGAGCGCATGAACAAACTCAAGCCGAGGTTCGAAGAGGTGCTCGCGTTCTCATACGAAGAGATGCTCGATCTCCTCGGCCGTGATATCGCAGAATCGCGCCCGCAGTGCGCGACGCTCGCGCTCGGCACGTTGAAGGCTGCGGTTAAAACCGTCGAGATGAATCGTCGGCTGCGAGCGGCGGGACGCACCACGGAAGAGATCCGTGAGCTACGTCGCGAGGTGGCAGCCCAGGTGGCGGGCACCGGCCTGGTTATCGGTGACCGCGCACAGGAGGCGGCGGCTCGGAAGTAGGATCCTCCATTTGACGGCGATCCCGGCGAACGGCCTGACAAATGTCAGGCCGTTTGTGTTTGCAGAATCGTCGGAGATCATCGCCCGCTGATGTTCGATCGACGGCCTGTCGCCGGCTCGCGACACATTGCGTTTCGATAAGGAACGAATGTGGCCAGCGCGCAACACATGGCGTCTCGCGCTGGCACAACACTCGGGTCGGCCGGCAATCCACTACGTCTCGGTGAACGACCCGATCGATTTGGTAGGAGCTCGATGTACTGCTCCAACCCTATGGTTGATGGCAGCTTGTCGTGCGACCCAAGACTCTGTGATTCGATACGAAACCTGCCGCGCGTGACGTGTGGTCGGCTCGCAACACGCTGCATCTCGCCCTCGAGGACTTAAAGCTCAAGTCTCGGATCGAAGAGTCGCTCCAAAGCCATGACTGACCGCAGTTTGCCCCACGTTCGTTTGTCGATGCTGTTGCTGCACCGCCTGCGCGTGCCGGGCATACGCTTTGCCCCCGCCGCTTTTGTCACAACGACGTCACAGAGGGCACCATGCGTTCCGTCACTATCCTGATGTGGGCGGCGTGGCTCTTGGCGGCGAGATCTGGGGCCGCCCAGGCTCCGTCCTCGATAACGGCCCGACGCCTGCCACAAGCACCGTCGGCCACCGCGGAGACGCCTGCCGCGACAACGCCGGACACCGTGTTTCAGATACCCCGCGTGACGGGGCCGCCCAACTTGGAGACCTTGCTCCACAACGGGCACGGATCCAACGGTGAGAACGGGTCGAGCGCGGTGGTCCGGTCTGCGATGGGCCTCGCCGTGACCGATTTCCGCCAGCGCGAGCCGGGCGACGGGACGCCGGTCAGCCGGCCGACGACCGCCTACCTCTCATACGACGACGCGAACTTGTACGTCGTTTTCGTCTGCTCGGACGATCCCGCGAAGGTGCGGGCCAACATCGCCCGGCGCGAGTCCATCAGCGACGACGACCAGGTGGTCATCTTTCTCGACACCTTTCACGACCGCAAGCGCGCCTACTTTTTCGCGACCAATCCGCTGGGTGTGCAGGAGGACGGCATCCGCACCGAAGGGCAGGACGACGACAAGAGCTTCGATACGGTCTGGTCGTCCGACGGAACGCTGACCGACAGCGGCTACGTCGTGCGCATCACGATCCCGTTTCGCAGCCTGCGCTTCTCGAGAGACTCGGTGCAGGTCTGGGGCGTCGCAGTCGGACGCGTCATCCAGCGCACCAACGAGGAGGCCTACTGGCCCCACATCACCAAGCGGCGGAAGGGGTTCGTCCCTCAGTTCGCTCCCCTCCCGGGGTTGGCCCAGATCTCACCGGGACGGAACATGCAGGTGAACCCGTACTCGATGGTGGCGCGGGCGCAGGTGTTCGACAAGCACATTCCGGGTCACCTGGAGCAAGGGGACCAGCGCATCGGGACCGACGCGAAGATGGTCGTGCGCGACGCCCTCACCTTCGATGCGACCGTGACCCCCGACTTCAGTCAAGTCGAAACCGACGATCCGCAGGTGACCGTGAATCAGCGCTTCGAGGTGCAGTTTCCCGAGAAGCGGCCGTTTTTCCTCGAAAACGCGGGCTATTTCCTGACGCCCGTGGAGCTGTTCTTCTCGCGGCGGATCGTCGATCCGGGGGTAGGCCTGCGGGCGACCGGCAAGATGGGCCGCTGGGCGCTCGGGGCGATCGCGATGAACGACCGCGCGCCCGTCGAGGACGGCGACCCAGCCTTCGGCCACGACGCCTGGATCGGCACCTTTCGGGTGGAGCGGGAGATCGGCAAGGAGTCGCACCTGGGCGTGCTGGCGACCGACCGGGAGTTCTTGACCAGCTTCAAGTTCGACCGGATGTACTCGCTCGACGGCCGGTGGCGGAGGGGTAAGCACCTAACGCTCACGGGACAGGTGATGCGCAGCGAGAATGGTGCGCACGAAGGTGGGCGTGTCGACGGTTGGGGCGCGCTGGCCGATGTGTCCTGGGCGTCGCGGCACTTCGACTATGCGGGCAATTACGAGTCGTTCACTCCGGAGTTCGACGCCCCGCTCGGGTTCGTGAAGCGGGTCGGCTACCGGCAGACCACGCAGGCGGCAGAATACACCTTCCGGCCGGATGGCCTCGTTACCAAGTACGGTCCGAGCATCTCGGGTTCGTTCCTGTGGGACCACACCACCAGCCAGCTGCTCGACCGAGAGCTCGAGGGCCTGTTCACCGTCGAGCTCACGGGCCATACAAAGTTCCGAGTCAGACGCATCGAAGCGTTCGAGCTATTCGAAGGGGTGGAGTTCCGCCCGCACACCAACCGGGTCCAGCTGGGCACCGAGCGATGGAAGAGGGCCACCTTCGATCTCTCGTTCTCCTGGGGCACCGCGGTAAACCATGATCCGGCCAAGGGGCTCGACCCGGCCCTTGGCGATGCCCTCGAGGTGGAGCTGGGTGCGACGCTCCGCCCGACCTCGCGCATGAAATGGTCGCAGACCTACCTCGAAAGCACGCTGTGGACCATCGGCGGATCGGAGAAGTACTTCACCGAGCGTAAGGTTCGGGAAAAGCTCAGCTATCAGTTCAGCCGGGCATTGTCCCTCAGAGCGATCGTGGACTTCCGGTGGGACGACCTCAACACCGCGCTCGTGGACGAGAAGGATCCGCGCAAACGGAAGTGGGCCGCGGACGTGATCCTCACGTACCTCGTGCACCCGGGCACGGCCTTGTACATAGGCTACAGGGACGAGCACGAGAACCTGGCGATCTCCGGAACCGACGTCATTCGCAGTCAGTCAGCGGACATGTCGGTGGGGCGCCAGTTCTTCTTCAAGCTCCAATACCTCTGGCGCTTCTAGGCGATGCGCATGGGGAAGTGGAAAAAGAAAAACGGCGGACCCAAGATCGTAGAGGTCCTCGAAGGGGCGCTCCACGCGCTGTCTACGACCTCCGCCACGCCCGAGGAGCTGGACAAGATTCGGGAGCTCCTCGACGGAATGCGCGCGTCGCCAGCGCTGGAGTTTCCTCACGCGGATCCGGCGTGGCGTGTGCCGCCGCTCGCTGGGCGCGAGCCGCCGCGGCCCCGGATCGCGACGTACTCACAGGGGATGAACGGGTTCGGCCACATCCGGCGCAACGCCACCATCGCGCACGCCCTGCGCGAGTCTGGCATGCACCCCGTAATTCTGATGGTGGCCGAGGCCTGGCAAGCCGGCGCAATCCCGCTGCCCGAGGGATGTGATTGCGTCACGCTTCCCGGCCTCCGCGAGGGTCCGAATGGGGCGCTCAACGCGCGTTGCCTCGATCTCTCCGACGCGGAGTTGATCGCTCTGCGCAGCAGAGTGATTCACAATACGCTCCAGACCTTCCAACCCGACGTCCTGTTGGTCGACCACCTCCCGCTCGGCGCGGGCGGAGAGCTTCGGCGCACCCTCAAGAACATTCGCAGGGACGGTCCGACGCGCTGCGTCCTGGGACTGCGCGAAGTGCTGCAGGATCCGGACACCGTGCTGCGCCAGTGGAGTGCCGAGGGAGTAATAGACGCCCTGCACGAGTACTACGACGCCATCTGGATTTACGGAGATCCGTTAGTCTTCGACCCGGTGCGCGAATACGCGGTCTTCAAGGGGCTTGAAAGCAAGATTCGATACACGGGCTATCTCGATCAGTGTCCCCGGCTCGCGTTTGCAGGGCCCCAGGCGGCACGGCCGCTCGCCAATGTTGCACCGGCACCGGCACAACTGGTCCTTTGCGTGGTCGGCGGCGGCGTGGACGGATACGCTCTAGCCGAGGCGTTCGTCGCCGCGGACCTTCCGCTCAATACGACGGGCCTCGTCCTGACCGGTCCATACATGCCGGCTGAGTCGCGACGGTGCTTGCTGGAGCGCGCGCAACGCAATCCGCGCTGCGACGTTCTCGAATTTCTAGCCGACCCAGTGGCGCTCATCCAGCGGGCCGACCGGATTGTCGCCATGGGCGGATACAACACGATCTGCGAGGTGCTCTCGTTCGAGAAGCACGCGCTCATCGTGCCGCGCGTGTACGAGACCGAGCAGATGATCCGGGCGCAACGCCTGCGAGATCTCGGCTTAATCGACGTGCTGCATCCCGATAAACTGACGCCGCAGGCGTTGAGCGAGTGGCTCGCGCGCGATCTGGGTGCGCCACCAGCGAGCCGAAGCCGTATAGATGTGGGCGGCCTCAACCGCCTTCCCGGTCTTCTGGAGGAGTTGCTGGGCGTTTCGGTGCCGGCAAGGTCTAACGGGTCTAACGGATCTAACGGCTCTAACGGATCTAACGGCTCTAACGGCTCTAACGGCTCCACGCCGCGCTGGCTCAAGTGACGGGGCCCGAGATAGGAGCAGGGACGGGGTCGAGCGACATTCGCACGGTCCTGCTGTACGCGCAGGATCACCACGGGCTGGGCCATATCAATCGCACACTGACGATTGCGCGCCATCTCCTGGCGCGCTTTCCGAGCTGCGTCGCCTACATCGCGACCAAGTCGCCCATCGCCGGAAACTTCGAGCTGCCCGATCGATGCGATTACATCAAGCTGCCCAAAATGCTGAAGCCCTGCACCTATCAGAAGGACGATCAGGAGGTCGCCAGGCATCGCTTTCGGCGGATCCGCGGACAAATCCTACGGGAGGCGGCGCTGGCGCTGGCGCCGGAGCTCGTCCTGGTCGACCATGAGCCGCTGGGCTCCAAGGGAGAGTTTCGCGATGGTCTATACGCGCTCAAAGAGCGGTGTCCCACCACGCGATTCGTCTTCGGGCTGCGAGACATCATGGATGATGCTGACCGGATTCGGGCCGCGTGGCGCGAGCTGGGAGTGTATGAGGCGCTCGAGGATCTGTACGACGGCATCGCGGTGTACGGGTCGGCCAAGCTGTTTGACGTGGCGGAAGCGTACGCCATTCCGGAGTCGGTCCGCCCGAAGCTGCATTACTGCGGATACGTAGTTCGGGAGGCGCCCACGATCGATCCCGCCGAGGTGCGCGAGCGGCACCAGCTGCCCCGGAATGGGCCGCTGGTGGTGGCGACAGTGGGCAGCGGCTTCGATGGCTATCCCGTGCTCGAGGCCGCGTGCGCGGCTGTCGAGCGCCTGCAGGCATCCGTTCCCGATCTGCACGCGATCCTCGTCACCGGGCCGTTCATGCCTCCCGACCAGCAGGCCGTGCTCCGGGCCCGTGCGACGGCCACGTGCGGTGTCGTATCGCGAGCCGACATTCTCCAGCTCATGGGAGCGGCCGACGCGATCGTGAGTATGGGAGGCTACAACAGCGTATGCGAAGCGCTCCTCGTAGCCCGCCCGCTGGTAATCGTGCCGCGAGAGACACAGAAGGTCGAGCAGCGGATCCGCGCTGAAGCGTTGGCCTCGCATGGCCTGGCGCGGTGCATCCACCCCGACGCGTTGGACGGTACCAGCCTCGCCGAAGCCTTGGATTGGGCGTTGCACTGTGATCGGCTTGCTCACACACGGCACGTGCGCGAGATCGTCCCCTCGCTCGATGGAGCTGCGCGGTTGACGGCTTATCTCTCGCGCTGGCTCGGGGAGGATTGATGCGCTTTCGATTCAATCCCACGAGCACGCAACGCGCCGCCTTGCGGGCGCAGTTGGCGTGTCTCCTCGACGAGGACGGGGCGAAAGATGCAGTGCACCGGTTCCTCGACGAGGGTCTGCCTGCCGGCTTCCGGCCCGTCAGCGTGCACTGCACGGTGCAGCGGGTACATGCAGATCGCTTTGTCGTACAGGCTCAGCTCCGCTCGAGCGCCGGTGAAGAATGTGTTTACGCGCTGAAGGTGTATGCGGACGACTTCGGTGAGCGAGTCTGGGCGCACGCGCAAGCGCTGGGCCGGTACCTCCAGCCGAACCACCGGCTGGTCTGCCTGCCGTATCGGTACATCCCGCACGATCGCATGCTCGTGTTTCCGTGGTTCGACGGGGAGTTCCTGAACCGGATCGCGGACGAGCGGAAGCCCGAGCTTCTGCGGCAGGCCGCCAGGCTGGTCGCCGACCTGCATCGCGTGCCGATCGTGCCGGAGCAGCGCACGACAGCGGACGAGCTGGTTGCCGTGACGCAGGCGCGAGCCGATCGCCTCGCGAAATGTTGGCCGCCAATGAGCGATGTGGTGGAGCCGCTGCTTAACGACCTGCAGGATCTGGCCGCATCGCTCGATCCCGCTGACCCCGCGCCGGTGCACGGCGACCTGGGATCGGCACAGTTCGTGTGGACGGGCGAGCGGCTGGTGTTGCTCGATTTGGATCGGTTCGGGTACACCGATCCCGCGTACGATGCCGGCCACTTCCTAGCCCAGTTGGAGCGGTCATGCCTGGTGGACGACGCGCTGCTGCCGCACGCCGGGAGCTGGGTGGCGGCGTTTCGAGAGACCTACCTTGCCGCCATGCCGCACGTATCTCCACGCAACGTGTCGTTCTACCACAGCCTCACGCTTACACGGAAGATCTCGAACGTGTGCCGCCGGGATCCCGCGGCCTCGCCGATCCTCGTGCCACGCTTTGCCGAGCGCGCGCGCGCGGCCTTGCGACAAGTGGAAGCAGCGTGACGTCCTTTCATCGACTGTTTGCGCGACAGTTGGGGCTCGTCAAATGGCGGCTCGCGGTGGCCGGCGTGTGTTCCGTGGGCGTCGCCGTCGCCGACCTCCTCCAGCCGTGGCCGCTCAAAATCATCATCGATCACGGCATCCTGAATCATCCGTTGCCGTCCTACCTGGCGCCGTTGGGGCGCGCGGTCGGCGACGACACGGTGATGCTCGTAACGCTGGCAGCCGGCGGGATCGTGCTGATCGCACTGTTCGGGGCGTTGTTCTCCTACCTGCAGGTTTTCATCACCTCGTCCGTGGGGCACCGCATCGTCTACACGCTCCGGAGCGAGCTGTTCGCGCATTTGCAACGGCTGTCGCTTTCCTTCCATAACAAGGCCCGGTCAGGGGATCTGATCACCCGGATCTCGTCGGACACGAGCGCCCTGGGCGCGCTGTTCGTGGAGTCCCTGCTGAAGTTCTCCTCGGAGCTCGTGTCAGTCGTCGGCATGTTCGCCATCCTGCTCGCCCTCAATTGGAGAGTGGGCCTCATCGCCCTGTCCACGCTGCCGTTCCTCAGCTACACCCTGCTGCATCTCTATCGCAAGACCAGGGCTTCGGCGCGCAAGCAGCGGCGTCACGAGGCGCAGGTCGCCTCTCGCATGAACGAGACCCTGTACGGCATGGCGCTGGTGCAGGCATTCGCGCGCGAGAAGCACGAAGCGGAGCGGTTCGACACGGCGACCGCGCAGACCCTGCGCGAGGGCATCCGCATCGCGCGGCTGGAGGCCGCCGCCACTCGATCGTCCGAGATCATCACCGCGCTCGGGTCGGCGGTCGCGGTACTGTACGGCGCGCTGCAAGTCCTCAACGGCAGCATGATGCCCGGGGAACTGGTTCTCGTCGTCGCTTACGTGACGAACGCCTACAAACCGCTCAAGGCGATGGCTCGGCTTTCGACCAGCCTGTCGAAAGTCATGGCGAGCGCGGATCGCCTGACGGAGGTCCTGGATATCGAGCCGGAGATCAAGGATCGCCCCGACGCGATTGACGCGGGGCACCTTCGTGGCGCCATCGAGTTCCGCGACGTTTCCTTCGATTACGGAGACGGCAGAGAGGTGTTGCGAGGCGTGTCCTTCAGCCTCGCCCCGGGTCAACGCCTGGCGTTGGTGGGGGCATCGGGCGCGGGGAAGTCAACACTTGCCAGCCTGCTATTGCGCCTGTACGAGCCGCGGCAGGGAGCGGTTTTCGTGGACGGCATCGACATTCGACAGTACCGGCGTGAGTCGCTGCGGCACCAGATCGGGACCGTCCTCCAACAATCGATTCTGTTCGGCGCTTCCATTCGGGAGAACATCGCCTACGGAAATCCCGAGGCGGATCCGGACGAGCTCATCGCCGCAGCCAGGGTGGCGAACGCCGATGAATTCATTCGCGAACTGGAAGACGGATACGACACAGTGATCGGGGAGCGTGGCACCACGCTCTCTGGCGGACAGCGGCAGCGGATCTCCATCGCCCGAGCGGTGATCCGCAATGCACCAGTGCTGATTCTGGACGAGCCCATGACGGCGCTTGACGTCGAGAGCGAACAGAAGGTGCGCGAAGCGTTGGATCGGTTGATGGCTGGCAAGACCTGCATCATGATCACGCACGACCTGCCATCGACAGTGAATGCCGATCTCGTGCTGATGCTCGAGGACGGTCTCGTGGTCGATCGCGGGACGCATGCCGAGCTGGTAGGGCGCAGTCCCCGATACCGCCAGCTGTATGAGCTCAGCCTGCCGCAGGCCTCGGCAGGACTTGCAAGCTAGAAGGGTGTCACCGCACGTGCTCACCCAGGACTTCCGGTTCCCGACCGATCCCGATTTCCCGGCGCTCGCGACACTCACCGATCCGGGCCTGATGCTCGACGTGTTTCGCGCGCGCTTGAGGCCAATCGCCGGCAGACGCTATCACATCGAGGAGTGCTCGCCCGCGCGGTTCCGGTGCCGCCAGTCCCGGAAGCGCTGCGTCCTCCAGTACCTACTGCGCGTGGTCGAAGCGAGCTCCGGACGGCGGTGGAATCAATGGGTCACCGCGCTCGTATACGCCCGACCGGGCGTAGCCGAACGCAAATGGCGATCCCTGCAAGCAGCCGGCGCCGGGCGGAACATTCCGGAGCAGTGGCAGACGTTCGAGCCAGTGGAGTTCTTCCCAGACCTGCAAATGATCGTGGAGGTGTTCCCGTTCGACCGCCGGCTGCCCACCCTGTGTCTCGTCATGGGGGAGGCGCTGCAAAGCCTCGAGCCCACGCTCTTCTCCCGCTTGCCGGCTGGTGCGTGGCGTACCGAGGATCGGCGGCTCGAAACGACGCGGTACCGCACCGAGATAGCTGCCGCCCTGCGATACACCGTCACGGCCCGCGACTCCGTGAGCGGGCGCCGCGAGCGCCTGCGGTGCTACGTCAAGGTCTACCACAACGAAAGTGGTGAGGCGACGTTCCGGCTGCTGCAGTCGTTGGCCGAGCCGTCCGCCCAGGCGCACGGCGCGTTCGAGGTCATCAGGCCGATTACATACCTGCCCGACCTGTGGACGCTCGTGGTCGAGGAGGCTCCCGGCACGTCGCTGCGAGATGTGCTGCTCCGAGAGGGCGATGTGACTGCCGCAGTGCGCGCCGCCGCGCGGGCGGTGGCCGCGTTCAATCAGGCTCCATTGCCGATCACGGAGACCACGCCTCTGGCGATGCAGCTCGAGCAGCTCGAGCGGGCGTCGGCGCTGGTGCAGTGGGCGTACGCGGACGCGAGCGCGGAAGTGCGAGCGATCACCGACGCCGTCGTGCAAGGCCTCGACGAAGTCCCCGCGGCGCCGATCCACGGCGACTTGAAGCCCGACCACATCTTCTGGACGGGCGAACGCGTCGTGTTCATCGACCTCGACGCGGCGGTGCTGGGTGATCCGGTTCGCGATGCCGCGCACCTCTTCGCGTATATCCTGAGCCGGATCCATTTGGACGCTTTGCCGCCGGACCGTGCACGCAGCGCCGCGGTGGCGTTTGTAGAGGAGTATTTCCGCCTGGTTCCCACGCCGTGGCGCCGACGGTTCTCATTGCATTGCGCCGGCGCTCTCATCGAGGTGGCGGGCGCCCTCTTCCGGAGCCAGGAGCCGCAGTGGGCGGAGAAAGTGTCTGCGGCGATCGTGGAGGCACGACGCGCCTTGACGTGGGTCCCGTGACGAAATCCGCCCGGGTGCTGGGCTAGAGGTCGGTCAGCTTGGCGACCGCGCGCTGCGCCTTGCGCTGAACATCGGCGTCATGATCGTGCTGCGCGATTTCGCGGAGGATCGAGAGCGCGGTGGTCCTCGGCGCCTCATCGCGAATGCTCTCGACAGCCTCGCGGCGCATCTTGGGGTCGGGGTGCGTGCGCGCAATCTGAACCACTTCGCGCAGCCCGAGGCCGTCTCTCATCTCCCCGAGCGTTTCGACCGCCTCCTTCGCGACGCGCTTGTCCCGATCGTGCTGCGCAATCCGCGCGAGCACGCGCACAGTCGCGGTGTCGGGGAATGCGGTGCCGAGGCTCTGGACGGCTTCGTGCCGCACATCACTGTTGGGATCTCGCTGCGCGACGGCGAGGAGGACGTGCATGGCCCGTGGGTCCCTGGTGCGGCCGAGCTGCTTCACCGCGTCATGGCGTACTCGGGCGTGGCGGGCGTCGGTCGCGAGTGTGAGCAAATCTCCGGACGACACCACGGCCCGGCCCCACTGCTCCCCGAGGAACGCGGTCAGCGTCAGCGCCAACATCGCAAGCCAGGTCATCCAGCGCCGCCCGCTCGGCACGGCGAGGTCGGGCCGCACCAAGCGGCTGATCCGATGGAGGAGGGATCCTCCGTTCGCCGCAAGCACGAGCGCCCGCGAAGTTCGCAACTGATCCATGGCGACCAGGGCTGACGCATAGGTGTGCGCATCGCCGCACGCCGCGACCGCCAGGTCGTCGCAGCACTGCTCGCGTTCCTCGCGCATGCGCGCCGAGACCCACCACGCCGCCGGATGATAGAACAGCAGCGTTTCGATCAACGACTGCAGCAGGTTCACGAGGTAGTCATGGCGCCGCACGTGGGCCAGCTCGTGCGCGAGCAATGCGTCAAGCTGCAGCGGGGTCAGCCCTCCCCCCAACACCACGCTCACGGGCAAGAGGATCACCGGTCGCAACCAGCCCACCAGCGCAGGGGCGTGCACCAACGTGGACGCCACCAAACGCACCGGCCGGGCCACACGCAGCCGGGCAGCCAGGTGGGCGAGTGCCTCCCGGAAGCGCGCCGGGACCTGCTGTGCCTCTGCCAGTGCCAGGCGCCGTGTGCTCTGCCAGCGGTACGTCAAACGCACCGCTACGATTGCGACGCCCGCGAGCCACAACGACGCGAGCCACGGCAGCGTGGGCTCGATCTGCCCGCCGATGTGCACGGTGAGCCAAGACACGGCATCGACGGCGTTGACGGGACGAAGCGCGGTGGCGATCGGCAGAGCAATTAAGATGATAAGCGCCGCCGTGGTGAGCGCGTATCGAGTCCGTGCGGCCCGCTGCGGGATAATGGCAAGGAGGGTAGCCAGACTCGCCGCGACGAGCACGTCCTGCCAAAGCGAGTGCACCAAGGCCCAACCCATGATTTCGAATGCAGTCACGTACGTTCCTCAAGGACAGACCGTGCACGACATAATACGCCGCCCACGACGAGAGGTGTCGGTTTCCGGAAATCTGCATGTGAGCGGGGCATCGAGGAAGAAGCGGAGGCCCTACTGCGGCTGCAAGATGAAACGAAT
>DATFVZ010000133.1:0-2578 GCA_035259785.1 Gemmatimonadales bacterium
GAGCTCACAATGCTCGTCGCCTACATCCGCAACATGCGCGATTTCGATGCGCAGTCGGTCACGCTCGGCGACCCGTCTCGCGGGAAGACCGTCTTCGAGGGACCCGGGGCGTGCATGACGTGCCATCGCGTCAATGCGAAAGGCTCGCGTTTGGCGCCTGACCTGGGCGACATCGGCGCAATCCGTTCCGCCGATGCGCTGCAGCGGGCACTACTCGACCCGACCGGTTCAATCCTGCCGTCCAACTCGGTGCGTGCCGTTACTCGTGACGGTAGAGTGGTGAGCGGGCGCAGACTCAACGAAGACACCCACACCGTGCAGCTCATCGACGAACGCGAGCGTCTGGTGGCGCTCGTCAAGGCCGACCTTCGCGAGTATAGGGTCAACCGCGAATCGGCGATGCCGTCGTACAAGGAGAAGCTCAGCTCGCAGGAGCTGGCCGATGTCATTGCGTATCTCTTGACCCTGAGAGGAGAGTGAGTATGGCGCGAGCAGCCACGTTTCGTGTGCTTGTTTTTTGCCTGATCTCCTGTCCAGCGATCGCACAGGTGGGCTCCGACCGCCTGCTTCGCGCCAACGACGAGCCGCACAACTGGCTGACGTACTCGGGCACCTACTTCAGTCAGCGCCACAGTCTGCTAGGACAGATCGACGCCTCGAACGTGGCGAATATCGAGCTCAAATGGGTCTACCAGGCCGAGACCTTGACGAGTGTCTCGACGACTCCGCTCGTTGTCGACGGCGTGATGTACGTCACGCAGCCGCCGAACGATATCCTGGCGCTCGACGCCAGATCGGGACGAACGTTCTGGACATATCGCTACACGCCAACGTCCGTCCCCAACGTGTGCTGTCGCGGACAGGTCAACCGCGGCTTGGCCATACTTGGCGAGACGCTCTTCATGGCGACGATCGACGCCCACCTGGTGGCGGTGGATGCCATCAGCGGGCGTCTCCTGTGGAAGGTGAAGGTGGCCGAAGCGAAGGACAACTACGCGATGACACTCGCGCCCTTGGTGATAAAGGACAAAGTCATCGTGGGAGTTGCCGGCGCAGAATTCGGCATCCGCGGGTTCGTCGCCGCGTATCACGCACAAACCGGGAATGAGACCTGGCGGTTTCACACCGTTCCTGGGCCGGGCGAGCCGGGGCACGAGACGTGGAGCAAAGGCGGGGACATCTGGAAGCACGGTGGCGGATCGGTTTGGCTGACTGGGTCATACGATCCGGAGCTCAATCTGACGTACTGGGGCACTGGGAACCCGGGACCAGATTTCAATCCGGCACAGCGTCCCGGCGACAACCTCTACACGGAAAGCGTCATTGCACTCGACCCGGACACGGGAAAGCTGAAGTGGTATTTCCAGTTCACGCCGAACGATCCGTACGATTACGACTCGGTCCAGATTCCGGTTCTGGTCGATGCGAGCTGGAACGGGAGCGCGCGAAAGTTGATGCTCTGGGGCAACCGCAACGGATTCTTCTACGTCCTCGATCGCGCTACGGGCAAGTTCCTACTCGGCCGCCCGTTCACCGACCTCAATTGGGCACGCGGTCTCGACGAAAACGGCCGGCCGGTCATGACGCCGCCACCTCCAGGGACGCCGATATTCCCTGGGGTGAATGGGCCCGGCGCCACCAGTTGGTTCTCCCCGTCGTACAGCCCGCGCACTGGTCTGTTTTATCTGTCCGCGCAGCGAAACGCCGCGATGGTCATCGCGCCGATGGATGTCCAATTCACGCCGGGACGCGACTTCCGTGGAGGCATTGGATTACCTGTGCCCGGCAGAGCTCCCATGGCCGGGATGGCGTCCCCGTTCGTCAACATGAACACCTGGCACGAGAAGAACGCCCACGGCGCCGTGATCGCCATCGATCCACAGACCGGCGCACAGCGTTGGACGTTTGATATGCACGACATCACGTCCAGCGGCATTTTGACGACCGCTGGAGACGTCCTCTTCACCGGCGGCCGTGAGGGATATTTCTACGCGTTGGACGCGAGAACCGGTGCGATTCTGTGGAAAACCAGGGTAGGTGCCGACGTTGCGTCAGGGCCGATGACGTATGCGGTGGACGGCAAACAGTACGTCGCCGTTGCCGCGGGCCACGACATTTTCGTATTCGGTCTCAAGTGATCGAAGGTTGCGGGCCTCATTGCTGTTCTGACTTGCATGGCACACGATCGAGGATCTTGGGCGGGGGCGGCGGCCGCGGAGGCATGGTCGGCACACGATTGGAATGCTGATCGCTCTCGCGAATGTCATGCCACGGGCACACGGCGACAACGCTGAATGACAGGCCCGGCGGCCGTAGAGCTCAAAGCAATTCTTGCCGTCTCACGCGCTGCGGGAGATCGCAATATTGACGCCCCCGGCCATCATCCATCTGCCCGGTGGGCTGGGCGGCAGTCGCCGCCAATGGACCAAGCCGGTGGGTGGTGGCGCAGACATCGTAGTTTGATGTCTGCGTGATTGACTCATGGGACTCGATCCATCGCAAGAATACTGCTATCGCCCAAATTGCAAACCCTGAACTTTGCACGTGAATCGTCGGCCGTCTGAAAGTCCCCTCCCTG
>DATFVZ010000134.1:0-9576 GCA_035259785.1 Gemmatimonadales bacterium
GGGCGAAGCCGCAGTGCCCGCCTTCCCGGGCGTCCCAGCCTTTGCGCTCACCGAAGCGCCACGGTGGACCGTCGTGGAGCGACGTGCTCTCGGCTCTGATACATTATTGGTCCTGGACAGGCAACTATGTTTACCGGCTTAATCGATGCGACTGGCGTCATAAAGAGACGTATAAGCAACGGCGTCGAACGGAAGGGCGTCGAAAAAGACGGCGTTGAACTGCTGATTGGCGCGCCGTATAAGGGTGTGATGAAGGGCGAGAGCATTGCCGTCAACGGTGCGTGTCTAACAGTCGAGCGCGTCTTGAAGGGTGGGTTTGTTGTTCACGCCGTTGCGACGACCCTCGGTCGCACGACGATCGGTGAATGGCGTGAGGGCCAACTCGTTAATTTGGAGCGTGCGCTGCGCGCGGGAGATCGGCTCGGCGGACACTTCGTGCAAGGCCATGTTGACGGCATTGGAGTCGTCGAACGAGCGACGTCAAATGAGGCAGCGTCGAATGGAGATGCGTGGCTGGTCGATATTCGTGTGCCTGGCGAGGTCGCAGAAACGACCGTGTTACACGGGTCGATCACGATTGACGGCGTCAGCCTGACGGTAAACGCCTTGCCCAAGGCGGGCGTCGTCCAGGTGTCATTGGTGCCGTTCACGCGAGAGCACACAACGCTGGGCAGGTTGGTCAGCGGGGATCGAGTGCATGTTGAAGCAGACGTTCTCGGAAAGTACGTGAGGCAGCTATGTCGTTCTCAGATGTAGAAAAAGCCATCGCCGATATTCGCGCGGGCAAGCTCGTCATCGTTGCGGATGACGAGCGTCGCGAAAACGAGGGTGATCTGATCGGGGCGGCCGAAAAGGTTACGCCCGAGATGATCAACTTCATGGCGACGCATGCCCGAGGCCTGATCTGTATGCCGCTCACCCCGGAGCGGTGCGACGCGTTGGGTCTCCCGCAGATGACCGAGCATAACAGCGAATCGCACGAGACCGCCTTCACGGTCAGCATCGACGCCGCGGCGCGCTTCGGCGTGACCACGGGGATCTCCGCTGCCGACCGCGCTGCCACAATCCGCGTGGCGATCGATCCCTCCACGGTCCCGAGCGATCTGCGCCGCCCCGGACACGTCTTTCCGCTGCGCGCGCGTCCCGGTGGCGTGCTGCAGCGCGTCGGGCAGACCGAGGCGAGCATCGATCTCGCCCGGCTCGCCGGGCTGTATCCGGCGGGTGTGATCTGCGAAATCCTGAACGACGACGGCACAATGGCACGTCGGCCCGATCTGGAACGCTTCGCCAGGCAGCACCATTTGACGTTCATCACCGTGGCGCAGCTCGTGGCGTACCGTCTCAAGCACGAGCGCCTCGTGCACCGGGTGGCCCAAGCGCGGCTGCCGACGCCGTTCGGTGAATTCCGCATCGTCGGGTACCGCAACGACGTCGATGAGGCTGAGCACATCGCGCTGGTCTACGGCGACGTCACCGGCCAGCAACGCATTCTGGTCCGTATGCACTCCAAGTGTCTCACGGGCGACGTGTTCGGCTCGGCGCGGTGCGACTGCGGCTGGCAGCTGCACAGCGCAATGCGCATGATCGCGCAGGAAGGCGCTGGCGTTGTCGTGTATCTGGATCAGGAAGGACGGGGCATCGGGCTCCTCAATAAACTCAAGGCGTACGAGCTCCAGGACGAAGGGCACGACACCGTCGAAGCCAACGAGAAGCTCGGCTTCAAGCCCGATCTCCGAAACTACGGAATCGGCGCGCAGATTCTGCTCGATTTGGGGCTCTCGTCGATCCGGGTGCTGACCAACAACCCGATGAAGCTGGTGGGCTTGGAGGGATACGGGCTCGAGATCGTCGAGCGGCTGCCGATCGTCCCGGCGCCGTCCGACGAGAATCGCGGCTATCTCGACGCCAAGCGGGACAAGCTCGGCCACTTTCTCACTCACTGAGCGTGCCACACCGTCCACCGCCCGCCGCGCGCACGTCCACCCGCCAGCGGCGCGTGGCGATTGTCGTCAGTCGCTTTCACGGATCGATCACGAACCAGCTGCTCGATGCCGCGCGCAAGGCGCTGCGCCAGGGCGGCATCGCCGACAGCAATGTCGACGTGACGTGGGTCCCCGGCGCGTTCGAGCTTCCCGTCGTCGCGGAAGCGGCGGCCGCGAGCGAGCGCTATGACGCGATCGTCGCGCTGGGCTGCGTGATTCGCGGGGAGACGCCGCATTTTGAGTACGTGGCGGGCGAGGCGGCGCGCGGCCTGGGCAATGTGGCGCTGGCCCATCGCATCGCCGTCGGGTTCGGGGTGCTGACCACGGAGACCGAGACTCAGGCGTTGGCGCGCGTTGGGAAAGGGGCCGAAGCGGTGCAGGCGGCCCTCGAGACCGCCGACGCGCTGGAGAAGCTCGGTGCAGCGCCCAGAGACTAAGGCGCGGGCCCGCGCCCTCCAGCTACTGTATGCGTGGGAGCTTTCCGGCGAGCCCTCGATCGAGGCGGTCGTCGCGCGTGTGGCGTGGATCTACGGCCGCGCGCCAGGAGGGTACGACCGCGGTGCGGACCTCGCCTCCAAGGCCATCGCCGGTCGGCCGGAGTTCGACCGGCGCATCAAGGAGGCGGCCGAGCATTGGCGGTTGGAGCGAGTCGGGGTCGTGGAGCGCAACATTCTCCGCCTCGCGCTCGCCGAATTGGACGAGGCCTCCACGCCGTCACGGGTGGTCATCGACGAAGCGGTGAAACTCGCGCACTGGTTCGCCGGGTCCCGTGCGCCGGCCTTCATCAATGGCGTTCTCGATGCCGTCGCGCGCGAGACTGGCGCGCTGTGAGGATCCTGCTGGTCAACTGGAACGACCGGTGCAATCCACAGGCCGGCGGCGCGGAGGTCCATCTTCACGAATTGTTCGGCAGGATTGCCGGGTGGGGGCACGACGTACAGCTCATCACGAGCGGCTGGCCGGACGCAGCGCCGGAGGCGGTCGTGGACGGGATTCGCGTGCGGCGCGTCGGGGGGCGGCATAGCTTCGCGTTGCGCGGTCGCGGAGCGGTACGGCGCACCCTCCGCGAGCGGACCTTCGACGTGGTGGTCGAGGACATCAACAAGGTCCCACTCTTTCTTCCCATGCTGACACATCTCCCGTTCGTGGCCATCGTGCCGCACTTGTTTGGAACAACCGCATTTGCCGAGGCCAGCGCGCCCATGGCCACCGCGGTTTGGGCTGCGGAGCTGCCGATCCCGTGGGCGTATCGTTCGGCAGCGTTCCATGCGATTTCCGAGAGCACGCGGGACGATCTCGTTCGGCGCGGCGTAGCGGCAGAACGGATCTTCGTCATTCACCCGGGAGTAGATTCGCAAGATTATCGACCCGACCCGGCAACGCCGCGCGCCTCACGTCCCACGTTCTTGTACCTTGGCCGATTGAAGCGTTATAAAGGAGTGGAGTACGCTCTGCGGGCGGTTGCCGCCGCGCGGCAGGTTCGCCCGGAAGTGTCGCTCGATATTTGCGGTCAGGGTGACGATCGACCGCGGCTCGAGCGCGAGGCGCAGGCACTGGGCGTCGGCGACGCCGTGCGGTTCCGTGGATTCGTGTCGGAAGAGGAAAAGCGCATGTTGCTGCGTCGCGCGTGGGCGGTGGTGTTCCCGAGTCCTAAGGAAGGGTGGGGGATCACCAACGTCGAGGCAGCCGCCTCTGGCACGCCCGCATTGGCGTCGGACAGTCCGGGGTTACGGGAATCGGTGCGACAGGGAGAAACGGGGTATCTCGTGCCGCATGGCGATTGGAAGGCGCTGGCCGACCGCATGCTGGCGCTGGCGACCGACCCATCGCTCGTGGAACGTCTGGGTCGCGCGGCGCGCGCGTTTGCGGAAGGGTTGTCATGGGACTCCGCCGCACGGGGGACCCTCGCACACCTGCAGCGCACTATCGCCGAACAGAAAGGAGATTGAGTTCATGCGTGTGACCATTACCGCCCGTCATACCGAGATCGACGACGAGCTGCGCGCGCACGCGCGCGAGCTGGTCGCGAAGGTGGCGAAGCTCGCCCGGCGCCCGCACCACGCGCAGGTGACCTTCAGTGAAGATCACGGCGAGGCGGAAGTGGAGGTTGAGGTTCACACGCCCAGAGGTCGCCTGCACGTAGCGAAGTCGTCCGCGGCGGATCTGCGTTCAGCGCTGGACCAGGCGATCGCGCGCGTCAAGCGCCAGCTGCTCGACGAAAAAGAAACGCGTCCGCGTCGCGCGCGTCGCTCCAAAGCTCCCGAGGCGACGTGATCAAAGTCGGAGATCTCTTGGCGAAGAAGGGCGACCCGTTGCAGCTCGAGCTGCTCACGGGAGAAGTCGGGTTGCAGCGCGAGGTACGGTCGCCGGAAGCGTCCAGTCCCGGGCTCGTGCTCGCGGGGTACACGGCGCGATTTGTCGGCACCGATCGCATTCACATTCTCGGCGAGACGGAGATCACGTTTCTCGCGGCACAAGACTCCGCAGCGCGCCGGAAGGCGCTCGAGAGCTTCCTCTCGTATGACCTGCCGTGCATCGTCATCACCAAGGGGCAGGAGCCGCCGGATGATCTCGTGCCGCTTGCCCGCGAGCGCGGCATCCCGGTCATTCGCACGCGGCTCAAGACGGCCGAGTTCTACCGGCGGCTGAAGCCGTTTCTCGATGATGCCTTCGCGCAGCGGACGACGGTCCACGGGTCCCTGGCGGACGTCTTCGGGGTCGGGCTGCTGTTTCGCGGCCGGTCCGGTATCGGCAAGAGCGAGTGCGTGCTCGACCTGGTCGAGCGTGGCCACCGCCTCGTCGCCGACGACGTCGTGCACATCACCCGGCGCGGCCACGATGTGCTGATCGGCCGCGGCCACGAGATCTCCCGGCATTACATGGAGATTCGCGGCGTCGGGCTCATCGACATCAACGCGCTGTTCGGTATCCGCTCCGTGCGCCAGCAGAAGCGCATCGAGGTGGTCGTGCAGCTCGAGGACTGGGACAACACCCGCGAGTACGATCGGA
Source organism: Gemmatimonadales bacterium (assembly GCA_035259785.1). Taxonomy (GTDB): domain Bacteria; phylum Gemmatimonadota; class Gemmatimonadetes; order Gemmatimonadales; family GWC2-71-9; genus 20CM-2-65-7. Next base: position 4,992 of record DATFVZ010000134.1, read on the forward strand.
CGGGTCTCGATCAGCAGCAGACCGAGCTGCTCGACGTGCCGCTGCCGCTCGTGACAGTCCCGCTGAATCCCGGCAAGAACCTGACGGTGATCTGCGAGGTCGTGGCGATGAACCATCTCCTGCGCTACAGCGGGGTGGACTCGGCAAACTCGTTCAACGAGCGCTTGATTCGCCGGATGCGGGAGAAGGGGCAGCTGCAGCAGTACCTCGAGGAAGACTATGAGTGACCTCCGCGGCATCATCGTTTCGCATGCCGCGGTGGCCCAGGCGCTGGTCGCGGCCGTCGCTGCCATCACCGGCATCGAAGGCGCGCTGACGCCCGTGTCGAACGAAGGCTGCGGCACCGAGGCGCTGGCGCAGCGGATCAGCGACGCTGTGGGGCCCGGGCCTGCCGTCCTGTTCGTCGATCTGCCTGGCGGGTCCTGTTTCACGAGCTCGGCGCGTTACGCCAAGCAGCATGCCGATATCGCCGTGGTCACCGGGGTAAACCTGGCCATGCTGCTCGATTTCGTGTTTCACCGTGACGTCTCGCCGGACGAAGCCGCTCGCCGAGCCCTGGACGCCGGTAGCAAAGCGATTCGAGTGACCGCCGCATGACCCTGGCGCTCTATCGCATCGACGACCGCCTCATACACGGCCAGGTCGTGGTGGGCTGGGGCCAGCCACTCAACGTCACATTCATCGTCCTGGTCGATGACGAGGTGCGCAGCAGTGACTGGGAGCAGGACCTCTATCGCATGGGCGTGCCTCCGACCATCGAGGTTCGGTTCGCCTCGGTTGACGAGGCCGCGCACGATTTGTCGACCTGGGAAGCGGACTCACGCGTTGGAATCTTGTTGGTCGGCGATATCGACACGGCTGTCGCGCTCGCCGAGCGCGCGCCCCAGGTCCGCCGGTTCAACGTCGGCGGCGTCCATCACCGGACTGGGCGCACCGAGCGGTTGCGGTTCGTCTATCTCTCCGAGGACGAGGCGAAGAAGCTGCGCGCGCTCTCCGCTCGAGGCGTCGAAGTCACGGCTCAGGATGTCCCCACCGCGCGCCCCGTGCCGGTCGCCGAGTTCACGTGAACCTGGTTGAGGTGCTGCTCCCGCTCCTCGTCTGGGGCACCCTGGTCGGCGTCGATCTCGTCAGCCTGCCCCAGATGATGATCGCGCGCCCGATCGTGGCCGGTACGGTGGCCGGCGCGATTCTTGGCGATATCCCGACCGGGCTACAGCTCGGCGTGGTCTTCGAGCTGCTCCAGTACGACATCCTGCCGGTCGGTGCCGTGCGCTATCCCGAGTACGGCCCCGCCACCATCGCCGCGGTCGCTACAGCCCATGCCTCGACCGGCGTTCTCGGCCTGGGTCTCGGCGTCCTGGTTGGACTCGTCACCGGGTTGGTTGGCGGAGTCGCGATCAACGCGCTCCGCCGCGTGAACTCGCGGATCGTGCACAATGCCGCCGCGGCACTCGAGTCGGGGGATCCGCGGGCACTGCTTCGGGTCCATGCAGGTGGGCTGCTGCGGGATGCTGTGCGCGCCGCCATCGTGACGTCGTTCGGTCTGCTGCTTGCATGGCTCGCGCGACCGCTGCTCGCTGGTGCATTGACGGAGCGGGGGGCGTCGTTGCTCGCGGTTGCCACGATCGGGGCGGCGATCGCCGCCGGCGCCGCGGGCACGTTGCGGCTCGTGGGTCGTGGCCCGAACCTCATGTGGTTCGCTGCGGGACTGGGTGGCGGGCTGTTGATGGTCGCATGGCTTCGGTGAAGCCCTCGCTCGCGCGCGCGTTACTGCGACTCTTCGCGGTGCAGGGCTCGTACAACTACGAGCGCATGCTCGGCGTGGGCGTTGGCGTTGCCGAAGAGCCGCTGTTGCGTGACTTGGCGGATGGGAAATACGGTCCGGCGGTCGCGCGCGGCGCGCATTTCTTCAACGCGCATCCCTATCTCATCGGCCTTGCCGTCGGCGCCGCCGCACGCGCGGAGCACGAAGGTGCTTCGCCGGACCAGATCGAGCGGCTGCGGGAGGCACTCTGCGGGCCGCTCGGGTCCGTAGGCGACCGGCTGGTCTGGGCTGGCTGGCTCCCGTTCCTCTCCGCCCTCGCATTGGTGGCCGTGGCGCTGGGTGGTGGCTGGATTGCAGTCACCGCATTCCTGGTCGTCTACAACATTGGCCACGTGGCCCTGCGGTGGTGGGCCCTGAAAGCGGGTTGGACCCACGGCACTCGCGTCAGCGTCGCACTGCACCATCCGGTCCTGCAGAAGGCCACCACGGTGCTGGGATCCGCGATGGCGTTGGCAGTCGGATTCGCCCTGCCGATTACGGCCCAATACCTCGCTGGGGCGTTCGGCTCCTGGACCCGTCTCGCGCTGGCCGCGGTCGCCGTGGTTGCGTTCCTGATGTTGCGGCTGTCGCGTGGCGGCCGCCTGGATGGACTGCGTCTCGCGCTCGTCTTTGGCGCCGTAGCTCTCATCGTTGGATGGATATGGCCGTGATCGAGCGTGAGGCGCGCATCGTCAACCCTCTCGGCATGCACGTCCGGCCGGGGGCGGAGTTCGTCAAGATTGCGAACCGCTTCAAGTCGAACGTTCAGGTCCGCAAGGACGACGCCGTCGTAAACGGCAAAAGCATCCTCGGCATGATGACCCTCGCCGCGGAATGCGGATCATGCATCCATATCAGGACCGATGGGGACGACGCCGAGCAAGCGATGGAAGCACTGCTCGAGCTAGTGGCCGCCGGATTCCACGAGATGCACCTGAAGCCAGACTCGAAGGGACAAGCGTGACACCCGCCGCCGAGCGCCTGCTCAGGGGAATCGGTGTGTCGCCGGGCATCGCCATGGGCCCGACTGTCACAGTGCGCTGGGCCCTGCCCGAGGTACCGCACCGGGTCGTGCAGCGCACGCAGGTCGAAAAGGAAGTCCGGCGGCTGCGCGCGGCACTCAAGGACGTGCGGAAGCAACTGGTCGACCTGCGCGCCCGCGCCGAGGATCGCGCCGGCGTGGACGAAGCCCGCATTTTTGACGCGCAGATGCTGATCCTCGAAGACAAGGACTTCATCGGCGGCGTCGCGGAGCTGATTCGCGAGAACCACTTGACTGCCGAGAAGGCCTTCGAGTTCAAGACGCTCGAGGTGCGCGACCTCTGGACCGCGGCGGGCAATCCGCTGCTCAGGGACCGGCTCGCCGACCTCACGGGCGTCGCGATCCGGGTCATCCAGCACCTCATGCACCGCGGCGGCGTCGACGTGTGGGACATGATCTCCGAGCCGTCGATCCTCGTCGCGCGCGAATTGTCTCCCGGGTTGACCGTGCAGCTCGATCGTAAGCACGTCGTCGGGCTGATCAGCGAGGAGGGGACGAAGCAGTCGCACGCCGCGATCCTCGCCCATTCGATCGGCATTCCCGCGATCTTCGGCTTGCGCGGCGCCGTCGCGCGCATCAAGCCGGGCACGAAGGCGATTCTCGACGGGACGCAGGGCACCGTCTTGCTCGACCCAACCGCCGAGGAGATCGAGGAAGCCGAACGCCGGGACACGAGCCGTCGCGAATTGGCGACGCGCATGGAGGAGGCGGTCCCTCAGCCTTCGGTCACCGTGGACGGTGTCCACATCGCGCTGCGAGGCAACGTCGATCTGCCCGAGGAGGTCGCAGGGGCGAAAGCGCATGGCGCCGAGGGCGTGGGCCTCTTGCGCACCGAGTTTCTCATCACGGGGCACAGCGAGCTCCCATCCGAAGACCAACAGGCCGAGTACTTCAGACGAGTCGGCGAAGCCTTCGCCGGTCATCCCGTCGTCGTCCGGACCTACGATCTCGGCGGCGACAAGTTCCCGGCGCCGTTTCGTGGACCGGCCGAAGCCAATCCGTTCCTTGGCTGGCGGGCGATTCGCGTTTGCCTCGACGAGCCGGAGATGTTCCGCACCCAGATCCGCGCGGTGCTGCGCGCCGCGGTGACGGCCAATCTGCACATGATGATTCCGCTGGTGACCCGGCTGGATGAGGTGGAGCGCACTCGCGAAATGATTGGCGAAGAGGCGGAGCGACTCGAGAGCGCAGGGATCGCGGCGGCCAAGAGTGTGCCGCTCGGCGTCATGGTCGAGACGCCTGCCGCCGCCGTGATGGCCGATCGACTCGTCGAGATCAGCGACTTTCTGAGTGTCGGAACGAACGACCTCACGCAATACACGCTCGTTGTGGACCGCGGCAATGCGCGACTGGCCGATCGATTCACACCGCACGACCCGAGCGTGATGCGACTGCTCAAACAGGTCGCGGAAGCCGCCCGCGCGGCCGGGAAACCGGCAAGCGTGTGCGGTGAGATGGCGTCGGAGCCGCTCTCGGCGTTCCTGCTGCTGGGATTGGGGTACGAAACGCTGTCCGTTGCTCCTCCGGCGTTACCGTTCATCAAGTGGCTCATTCGGCAGGTGACGACGTCGCAAGCGCGCGCTGCTGCGGACGCCGCGCTCGCGGCGCGCTCCGCCGAGCTGGCGCTGGACATCTTGCGTTTTGCACTTGCCGAAGCCGTGGATTTGACGTTGCTCGAGCCCGACGCGCGGTTGCCCGCGGGAAGGCGGTCCGGTAGTTTGAGACTCTAGAGGCCAAAA
>DATFVZ010000135.1:0-2585 GCA_035259785.1 Gemmatimonadales bacterium
GACGGTCGTACATGACGAAGCGTCGTAAAAAAGGCACGTCCTCGGCTGCGGCCGGAGCTCGGCGGCCCGCGCCGCGCCGCGCGCACGGTCGACGCGGTCCGAATGCCGAAAAGAAAAAAATCGCCCTCCTCACGCGCGAGCTAAACGAGGCTCGTCAGCAGCAGGCTGCTAGCGCCGACGTGCTCAAAGTCATTAGCCGGTCGACATTCGATCTGCAGACAGTGCTCGATACATTGGTCGAGTCGGCGACGCGGCTCTGCAACGCTGACCATGCCTGGCTGTTCCAACGCGAGGGCGAATCCTTCCACTGGGTCACCAGCTTCGGTCATGCGACCGAGGTGCGCGCGCGACTCAGGGATTATTTCAAGCCCCTGAAGGTTCCGGTAGACCGGGGCAGCATCACAGGGCGGGCCGCGCTGGAGGCCAGAGTGGTTCATGTGCCCGACGTGCTGGCGGACCCGGACTATACCTGGACCGGGGCACAAGAGATCGGCGGCTATCGCGCTGCGCTCGGCGCCCCACTCCTGCGCAAGGGAGATGTCGTCGGGGTGATCTTCGTGGCGAAGACCGCTCCGCAGCCATTTACCGCGAAACAGATCGAGTTGGTGACGACTTTTGCCGATCAGGCCGTGATCGCGATCGAGAACACGCGGCTGCTCAACGAGCTGCGCGACTCGCTGCAGCAGCAGACTGCGACCGCGGACATGCTCAACGTCATCAGCCGCTCGACCTTCGACCTGCAGGCCGTGCTCGACACGCTGGTGCAATCGGCGGCGCGCCTGTGCGCGGCGGAATGTGCGTTCATTTTCCGCCTCGAGCAGGGCGCGTACCACCTGGCCGCGAACCATGGCTTTTCCGATGAGTATCGAGAATACATCAAGCGCAATCCGATCCCTCCGGGCCGCGGCACGCTTGTGGGACGGACCGCCTTGACGGCCCATACGGTTCATATGCCTGACTGTCTTGCCGATCCGGAATACGAATGGTTCGAATCGCAGAAAATCGGCGGCTTCCGCACCATGCTCGGCGTGCCGCTGTTGCGCGAGGGCAGCCCAATCGGCGTGCTGGCATTGACGCGCTCGCAGGTTGAGCCGTTCAGCGACCGAGAGATCGGGCTCGTCACCACGTTCGCCGACCAGGCGGTGATCGCGATCGAGAACGTTCGGCTGTTCGACGAGGTGCAGGCGCGCACCCGCGAGCTTTCCGAGGCGCTCGAGCAGCAGACCGCGACATCGGACGTGCTCCAGGTCATCAGCAGTTCGCCAGGCGAATTGGAGCCCGTGTTCCAGACCATTCTGGAAAATGCGACGCGCATTTGCGGCTCAAACTTCGGCACCTTGTACCTGCGCGAAGGCGAGGCATTCCGCGCTGTCTCTATGCACGGGGCGACGCCTCATTACTTGCAGTCCCGGTTGGGGCAGTTGGTCCATCCCGGACCGGGAACGGGGCTCGGCCGCGCCGTGCGGACCAAGCAGGCGGTGCACATTGCTGACGTCACCGCCGAGCCGGCGTATCGGGAGCGTGATCCCATGCGAGTCGCGGCGGCGGACCTGGGCGGTGTTCGGACAATGCTCAATGTGCCCATGCTCAAGGAAGGTGAGGTTGTCGGAGGGATCGCCATCTATCGCACTGAGGTGCGACCGTTCACCGACAAAGAGATCGCGCTGGTTTCGAATTTCGCCGCGCAGGCCGTCATCGCCATCGAGAACACGCGGCTGCTCAACGAGCTGCGGCAGCGCACCGATGATCTGAGCGAGGCGCTGGAGCAGCAGACCGCGACCTCGGGCATACTCAGCGTCATCAGCAATTCACTGAGCGACACTCAACCGGTGTTCGAGGCCATCGTTGAGAGCGGGCTAAGGCTGTTCCCGGGCGCCATGGTCATCGTCGCGCTCGCGGATGGGGACAAGGTGAAGGCCGCGGCGGTCGCCGCCCCCGATCCCGCGAGCGTCGAAGCGATGCGACGCAGGTTTCCGTTCCCACTGACACGCGAGTACATGCACAGCACCACCATTCTCGATCGCAGGATCGTCGACATTCCCGATGTCGAGAACGCGCCGGCAGAATTGGTGGCCGGCGCCCGCAACTTCCTGGCGAGCGGCTATCGGGCGGTCACGATCATGCCGATGCTCCGCGGCGACGCCGCGATTGGCGCGTTGAGCGTGGCGCGCGGAGCGCCTGGCCCGCTTTCCGACAAGCAGATCGCCGTGCTCAAGACCTTCGCCAACCAGGCCGTCATCGCCATCGAGAACACGCGGCTGCTCAACGAGCTGCGCGAATCGCTGCAGCAGCAGACCGCCACCGCCGACGTGCTCAAGGTCATCAGCCGCTCGACGTTCGATCTTGTTACGGTGCTCGAAACGCTGGTCGCGTCGGCCGCCCGTCTTTGCGATGCGGATAAGGGCTTCATCGCCCGCCGGGAAGGAGTGGGCTACCGCCTTGCGGCGAACTTCGGATTCGCGCCGGAATTCGTGGAGTACGTGGGACAGGTTTTAATCAAACCCGGCCGCAACACGCTGGTCGGGCGCACGGCGCTTGAGGGGCGAACTGTTCATATTCCCGACATCCGCACTGATCCCGAATAT
>DATFVZ010000136.1:0-2294 GCA_035259785.1 Gemmatimonadales bacterium
GCAACGCCTCCGGTCCACGGCGACCACCGTCCAGCGCTTTGGCGTCGAGACCCTGGTTCCGTCCACGACCGAGCTGTTGTGGGACGGCATGATGCACGCCGTGCGCTCCGGCGCCCGCGCCTTCCGCCTTCACCAGCTGCTGACAGGGAGCTGCATCGTGGCAACGGGTGGTGCAGCCGAATTGCGGGAGGTGCGCGAGCGCCCGCCGCGCCGCTCCTTTGAGCAGAATGCAGGGCGTGCCTCGCGCGGCGAGGAACGCCAACATCGTCTCCGTCTCGGCATCCACGAGCAGGTTGCTGGCCGCGATCTCGCGGGCGCACCGGCTCACGAAGCCGCCGAGGTCGGATGCGAGCGCGTTGTCCGCGCCGATTTGCCGCAGCCGTCGCGCCAACCACAACCCGCACCCTTCGAAGTCGATCAGGCCGGTTAGGCCGGGATGGTCTGCGCGAGTCTCCCAGGCCTGTCGCAACGCAGCACTCTCACCCCGCGCACCGCCGAGGCGGAGGGTGTTGAGCAGCAGCGCGACCCCGTCCGGGTCAGATCGACGGCGCCAGGCTGGATGCAGGGGCATCGGGGAAGCGGGCCACGACCGGGAGGCCGGTGACGAGCTCGGTGTCCGGTTCAAGGTAGGGAGCGCCGTCCAGCACCAGCCACGCGTGCGCTGCCATGTGAGGTCCCGGCCCCCCTCTCACGGTGCGAGCAACGCCGATGCATAACTCCACCGGCCGGCCCGCCGCACGGAGCAGGGAGTAGAGAACCACCGAACGGTTGAGACAACTCAAGTGCCAGGGCCCGGGGAGCCGGTGCAGGATGCGCGTCACCCAGCGAGCGATGGCCTTGTCGTCGAGCGCTATGGCTGTCTCGCGCTCGCGGGGTGGCGTGAGCCACTTCATGAGCTTGGCGAGCGACGTCACGCGAATCGCTGGGGGAACGATCAACGCCGCGGCTGCGGCACGCAGACGCCAGGTGACGGTCACGGGATGATCAGGCTGCGTCGCTGTGAACGACCAGCTCGCTGTCCTGGCAGCTGGTCAAGAACTGCGCGACACAATCGCGGGCGAGTTCCGGGGCGACCTGGTAACGCTCGACCAGCACGTCCACGAGCTGCTCGGCGCTCTGGGGACGGTGCAGAGCTTCGAGAATGAGGAGGCCAGTCTCGTTCACGCTGAAATAGCGTCGCGTATCGAGATGGAGCACGATCCCTTCATCCTCGACGTTCGTGAGCCGTAACCCTGGATGTTGCCGATAATACGTGGTCATGCGGTAAGCTCCTGTAGACGTCCTGGATACTCAAAAAGGTCCTCGGCGAGCCGGATGCGAAAGCTTCGCACCTGACGGGCCAGCCGTCCCAACAAATCGAGATGCCCCTGCGCCAGCGCGGGCTCCAACATCACCCACGCCGAAGACCGGATCAGCCGGGCCGCGGCTTCACGCGGCGTCAGCGGCCAAGCCCGGGTCGTCAGGCCGGGGCCGGCCGAGACAAACGCGATGATGGCTGGCTCGATCCGGTCGATCCAGCGACTGCCCAGCTCCTCGGGCCAGTAAACGACCTTCTTGCGCTCGGGCGCGAACACGCCGCGCGCCGCGAACCGCGGCGTCACCGGCGCGCGCAGCGCGATCGGCGTGCGGGCGGCCGTCACCGCCACGCGATTCTCACTGCCGCATCCCACAAAGACCGCGTCGTCGTTGCCGACCCGCCAGCCACTCCTGGCGAGCAGGGCCGTGGTAGTCGACTTGCCGGCACCGGGTTCGCCCGCGATGAGCCAACCGCGCCCGTCGGGATCCAGCGCGATTCCGCCGTGCAAATGATGCCAACCCGCTCGCCGGAGCACGAGGATGAGGACCGCGTTGAGGAACACGCGGATGCATTCGTCGAGCCGGCGCGCCGCGGCGGCGGACAGCGCGACTTGGGCGATCGTGCTGCCAGGCTCGAGCGTTGCGTGTGCGCGCGCCGTTTGCCATTGCACGCACACGACACCAGGGCGGTCCGGACTGCCATACCGGATTGCCACACCGGGCTGGCGAAACACCGCCCCACCTGCTGCAACCACTGCCGGTTCGCCGATCGCAATGTCGAGCGTGACCGGGACGAGCAGACTCAGACTCAGCGCGTCAGCCCACGCCTGAACCTTTGCACCGACAACAGGGTCGGCACACCGGATCCGAATGGCGGCGGCTGCCGCTTGGCCACTAGGAGTGCCGGTGACCGTTGTTGTTATGATTGTTATGGCCGTTGTTGTTGTGGTCTTTGTTCTTGCCCTTACCGTGACCACCCGAAATGAGCGTCACCTCTT
>DATFVZ010000137.1:0-2446 GCA_035259785.1 Gemmatimonadales bacterium
AAGAGGCCGAGGCCGTGGTCGAGGATCACGGTGTTGCCGTAGATGCCAAGGTCGCCCGTGAAGACCACCGTGCCGCTGTTGGCGGCCTCGACCGGGTAGTGCTTCGTCACCGAGAGGTCGTAGCCGAGGTGGTACGACTTATCGATCGCCTCGCCGTTGTAGGTGTACGTCCGCTGGTCCGCGAAGTTGGCCTCGACCTTCGAGTTGCTGAGCTGGGCGAAGGCGTCCTTCCACAGCATGTTCGGCGTCGCCTTCTGCGTGATCGCGGCGATGCGGTCTTCGTTTTCCTTGCGCAGCCGCGTGTTCACGGCGACGAATATGTCCTTTGGCGCGCCTTGCCGCGCGGCGACGTCGGTGAGCAGCGGCGCCACCTTGTTCTGCAGGAAGCTGTCCGATAGCACGAGGGTGCTCTTCTTGTAGCGAACGTTCTTCAGCTCGTACACAAGCCGCAGCTCGCGCGTGTTGCCGGCCTTGTCCGTGGCGATCAACGTGGGCCTCGCCTCCGGCGGTGCATCGTACGGATGGGCGAAAAAAGCGAGGAGGTGATCCGGCTTGTCCTTCACCTGCCCAGCAAAACCGGGAAAGAAGTAGTTGCCGATCTTGACCCCGCTCGTCGCCGTGTCCGCCGACGCCTTGTACACGATCGCGCCCACGCCGCCGAAATTGACGTAGCGATCGTCGGCAATGAGCTCCAGCGTGGGCGGCGTGATGTCGATCGTGATGTTCTTCTGCAACACGGCCTCGTTGCCGCGTAAAAGCGAGGCGTCGCGCGCGGTGATGCGCAGCACGGCGGGACCTTCCTTCACACCCGGCACCTTTGCCAGCGCCACCGCGATCTTTTTCTCGCCCACCGGCTGGGCGAACTGCTCGGTGGCCAGGTTCTGCTCCGTGCTCCCTTGCGACAGCGTCACCGCGAAGGACTTCAAGCCCGTGCCCTTGTCGGTGACCTGGATCTCCACCGGCGCCACGCCGACCACGTCGGCATCGGGCGACACGGCGATCTGCGGGGGCTCGGATTCGAAGCGCGGTCGCAGGTATAGACCACCGCCGGCCAGCGCGGCGATCACGATCACGAGGAGAAGAACGACGACGAAAAACTTGCCGCGGGAACGTTCGAAGGATAAGGCGCTCATCGATGCATCGGGTGGTTTGGCGCGTACGGCGGCCGGGCGCCGGCCGGCGCACCACTCGCTGCCGGCGGGTCGCAGTATAACCGCGGGGTCGCAGCGTGGCCGAGGTGAGCTGAGGCTAATCCACCGTCACACCTAGCTCGCGCGCGATCGCAATCCAGATCGGCCCTTCCTCACGGTACAGGCTCTCGAACGCCGCTGGCGATGTCGGCTTGTCCGGAATACCGAATTGCGTGTAGAGCTGACGCATGCGCTCGGTATCCGCGCCGTCGGCGAGCAGTCTCGATATCCGATCGACGATCTCGCGCGAGAGCCCGGCGGGCGCGAGCATCCCGATCCAGCCGCGCACCCGAAAGACCGGTGCATCGAATCCCTGCTCGATGAACGTCGGTGTGTCGGGCAGTCCGGGCGAACGCAGCGGCGTGGAGACGGCCAATGGGCGGATCGCGCCCGATCTGATGTGGGGACCGCATGCGGCATAACTGCCTATCGCCGACTCGATGCGCCCAGCGATCACCTCCTGCCACATCGGCGCCTCGCCTTTGTATTGCACGACTTCGATCCTGGTGCCGTAGAGCTTGTTCATCTGCTGCGCGATCATGTGCGGGGTCGAGCCGGGAGCGTAGGAGCCCATGTTGATCGACTTCGTACGGGCGAGCGCTATGTACTCTTTTGCGTCTTTCGCGGGCACGTCGCGATGGACGGCGAGCGGCAAGGGCCCCACGCCCATGGCCGAGATGAAAGTGAAGTCCTTGTCCGCATCGAACGGCACCTTCTTGTAGAGCACACGCGATGGCACGACCGTACTGCTGATCGTGAACAGTAACGTGTGCCCGTCGGGCGCTGCCTTGGCTACTTGATCGGCACCGATCAGACCGCCGCCGCCGGGCCGGTTCTCGACGATCACCGGCTGGCCGATTCTCTGACCGATATAGTCACCGTACGCGCGCGCATACAGGTCGGTGAGCCCGCCCGGAGCAAAGCTGACGATGAAGCGGATCGAGCGACTCGGCCAACCCTGCGCGCGTGAATCGCGCACGAGCAGCTTGGGTGCGAGCGGCGTTGTGAGGAGCGAACCCAGCACCAGCAAGCGACGCTTTTGGTTGATCGCCATGGCGCACCTCGCGATTCGATCCGGATCCTACGCCGATAGGGGCGCCCAACCACCCGTCAGAAACTCATCGAGCGAGTTCATCTGACACCGCCTGCTCCAACACGGTCCCACTGAAGAAGCCCGGATTGTTTCCAGTGTGCAGACGCACGGCGTTGGCGAAAGTGAACTCGCGAAAGTCCTGCTCGTTTATGAAGCCCCGCTC
>DATFVZ010000138.1:0-6815 GCA_035259785.1 Gemmatimonadales bacterium
GCGCGCCATGTGCTCGTCGCCCAGCGGTTGCGCCCAGCGTCCGGTCCAGCGCACCATCCCTTGCAGCACCTCGAGCGCCTGCGCATTCCCTGTGAGCGTATGCATGTCGAGCATGCCGGCCATGATCTTGTGCAGCGTGTAGAACGGTGCCCACACCGGCTTGCCGTCGCGCAGCCGGTCGAAGAACTCTTCCGGAAACGCGCTGAGGTACCCATTGCCGATCCTGTCCTGGCACGCGGCCAGCGCGGTGACGATGCGGTCACCGCGGGCCTTGAGCTCGGCGTCGCCGACGCTTTGCGACATCTTGGCGAGCGCCGAGAGGTAGTGGCCCAGATAGTGCCCGCGCAGCTCGTTCACCGGCGCCTCCCAACCGCCGAGCGGCTCGGCGGTGGAGGGCAGACCCGCGGTGAGACGGAACGTGTGGAGCAGCCGGTTCTCGTCCTGCGCGAGCAGAAAACGGCGGTTCACTTCGAGCGCATCGAGAAACGGCCCGGGATGCAGGCGCACGCGATTGAGGTCGAACGGACGCGCAAGCGGAGCAAACGGAGCATCGTGAATCGGCAGCCGCAGCCCGGCCAACCCTGCTGCCGCCACAACAGAGGACACGAATTCTCGGCGCTTCATGGAGTCCCCCAGGCCTTCGCCTGCGCAATCACCGCAGTCATCTGATCACGATACTTGGCAAATGTGTCGTCGACGATGTTGAGCGTTGGAATAAATCCGTCGCGCTTGGTCAGCGACAGGGTCGTCGGATCCCAGCGGCTAAACCCGGATTCATGCACACCCGACGAGCCGCGTCCCGGCGCGGGATGCGACAGATGCGAGAAGAAGCGGGCGTAGGGGACGTAATGGCTCGAGTACGAGGCGTGATAGAGTGGAATGAATTCGAGCAGCGCGTCATACAGAAACTCACCGCAGCACAGCACCTTCGGATAACGCGTGCGCAGATCACCGATCATCGTCCGTGCGCCCTCGTGCATGTCGGCTTTCGTGTTGTTCATCCAGCCGCCGATGATGTCGAGGAAATAGGCGTCGACCCCATATCGATCGATCGTGTCGGCGATGCGGTCCGTGAGCCAGCGGCGCCAGGACGCGACGCCGAGGTTCATGTAAGCCCCGAAGCCCTCTTGATGGCGATCGTTGTCCCAGTCCACCCAGCTCAAATTCCACGGGTCACCTTCGATGCGGTCGGTGGTTGCGTCGGCGAAGTTCGCGAAGTTGGGGAGCTTCCGGTTCGCCGCGTTCGCGCCGAACATCGGCATAATCTTGAATCCGAGGCGCTGGCCGTCCTGGATGAGTCGCCGGAACCCTGCCTCGCCGCCCATCCGCGGCGCGGCCTGGTACGTCGGATAGTCCCAGTAATAGCGACCGTCCCATGCGGAAATGAAGGCGAGCACGCGGTTGGCGGGAATCTGCGATGCGATCCAGCGCAGGATCTCGAGCATGCGGGCGTAGTCGTTGAAGATGTAGCCCGTGAAATGCATCCCGTGCAGCGTGACGACGAGCTGTATGCGACGCAGCCAGTCGGGTACGTCGGCGCGCGTCTCCCAGCTCGGGAAGTGGTAGGCGCGCGCGATGTGCTGGTAATGTGGCTCGACCGCGGCGGCCAATGACGCCGCACGCCGCACGCTCCACGTCGGAACCTGGACGGCGCGACGATCCAACCATCCTTCGACTTCGTGGACCAGCTCCACCTTATAGCCCTGCTCGCCGGGCTGAAAATAGAACCGCTTGGTGCGGACGCGATCGTCGAGCGACGAGAAGGCGAGGAACTCCTGCTCGCTCTTCTGCACGACCGTCAGCGGCGTCCCCATGCCCCACGCGGTGTTGTCGCCCCACAGATCGCCGCCCCCGAACGGATACCCCCAAAGCACTTCATCATCTTTCGGGTCGAAGGGTGCGCCGCCGCCCGAGGACAGCTTGCCGCGCGGCACACCACGCACGATGACCGTGACCGCTTTGATCGGCTGATCCATCTCGGTTGTGACGTCGCATAGCACGGCATCACCGTCGCGGTGCAGCCGAGCGCTGACACTGCCGGCGACACTCTGCTGGCCACCGGCCCAGACAAGCCGCGTCGCGCTCATCGCGAGCGCGTCGCCGTCCGGCTCGGCCGTCATTGCGCCGGCGTCCAGTCCGTAGGTGTTCTCGCGAGTGAATACGAGAAACCCGAACCGGAATCCAGCGAACTCGACCGACGGCTCGGGAAAGTCGAAGCTGAACTTCATGAACGCGCGCCCGCGCGGCGGGACGAACACTTCGCTCGTCGAGGTGAGTCGAAGAATCGGCGGACCGAGGGACGCGGGACGAGCGACGGGGGAGGGGAGCATCGTGCCCGCCCCGACCGCGCTCATCGCTTTCAACCAGTCACGCCGCGAGAGTGGATCGTTCATGCTGGAATTGCGTTCGTCCCATTCTATTCCCGCGGGCTGGTCTACACCATGACCGAGTTCCGCCCACAAGCCTCGCGATACGGGAGTACTTTATGCCGCACGCTTGAGGAGGACTCTGATGAACGGCCGTGCCGGCTGTATCCCGTGGCTGGTGTTCGTTGGAAGCGCGTGGTTCGTGTCGGGCGTTGCGGCACAGACGACGCCGCACGCGCTGGCGCAGCCGCGGATTGTGGGCGACCTGGTGGACGTCAGCGAGGAGTTCGAGCAGCCGGATCAGATCCATTTCGTCGCGGCCCGCATGACGGGGTTCGATCCGGCGGTCGGCACCGGACTGCTCGAATGGCAGCGCTACATGCGCCAGCCGAGCTACTCGTTCAACAAGGCGGACATGGCGCTCGTGCGCGCGGCACCGAACGAGTTTCCTGGTACCGAATACGAGCGCGATCCCATGCTGCCGTTCGAGATCAGCTTCGTGACCCCACGCACGGTACGGCTGCGGTTCTTCACGCGCGATCTCCCACCCGCCGCACGACGCGACACGGACTCCCTGATGCTCGCCGGTCCCGTGCCGGCGGACCGGTCGTGGCGCATGGACAGCGCAGCCGGCGTCATCCGCTATCGCAGCGCCGACGGCGAGGTGCGTCTCATCAAAGATCCCTGGCACATCGAGATCTACGATGCTGCAGGGCGATTGCTGACGCGTACCCAGACGTTGGGTGATCCCGCGTCATTTCAACCGTACACCCCCTTCTCATTCATCCGTCGCGCGCGGGACATGGGCCGCAGCACCGCCGCCGCGTTCGAGCTGCAGTACAACGAGAAGATCTTTGGGGCGGGGGAGTCGTTCACGCGGCTCGACAAGCGGGGTCAAAAGCTCG
This sequence comes from Gemmatimonadales bacterium, assembly GCA_035259785.1. GTDB lineage: Bacteria > Gemmatimonadota > Gemmatimonadetes > Gemmatimonadales > GWC2-71-9 > 20CM-2-65-7. The sequence continues at coordinate 3,272 of DATFVZ010000138.1, forward strand.
TCATGTATCTGCGCGACGGCCAGGGCGTGCAGAACTATCGCCAGTACAAGGCCGTGCCGTTCTTCTTGAGCAGCAACGGCTACGGCGTGTTCGTGCACACCAGCGCGCCCGTCACGTTCGACTTCGGGCACGACTTCGATCAGCACACTGTGATCTACACGGGGGACGAGGTGCTGGACCTGTTCGTGTTTGTCGGCCGGCCCAAGGAGGTGTTGAGCGAGTATACGGCGCTCACCGGCCGCAGTCCGGTGCCACCGCTGTGGTCGTTTGGACTCTGGATGAGCCGCATCACCTACAAGTCCGAGGTGGAGGTGCGGGAAGTCGCCGCGCAATTGCGCCGTCACCGGATTCCGGCGGACGTCCTGCATCTCGACACCGGATGGTTCGAGACGGAGTGGCAAAGCAACTACGAGTTCTCCCCGACGCGATTCCCCAACCCGCGCGCCATGATCGCGGACCTGGGAAAGACCGGATTCCACATCAGCTTGTGGCAGTACACCTATTTCCCGCGCAAGAACAAGATCTGGAACGAGCTGCTCGGGGGCGGCTATGCGGTGCGAGATGAGGGCGGCCGCATTGGGCCGGAGGATGCCACGCTCGACTTCAGCAATCCCGCTGCGGTGCGCTGGTATCAGGAGAAGCTCGGGCGTCTGCTCCAGATGGGCGTGGGGGTGATCAAGGCGGACTTCGGAGAAGGGGCGCCCCTCACCGGCGTCTACGCGTCCGGCCGCACCGGATGGTATGAGCACAATCTTTATCCGGTCCGCTACAACGCGGCCGTGTGGGACCTGACCAAGCGTATGACGGGAGCGGGCATCATTTGGGGGCGCAGCGCGTGGGCGGGGAGCCAGCGGTATCCACTGCACTGGGGCGGCGACGCAGAGAACACGTACTCGGCGATGGCCGCGACGCTGCGTGGGGGGCTGTCCCTGGGTTTGTCGGGGTTCACCTTCTGGAGTCACGACGTGGGTGGGTTCGTCCAGCGCGCGCCGCGCGAGCTGTATCGTCGCTGGCTCGCGTTTGGCGTCTTGACCTCACATACCCGGACGCATGGTGCGCCACCGCGCGAGCCCTGGACGTATGACTCGACGTTCGAGGCCGACTTCCGGCGCGCGGTCGAGCTACGCTATCGCTTGATGCCGTACATCTACGCGCAGGCGCGCGCGTCATCGGACAGCGGCTATCCGATGCTCCGCGCCCTCTTTTTCGAGTATCCCCACGATCCAACGTCCTGGCGCATCGACGATGAGTACCTGTTCGGGTCGGATCTCCTCGTCGCCCCGCTGTTCGGCGAGACGGACCACCGGCCGGTGTACCTGCCACCGGGATCGTGGGTGGACTACCAGACCGGCCGGCGGTACGTGGGCGCCGCGTGGCACGACATCCGCGCCGGCGACGTGCCGATCATTCTGCTTGCGAGAGAGGGGTCGCTGATCCCCCACCTGGCTCTGGCACAGAGCACGGCACAAATGAATTGGAACGAGATCGAGCTGCGCGTATTCTCGACCGGCGATGCGCCGGCGAGTGGATTGGTGGCGTTGCCGGACGCGAGTGCGCCAGGCCCATTGTATCGACTCGAGGCGAAGCCCGGCCCCCGCGGTTATGCGTTGGCGGCAGACGCGTTACGAGGCCGCGTCCGGTGGAAGATCACACAGTGGGAACCGGTGCGCTGAAGGTGGGATCGATCATGTGATCATATGACCCTTTGTTGACATCGGGTCGATGAGGTGTAATCTCGCTGCGCCATGGCCGGTCTCGATTGGCTGATCATCGTGTTGTATTTCGCGTTGTTGCTGGGCGTCGCCTGGTGGGTGGCGCGCCGCAACCGCGACACCGCTGACGATTATTTCCTCGCGGGGCGCAACCTCGGCTGGTTTCTCGTCGGTGCGTCCGTTTTTGCCTCCAACATCGGATCCGAGCACGTCGTCGGGCTGGCGGGCGCGGGCGCGACGAGCGGTGTCGCGCTCGCCCATTACGAGCTCCATGCCTGGTGTCTGCTCGTGTTGGGCTGGGTCTTCGTCCCGTTCTACTCTCGCGCATTGGTCTACACCATGCCCGAGTTCCTCGGCCGCCGCTTTTCGCCAACGGCGCGCTGGGTGCTGTCGCTCATTACGCTGGTGGCGCACGTGTTCACGAAATTCGCCGTCTCGATCTTTGCCGGCGGCGTCGTGTTCGCTACGCTGCTGCCCGAAGTCTCGCTGCGACTCGGTGGCGCGACATTCAACAGCTTCTGGGTTGGTTCCGTCCTCGTGCTACTGCTCACCGGGCTGTACACGGTGCTGGGCGGGATGCGCGCCGTCGCCTACACCGACGCGTTGCAGACGTTCATCCTCGTGATCGGCTCGGGCTTGCTCACTTTGTTCGGCCTGGCAAAGCTCGGCGGTTGGGATGAGCTGCGCCGTGTGCTCGACCCGGACCTGTTCAACCTCTGGAAGCCGTTGGTGCCGGCAGGGATGGACGGCACATGGGCGCCCGTGAAGGAAACCGGTCGCATCGCGTGGTACTTCAACGGCAATTACCCATGGCTCGGCATGCTGTTCTGCGCGCCGATCATCGGCCTGTGGTATTGGTGCACCGATCAGTACATCGTGCAGCGTGTGCTGGGAGCAAAAGATGAGCGCGCGGCACGGCAGGGCAGCATCTTCGCTGCGTTTCTCAAGCTCTCACCCGTCTTTCTCTTCATTATTCCAGGATTGATTGCGCTCGCGCTCGCGAAAACAGGCAAGATCCCGGAGCTCAGCGTCATGGTGGACGCTCAGGGAAACGCGATCCCGCAGGCGGCACAGGCTGCATTTCCGCTCATGGTCAAGGATCTCCTGCCCGCGGGCCTGCGCGGGATCGTGGTCGCGGGCCTGCTTGCGGCGCTCATGAGCTCGATGGCCGGCGCGTTCAATGCATCGTCGACGCTGTTCACGATGGACCTCTACACCAAGTTCAAGCCCAACGCGTCCCAGCATCAGCTCGTCTGGGTCGGTCGCGTCGCGACAGCCGCGATGGTGGTCATCAGCCTGCTGTGGATTCCGGTGATCCAGGGCGCGCGCGGTCTGTACGACTACCTGCAAGGTGTGCAGGGGTATCTCGCGCCGCCGATTTTCACGGTGTTCGTCTTCGGCATCTTCAACAAACGTCTCAACTCCAAAGGGTGTCTCGCGGCATTGCTTGTGGGCTTTGTGCTCGGCGTTTTCCGGTTGATCGTGGACACGCCCGTGAGTCTGCGTCTCGCGGGCTTCGCGGACGGCTACACGCCCGGCTCGTTCTTGTGGATCGTCAACAACCTGTACTTCCAGTACTACAGCCTTTTCATCTTCATCGTCTCGGTGGTCGTGATGGTCGGGGTGAGCTATGCGACGGCGCCCCCGGCACCGGAACAACTGGCTGGACTGACCTACGGGACGGTCACTGCCGAAGCTCGAGCCGAGTCACGGGCTAGTTGGAGCGGTCGCGAGGTCATCGCATCGGTCGTCGTGCTGATCCTCATTCTCGCTGCCTACCTGTACTTCAGGGGCTAGGGCCTGGGGCCTAGGGAAAAATGCTCGCGCTCGTG
>DATFVZ010000139.1:0-2976 GCA_035259785.1 Gemmatimonadales bacterium
AATGTCGGCCGCACGTTCGCGAAGCGGCGGCAGCTTGATGTCGAACACCTGCAGCCGGTAATAGAGATCCTCGCGAAAGTCACCGTGCGTCACCGCTTGCCGCAGGTCGCGGTTCGACGCCGCGACAATGCGGACGTTGGCGGAGAGCTGGCGCGTGCCGCCCAATCGCTGAAACTCGCGCTCCTGCAGCACGCGCAGGAATTTCGCCTGCTCGGTCGGGCTCATCTCACTCACTTCGTCGAGAAACAGGACTCCGCCGCAGGCTAGCTCGATCTGACCGGGTTTGGCCTGTTGCGCTCCCGTGAACGCTCCGCGCTCGTACCCGAATCAGACGTGGAGGGCGGCGGTTCAAAGCCAGCCGGCGTCCTTCGCGATCCGTATTGCCTCCAACCGATTCCGTGCGCCCAGTTTGCCGATGGCATTCGACAGATAATTGCGCACCGTCGCCCCAGAGAGATTGAGCTGAGCGCCGATTGCATCCGTCGATATTCCCGACTCGGCGGCACGCAACACGTCGGTCTCTCGATCTGTCAGCGGACTCGCGCCGATTTCCACGGCTACCGCGACGAGTTCCGGGTCGAGCACGCGCCGACCCTCGGCGACCGATCTGATCGCGTTCGCCAGCGCGGTCGCCGGCGCGTCCTTCAGCAGAAAACCCTTTACATGCGCCTTGAGCGCGCGCAGCAGGTTGCCCGGCTGGGTGAGCCCGGTGAGGATCAGCGTCCGGCACGACGGGAGGCGCTCGTGCAGCGCTTCGGCGGCGCTCAAGCCATCGAGGCCAGGGAGATCGATATCGATCACGGCGACGTCGGGCCGCGTTTTCTCTGCGGTCTCGACGATGCGATCGCCGCGGTCCAACTCGGCGACGACGTTGATGTCCGGTTCGAGCCGCAGCAAGGCCACCAGGGCGCCGCGGATCATGTGCATGTCCTCCGCGATCAACACCTTGATCACGTCCCTTCCTCGGGGACGTCCACGACAAGAACAAAGTGTCCGACAGCGGCGACCTGCGCTTGCATTTTTCCCGAAAGCTCTGCTGCCCGCGCCGCCAGGCCGCTCAACCCTTGCCCAGATGGCGACATTGCACCTGCTCCGTCGTTCTCGATCTCCAGGCGCAGGTGACCGTCCCCTCGTCCGATGGAGATCGAGCATGCGGTCGCCGTACTGTGGCGAATCACATTTGTCACTCCCTCGCGCACCGCCCAGGCGAACAACTCGTCGATCTTTCCCGGCAGGCTTTCAAGAGGCTTGCTGATCCGAGTTTCGATCCCGACCGCCGCCAGGATGTCGCTGCAGCGGTCCAATTCGGAGATCAGCGACACCGCGGGTTGGTGGTAAACGAGCTCGCGCAGATCGTGAAGCGCTGTGCGCGCGACGGAGACGAGGCTTTGAATCTCGGCCGCCGCCTGCTCAATCTCCTCTCGCTCGATCAACCCGTGAGCGAGATCGCCTTTCAGCGCGACCGCAGAGAGCGAATGTCCAAGCAGGTCGTGAAGATCGCGCGAGATTCGGAGCCGCTCGCGCTCCACCGCAAGTTCCGCAATCTCTGCGCGCGTAGCCCGAAGATCGTCCGCGTGCCACACGAGCCGCGCCGCTCCATAGAGACCGGCGCCGCCTGCGAACATGACGATCGAACCAAATGCCGCAAAAAACAGCCCGTGACTGAGCGCCCACGTGCCGTATGCCCCGATGCCAGCCGCATCAATCGCCCCAGCGGCAAGTGCCGCCGGCCACGGCAGCAGCATCAGGTAAGAGGCAATAACGAACCAATGCAGCGTCGACCATCGCCCGCCGAGCAGCGGATATGGGACGTACGTGAGGAGAACCAGCAGAAGCAGCGTCCACTGCCAGTAGCGCGGACGCGCCCCCCGGGCCGCCGCCAGGCTGTGCCGAAGTTGAATGGCGGCGGCACACAACACCAGAGGCAGCGCACTCCACCGAGTGCCTGGGTCCGGCCAGGCGACGCCCGTGACGCTCTGTATCGTCGCGAACGCGAAGAACGGCAGATGCATCGCGACGAGAAGGCTCAGAGGTCGTGGCGCGCGCAGTGACATCTTCACGGCGTCGCCTCCGTTTCATCTCGCGTCTCCACGACAACTCGCAGGCCTCCGTTGCCATCGAGTCCTACACGAATGACACAGTCGCCGTGGTGATCATCGTTCGCGAGGGCACGAACGACGGCAGTCCGAATCGCACCGCTCGACTGTGTGTGGGCGGCCTCGAGCGAAACGTCAGGTCCGACGATGATGCGACATGCGGAACCCGCAGCCTGCAGCAGTGCGGCTGCCGACTCGAGCTCGGCGCGCAGCGACCCGGCCCGGTATCCAGCAGCGATTCGCCGGGCATCCGCCAGCGCGCCGCGTGAATCGGCGACGAGCGCGCGGAGTGCTGCCGATGCCTCGACTGGATTGCGCACCACCAAACGAGATGTGAGCTCGCCATCCGAGATGATTCGCTGAAGAGCGAGCTCCAGACCGCTGCGAAGATCGCGCTGGATGCGGGTTCTTGTCTGGATCACGGCCCGCGACTCGAGCGCGCGGCGTGCGGCTTCGATCTGACGAATCATCGCGACCAGCCGGACTGGTACGTACAACGTGACCGTGCGCCAGCCGATCGCGAGGGCGACGTAGGTTCCCGGGAAAGTCTCGCCGTATTCGGTGAAGATCTTCTGCCACGCGCCGAGCGACGTCCGGGCAAGAAGCAACGGCGCGAGCGCAGCCGCGCCTGCCAGTGCGAACGCGGCCGGGCCGCGGACCACGATGAGGATCGACGCAGCGAGCGACGCAAACTGCAAGGCCCAGATTCGACCCACTAATATTCCTGCGGCCAGGTTGGCTGCCGCCATAACCGCAAGCGTCCATGCATGTGCCGCTGGCCGTTCGCTCCGCAAACCGAACGTCACGTGCCGGAGATGCAGCGGCATCGTAACGATCATGGCCACGGCGGCATAGGGCAGGACCGCGGGGACGAACTCCT
>DATFVZ010000140.1:0-4799 GCA_035259785.1 Gemmatimonadales bacterium
GGGGGGGGGACGCGCCCGTGGCTGTTGGGCGAGCAGCGGCCCCGCACCGGTCGCCAATATCGCGACGGCGAGCGCTCCCCAGGGGCTACGCAGCGTCAATGCAGGCCGGCAGCGGCCGCCGGCGGCGCGTCACCCGTCCCAATCCAATGCGCAAACCAGGTGCGAATGCGCTCCAACCGGTCGACCAGCAGCCACGGCGGTCCGGTGCGCGAAAGGCCGTGGTAGGAGCGCGGGTAGCGCACGAACTCCGCCGGAACACCCCGTTTGCGCAGGGAGACGAACAACTGTTCGCCGTCCGTAATGGGTGTGCGTTTGTCGTCCTCGGAGTGCACGATCAGCATCGGCGTGCGCATGTTGCTCGCGTAGGCCATGGGCGACAGCACGCGATAGAGCGAATCGCTCTCCCACGGCGCCCCGTCGAATTCGAAATCGGTCAGCCCCTGTGCGTCGGACGAGCCGTACCAGGAGTACCAGTTGAAGATCGAGCGGTCGGTTTGCGCGACGCGGAACCGATTCGTGTGCCCCACGATCCAGTTGGTCATGAACCCGCCGTAGGAGCCGCCGAGCACCGCCATGCGCGTCGTGTCCACGCCGCCCTGCGACCGCGCGATCGCGACGTCGAGCGCCTGCATCAAATCCTGGTAATCCTCCATTCCCCAACGCTTGCGCGTCGAAAATGTGAACTCGTGACCGTAGCCGCTCGAGCCGCGTGGATTGGTGAACAACATCCAGTAGCCCTGACCTGCGAGCATCTGGAACTCAGGGAAGAGCACGTTGCCGTAATTCGAATGCGGGCCGCCGTGAATCGACAGCACCAGAGGGTAGCGCTTGCCCGGTTGATAGCCGTACGGCTTCATCAACCAGCCCTCGATTTTCAACCCGCCCACGCCCGTGAACCAGAACGAGTCGGCGGGAATGACGGCGACCTGCTTGAAGAGGGAATCGTTGAACGACGTGAGCCGCCGCTCGTCTACCGCACGAGCGAGCGTTGCGACATAGAGCTCCGTTCCATGGATGATATCGCTCGCGGTGTACGCGACTGACCGGCCGTCCGCGCCGATCGAGAAGCCGCGCAGCTGGCGCTCGCCGCTCGTCACTTGGCGCACCGCTCCACCCGTAGCCTCCACGGCGAACAGATGAACGTTGCCCCGGGTCTCCGCGCTGAAGTAGATCGTCTTGCCGTCGACCGACCAGGTGGGTGCGCTCGGATCCAGGTTCCAGTCCGCCGTGAGATTGCGTGCTGGTCCACCAGTGGCGGCTATCGTGCAGATATCGTTTTCGAGCCCGCGGCCCTTGGAGCATCCGAACGCGATCGTTCGGCCGTCCGGCGACCACGCCGGATCGGCGCTCTCGGTGAATCCTGTCGCCAGCTGCCGGATCGAGGCGTCGGCCACCGTGAGCAGATAGATCGACGGCCTGACCTGGTCACGAACCTCGGTTGTCTCCGTTGAGTCCTGCACGAACGCGATCGTACGGCCGTCAGGGGACCACGCCGGGGCACTCTGACTCAGCTCGCCGCTGCTGAGCTGGCGCGGGCTCCCGCCGTCGCGTGACACGAGATACAGGTGGCTGGGCCGGCGTGTTTCGCGAGGCGCGAGATAGCCGCGCTCATCGGCGACAATCGGAATCGATGTATACACGCGCCCGTCGAATCGTTTGGGATCGGGCCCGCGGGTGATGGCGGTAGGCGACACGCGAGTGCGCCACGCTTCCTTCTTCATGCTGTCGGGCTCTTCGCCGCGCCATTCGTACAGCAGCCACTTCCCATCGCGCGAGAACTCCGGCAGCGCGTGCACGCCCTTGATCTGGAAGGCCTCCCCACCGGGCGCTGCTGTGCGCAAGAACCAGACGTCGTCGTCCGAGCCTTCCCGCCTGCTCGTGAATGCCAGCAGCGAGCCGTCGGGGGACCAGGACGGGTTGGACGCTTCAGTCGATGGACTCGTATAGCGGAACGGTTTGCCGGAGCCATCGGTCAGCGCGACCCAGATCTCGTTGTGGCGCCGGTCTTTGTCCTCCACCACGGTCGTCACGACGAATGCCGTGCGGCGCCCGTCGGGTGACAGCATCGGGTTGCTGACAACCGTCAGCCGATAGTAGTCGGTTGCTTGCCAAGGCCGAGTCTGTGCGTTGGACCGTTGGACCGTTGGACCGATGGACAGGAGAAGCACTGCAATCATCAGTTTGCGCATAGGAACTCGCGAATCGTCGTGGGTTCCCAAAAAACTACCGACCCCGGTCGCGGCGCGCGACAGGGGTCGGTTCGGTCCAACGGTCCAACGTTAGTTCAGCTTATGCAGCTCCACGCGCCGGTTCTTCGCGCGGCCTTCAGGTGTCTCGTTCGGCGCGATGTAGCCCGACGCGCCGTAGCCCTGCGCCCGCATCCGGTAAGGACTCACGCCTTTGCGCGCGAGGTACGCACGTACCGCAGCCGCGCGTGCCATTGACAGTCCGAGGTTCATGCGCTTGCTGCCGGTGGAATCGGTGTAGCCGGCGATCTCGATACGGATCTCGGGATTCGCTACCAGTGACGCCGAGACCTGATCGAGCACGGTATATGACGACACTGTCAGGACCGAGCGGCCGGATTCGAAGTTGACGCCCGTGAGAATGAGCGTGGGACGGGGGGTAGCCGCCACGGCACCGGCCACGGCACCGGCAGCCGCCGGGGCCGCCGTCTCGAAGAGCAGCAGACAGCCATGCTCGTCGACCTTCGACCCCTTCGGTGTGTTGGGGCAGCGGTCATTGGGATCCGTCACGCCGTCACCGTCCGTGTCATTGGCTAGCGGACACCCCTCCGCGTCGACCTTCGTGCCGGGCGGCGTGTTGGGACACTTATCGACTCCGTCACCCACGCCGTCGTGGTCGGTGTCCGCCGGGCAGCCGTACGAGTCGACCGGCGTGTTGGGCGGTGTGTCGGGGCACCGGTCGGTGCCGTCCGGCACCTTGTCGCCGTCCGAATCCAGCGGGCAGCCAGTCGCATCGACCGTCGCGCCGGCCGGAGTGTTGGGGCACTTGTCGAGCCCGTCCCATACGCGGTCCTGGTCGCTGTCGATCGGACATCCACTTGGATCCACCGTCGCGCCCAGCGGCGTATCGGGACATTGGTCGGTGCCGTCCTTCACACCATCGGCGTCCGCATCTCCGGTGCAACCCCTGGCGTCCACGGGAACACCGGGTGGCGTGTCGGGGCACTGATCGATGCCGTCAAACACCTTGTCACCGTCGGAATCCTTCGGGCAGCCCTTCGTGTCGACGGTGGCTCCTTCCGGAGTGTTGGGACAAGCGTCGATCCCGTTGAGCACCGTGTCCCTGTCATCGTCGCTCGGGCACCCGCGACCGTCCACCTTCGCGCCCGCGGGCGTCGCGGGACATTCGTCTTTCCCGTCCGAGACACCATCGCGGTCTTCGTCGGCTGCCGGTGCGCCGCTTGATTGGAAGAACGACAAGCCCGCCGATCCGACGAGATGCGTCACGCTGCCCGTGGTCAACGTGCTCTGCGTTTGGGGCGTGTAGATGCCGCGTGCTTCTATGCGGAATGCGACGCGCGAGCTGAGGAAGAACTTTGCGCCGGCGCCTCCGTGAAAGCCGCCATCCGTGAAGTCGTATGGAGCGGCACTGCCGAAATCGAGGCGGGAATAACCCCCCAAAACAAAGATCGACATCCGATCTTTGTTGAACGGATAGCCGACGACGCTCGCCGCCCCGATAACCGGCGACAGCTCGCCGGACGTCACGCCCGTTACGGGGGTTTGGAACAGCGCTTCGACTTCGAGACTAACCTTCGAGTTCAAGGCGTACGCGAACCGCGCGCCGCCTCCGGTTTCCCGGTCGAGACCGGTGAACGCCTGATCGTATTTCGTAAACGACCCGAACAGTCCCACCTCGTAGCGGCGCGCGTTCTGCGCCGCTACGGGTGAGACGCTCAGGGATGCTACGCCGAGCAGAAATACCGGCGTGAGTCTCAGTCTCAATTGAGCTTCCGCAACTCGACACGGCGGTTCAACGCCCGGCCATCCGCCGTCGCGTTAGGCGCGACCGGCTGCGACGGGCCATAGCCCTTCGCGATCATCCGATCGGGCGCCACGCCCTTGCTCGCCAAATAGGTCATCACCGCATTGGCCCGGGCCTGCGATAGGCGCGTGTTGGTTGCTATCGATCCTGTCGCATCTGTGTGACCGGCGATCTCGATTCTGAGGTCGGCGTTCCCGACCAGCGAGGTCGCGACGAGGTCCAGAATCGTGTACGAGTCCGGCCTGAGCGTTGCCTTCCCCGGCTCGAACGTAACGCCGCGCAGGACGACGGTGGTTTTCGCTTCGGGGAACAGAATCGGGCAACCGGTGGCATCGACACGCGTTCCCGCGGTCGTGCCCGCGCATTTGTCCTTGCTGTCATCGACGCCGTCGACATCGGTGTCCACGATACGCTGGCATCCGACCGCGTCGACTTCCTTGCCCGCTGGAGTGCCGGGGCACTTGTCGATACCGTCGAAGACGCCGTCGTGATCGGTATCTATCGGACATCCCGTGGGGTCGATTCGAGCGCCACTGGTCGTCGATGTGTTGGGGCATTTATCGAGACCGTTGTAGACTCCGTCGCCATCGCTATCCGTCGGGCACCCACGGGCATCGACTTCCGCACCGCCAGCCGTGTTGGGGCAGACATCGGGACCGTTGTAGACGCCGTCGGCGTCGGAATCGCTCGGACATCCTTTCACGTCTACCGTCGCCCCCTTGGGCGTGTTGGGGCAGGTGTCCTTCTTATCGACAATCGCGTCCCCATCAGCATCGCTGACCCTGGTC
>DATFVZ010000141.1:0-3204 GCA_035259785.1 Gemmatimonadales bacterium
CGAACGCAGCGTGCCCATAGCAATACTCCCGCACCAACCCTGCATAACTCGCACCCAAATTGAGATGCTCTGTAACGGAGCACAAATAAAATCTGTGGGCAATCGATTCTTAGACTAGACATGCGGCGAATCGGCAACTTATGCAATGGGCCGCTGAGGCTGGCAGCTTCTTCGTCACCCGCGCGAAGTCGAACTTCAGAGCACATCGCCGCTACTCGCGCGCTGTCGACCGCGCCACGGGGCTCATCTGCGACCAGACCTGCGCAATTCCGACGATCTCGAGCGGTTGTACCGATTACTCCCGAGCAGAGTCGTTCCCGATGGATCACGAGCAGTGCGTGGGGCATCGTCGGGTCCGCCGATCTCGGCGTCAATTTTCCACACGTTGTTCAAGAGAACGGCAGCCCGTCCCCGTAGTCAACAGGAGGGACCCGCGCGCGCTGCGAAGTGACCGCCACGAGTCAAACGCAGCAGCGCGCGCGGGAGGAGCCTGTTGACCCACCGGGGCGGGCGAGACACAAGGCACCGCGCTCATTTTCGGGCTCCTTTCGCTGACTTGCCGTTCGGCGCCGTCGGGGCCGGGCTTGGCGCTTGCGCTTCGCTGTCCGGGACGGTCTCGCGCATGGAGCGCTCCCCTTCGAGCTCGAGACGGTAGGCATTGTGCACGAGGCGATCGAGGATGGCATCGGCGAAGGTGGGCTCGCCGATGAGATCGTGCCAGGCTTTCACGGGGAGCTGGCTGGCGATCAGCGTCGAGGAGCGACCATGCCGGTCCTCGATGATCTCCAGAAGATCGCGCCGCTGGTCGGCGTTGAGGCGGTCAGGACCGAGATCGTCCAAAATGAGCAGATCGACCCTGGTCAGCATGCGGAAGAGGCGTGCGAAGCTACCATCCCCATGCGCGAGCTCCAACTGTGCGAAGAGGCGCGGCATGCGCGCGTAGTACGCCCGGTAGCCCTCGCGGCAGGCCCTCTGAGCGAGGGCGCAGGCGAGCCAGGTCTTGCCCAATCCACATTTCCCGCCAACGAGAAGATTGCGTTTGTCGGCAATCCAGCGGCAAGTGGCGAGCTGCTGGAACAGGGCTTTATCGAGTTGGCGTTGCGCGCGGTAGTTGACGTCCTCGACTGAGGCCTGGCTGTAGCGCAGGCGCGCCGCACGCAACCGGATCTGCGTGCGTTTGGTCGTGCGATTGGCGATCTCTCGATCAAGCAGAAGTGCGAGCCATTCGGCGTGGGTGAGATCCTTGGCGGCATCCTGCTGTTCGAGCTCGAGGAAGGCGTCTGCCATGCCATCGAGCTTCAGCGCTCTGAGCTGGTCGAGGGTGGGATGGGTGAGCATTTCTACTTGTCTCCTCAATGGTAGAAGGTGGGGCCGCGGATGTTGCTGTGAACGATCGCCGGTCCGTCCGCGGCTTTCTCGGGCCGTTTGCGATCGAGCTTGGTGTCGAGGATGGATTTAACGGAGCTGAAGGAGCGGGTGCCGATGGCGAGCGCTCGCTCGCAGGCCGCCTCCACCCGCTCGCGAGGAAAGCGCCCTACGAGCTTGACGATGCCACGGCAGGAGCGGAAGCCCTGCTCGGGGTGTCGCCTCTCGCGCATGATGACCTCGACGAGTGTGCTGGCGTTAGGCCCGATCTCGGCGGCCTCGCGCATGATGCGCGCGGGCGTCCAGTCGGCATGGCGCCGATGGCTCGAGGGCATGTGCTCGGGCAAGGTCGTGTGCCCGCGGTTCGGGGGACCGCGCCGGTGCACCGCGACGCGCTTGCCGCGATGGAACACCTCAACCATGCTGGCGGTGTAGCTGGCCCACAGCTCCTGGCGCACCAGCGTGTACGGCACCGAGTAGTAGTGCTTGTCGATCTCCACGTGGTAGTCGATGCCGGCGCGGCACTGCTTCCACTGCGCGAACACGTACTCTGTGTCTGGAAGCTTTTTGAGCGCGGAGCGCTCGATTTCTTCAAACAGTGAGCGGCGGCTCGCGCCGAGATGGCGCGTCACGCGCTTGTTGATCTGCTCGACGCACTCACGAATGGCGGCATTGAGCTCGGCGAGCGTAAAGAACTTACGTTTACGGAGCTTTGCGATGATCCATCGCTTCGCGACTTGTACTCCTACCTCAACCTTGGCTTTGTCTTTCGGCTTATTAGGACGTGCCGGGACAATTGCGGTGTCATAATGCTTAGCCATCTCCCGATACGTGCGATTGACGTTCGGCTCGTAAAAGCAGGCTTTGGTGATGCCCGATTTCAAATTATCACTGACGACCATCGCGCTCACACCACGAAAGTAGCTGAAGGCGCGTGTGTGCGAGCCGATCCAATCGGGGAGCGATTGGGTCCAGGTCGCTTCCGCGTAGGTAAAATTGCTTGCACCGAGTACCGCGACGAACAGCTCGGCCGTGAGGACCTCGCCAGTGGTCCGTTCAATGAGCTGTAGCTTCGTGCCGGAGTAATCGACGAACATGCGCTCTCCGGCGATATGCGTCTGGCGCATCGTCGGCGAGACGCTCTTCTCCCAAGCCCGGTGTAGGTCGCAAAAACGCGAATAGGCGTACCCGCTGGGATGCTGCTCGCGATACTCCTGCCAGAGCAATTCCAGGGTCACGCCCGGACGCTTCAGTTCACGATGGATCTCCGCCCAATTCGGTAGCGGTCGTTGCTCTCTCGTCGTTAGTCGTGGCGGGTAAAGACGCAGCTCCAGTATGGCGTCGTCGATTTCGTCCGGGAGTGGCCAAGCCAGCCCGGCCCGCCGCGCGCGGTGCAGGCAGTCGATCACCGTCGACGCCCCTATCGATAGGCTCGCTGCGATCTTGCGGCTGGACATGCCCGCGGCCGTGAGCCGCAGCACGTCACGAATGTTGCGCATGGGTAATCTCGCTCCTGACATTGGCCTCTTCCCCTGTGGAAAAGGGGCGAGGCCACAAGGATTCGCGGATCACCCAACGGTGCCCATCACACTCCTTCCCCGCGATCCACAACCCTGCTCGGGATCGCTCGGAACAAGTGCTCGGGATCAATCGGAACGACTGCTCGGGATCAATCGGTACGGGTGCTCGGGATCAATCGGAATAGCTGCTCGGCATCACTCGGTGCGCCCACGCCCGGGCAAGCCCACACGGACCATCACCGGGTGGTGGATGCTCGAGCGCTCTCACTTTCGGCCTCCGCCTTCACGGTCACCGTCATGCTAGCAGCCCCGTGAATCG
>DATFVZ010000142.1:0-5246 GCA_035259785.1 Gemmatimonadales bacterium
GAGTTTGTAGCTCAGACCAAAGACAACCGAACCGGCAAGACTCGTGGCGTACGACGCCATGAATTCGAAGTTGCGCGGCGCGATGCGGGCGATGGTATTGCCGTTGTCGTCGGTGCGCGGGACGTCGCCGTAATCCACGAGGTACACCGCCCCGCCGAACACGCCGATGCCCCGCGATGGAAAGTAGGCGCCGAGAACGTGACTCCTCCCGGCCACCAGCGTGGCGGTATGGAGGGTGAATTCGTTATTCGGAAGTGTGGCAAGTCCCGCGGGATTCCAGAACGCGGCCTCGCCACGTCCCGATGCCGCGATCGCTGTCTGCCCCATGCCGACCGCCTGTGCGCCGACAGGGAAAACGAGAAAGAGCGCGCCGGCGTTGAGGGGCGGCTCTTGGGCGGACAGTCTGACGGTTGGACTGACGGACAGAGCGGCGAATGCGATTTGGAGCACCCGTCCGACTGTCCGACCGTCAGTCAGTCCGTCAGAAAGGCTTCGCCTCATCGATCAGCATGATGGGGATGTCGTCTTCGACCGCGTAAATCAACCGGCATGCGTGGCAGACGAGTGACTCAGCAGGTGTAGTGCGGTGCTCGAGCGAGCCCTTGCACTTGGGGCAAACGAGGATTTCGAGCAGGTCCGGTGCCAGGCTCATGACGTGGCGTACCCCAACCGTTTGAGGGAAGGTTCATCGCGCCGCCATTTGGGAAGCACTTTCACATGCAGATCCAAGAACACCCGGCGGCCCAGCAGCACTTCGATCTTGGCGCGAGCGTTGGCGCCGAGCGTCTTGATGGTGCGGCCGGCCTCACCGATGACGATTCCCTTCTGGCTGTCGCGCTCAACGTACAGTACGGCCCGAATATATACCGGATCGGCGCCCTCTCGGAACTCGTCGATCTCGGACGCCACGCTGTACGGCAACTCTTCATGCAGCAGCTCGAACGCCGCCTCGCGGATGAACTCCGACGCGAAGAAGCGCATGGGCTGCGTCGCGAGGTCATCGGGATCATAGTGGAAAGGCCCTTCCGGGAGCGCACGGGCAATCGTGGCGAGGAATGCCTCGATGCCCTCTCCGGTAACGGCCGAAACGAGAACTTCGGACGGTAGGACTATTGGACGGTTTGCCGGTTGCACCTGATCCGCTTTTGTGTAGACCGTGATGACCACCGCACGCGGGGGGCGGCCGAGTCCCGCGACGGTCGCCAGCGGCGGCGCCGGGTATTCGCTCAAGGGATGGAGATACGCGATGACCTCCGATTCATCGATCGCCCGCAATGCCGCCGCGCGCATCGCCTCATGCAGTTGGTACTCGGGCTCCAACAGACCCGGTGAATCCGTGAAGATGAACTGCGTATCGTCCTTGGTCAGCAGGCCAACGACGGGGAGCCTCGTGGATTGTGGCTTGGGAGACACAATGGCCAGGTGCTCGCCCACGATCGCGTTCAGGAGGGTCGATTTGCCGACGTTCGGCCGGCCCGCGAGGACAATCGTACCGCAGCGGGAGGGGGGGGACATGAGCGAAGTGTAGGCGTACGCCGTGGCTTGCGCGAGTCGTCACTGGGTTCGTAGGCTGAGATATGACGAAACGTTGGCTCTGGATTGCTGCGCTCGCCGCATTCGGCACCCCGGCGGCGGCCCAAGTGGAGCAGAGCGTGCGGGGCGAGCCCGATCACTTCGGTCCTGGCTTCACAAATCTGTACGAGCGGAGCGTCGAGTTCCGCCTGCTCCGCCCAGGGCACGCAGTGCTGCTCTGGGTGAAACCGAGCGGCGACCTCGAGGTCTACTGGCCAATCCGCAGCGGCGATCGCAGTGAGCGACGGGCCGGACGCCACTCGATCAGCACCGCAGAAATACCGTCACCGATTCAAGCTCCCGTGATCTCCGGCACGCCAACCTCGGGCCGCGCCGGCCAATTTACGCCGAGAGGAAGTGTGTTGTCGGGAGCGGCGCCCGATGTACCTGCCGATACGGTGACCGGCTACTGGGTGCTCGTCGTCCTCGATGCCCCGATCACCGCCAAGGAGATCCAGACGCGGCTCGCCCCGATGTCACACGAGGGCGGCGCCAGCGCGGTACTCGAGCGCATCGCGCCGCTGCTCATTCCCGGCGGCGTGACGTGGGCAATGTACTCCGCAGCCGTCGTCGTGCAGTAGTCAGCGTTTTGCGGCGTCGATGAAGGCGTCGAACAAACGCTTCATGCGGGGGTCGACGTCGACCAAGTCTTCGGGATGCCACTGCACGCCGATCATGAAATGGCCGTTGCTCGTCTCCACACCTTCGATCAGCCCGTCGGGCGAAGTCGCCACCGGCACGAGACCCGGCGCGAGCCTGGCGATCCCCTGATGGTGCATGCTATTCACCGCGAGCGAGTCGACGCCGAGCAACTGCTGCAGACGAGATCCCGGAGTCAGTCGGACCTCGTGCGCCAGCTCATCGCGGCGCCGGCCGGCCACGGGAAAGTGATCGTGCTTAATGGCATCGGGGTGCTGCGTGCCCACGTCCTGATACAATGAGCCACCCACCGCGACATTAACCAACTGGGCACCGCGGCAAACCGCGAGTACCGGCTTCTTATCGGCGAGCGCCCAGCGCACCAGCAGCAGCTCGGCCCAGTCACGCGCGGGATCGACTCGGCCGCAGAGCGAGGTCCGCGGCTCGCCATACTCCGCTGGGTCGATGTCCACGCCGCCGGGCAGGAACAGTCCGTCGAGCCGCTCGTAGATGCTCCGCAGCGCCGCTTCGTTTCCTTCGAGCAACGGAATGACCCACGGGATGGCGCCGGCGGCAGTCAAGACGTTGACGTAGCGCTGGCTCATGATCCAGCACCGCGGCAACTGGTCGGGAATGGCTTCCAACGTCTGCGTCGTAATTCCGATTACAGGCAATTACAGTCCTTCCGCCGTCTCGGCGATCACTTGATCGACCACGGCCTTGAAGTCTCCGGTGCGAGCGTATGTGGCGAGCTGACGGTCCGCGCTCGACCCCTCATCCAGGATTCGGAACGCGTACTCGACCTCTTTGCGGCTGCCCAACTCGTCCAGCACATCATCGATGAACCACACCAGCAATTCGCGCACCAATTCGCGCGCCGGAAGCTCGACACCTTTGCCGAAATCCACAAGGCGTCCGTCGAATCCGTAGCGGACGGCACGCCATTTGTTCTCCTCGATCAGGTCGGACGGATACACCCGGAACGTCATGTTGTCTCGCCGCAGTCTCCAGATCTTCGCGACGATCGCCTGGATGATCGCCGCGATACACACCGCTTCGTCCACGCGGGTACACACGTCGCACACCCGGAATTCGAGGGTTGGGTAGTTCCAATTGGGCCGCACGTCCCACCAGATCTTGGAGCCGTTGGGAATGCAGCCGGTGGTCGTGAGCACACTCACGAGCTCGGTGTACTCGCTCCAACCGCGCAACGGACGCGGCACCCCGGTGCGGGGGAAACCGCGCCATACGATGCTGCGATACGACTTGAGGCCAGTCTTCCGTCCCAGCCAGAATGGCGAGCTGGTCGACAGGCACATGAGGTGCGGGAGGAAATACCGCGCCACGTTGAGCGCATCGATCAGAAACTCGCGATCCTCGATGCCGACGTGGACGTGCGTTCCGAAGATCAGCAGGCGCTGCGCGAGCTCGCCCATGTCCTGTCGCACGCCGAGGTAGCGCTCGAGCGGCGTGATTTCCTGATCGATCCACGATGAGAACGGGTGCGTCCCGGCGGCGGCGATCCGGAGCCCGTTCCGGCCAACCAGCTCCAGAATGTCGCGCCGCAGCCGGACCAGCTCTTGGCGTGCCTCCGCCGGTGTGTTGCAAACCTTGGTGCCCACTTCGACAATCGACTGATGCAGCTCCGGTTTGACCTGCGTCAGGACGAGGTGGTCGCCGCTCAGAATCTCCGTGATGTACGACTTCAGCTCCCGAGTCGCGGGGTCGATGATCTGATACTCTTCTTCGATCCCGAGTGTCAGCGAAGGCGCCTTCATCGCGGCTCCACAAAGAACGTCGGCGTCTGCGAGCCGCCGCCGGCGGTGACATTGACCAGCGCGGCGGTCGACAGGCGCGACATGCACCCGTCTACGTGTGTTCCCTGATAGGCGAAGGGGGCCGTATCCAGGATCCGCTCGGCGAACACCACGCGGCCGTCGACGACACTCGGATACGCCTCACTCGGAATCGGGACGCGCTCCTGCACCACGAACGGGACCGCGAGCGCGACGCGCACCTCCCGCTCCCATGTGGCCGGGTCGACCTCCCAGCCGAGCACGATCCCTGCTCCGCCATAGGCGTCGTTTGGCTTGAGCACCAAGCGCTCGCGCTGCTCGAGGATAAAAGGAAGCAGATCAACCGTGCGATTCTGGTAGCGCGTCTTCCGCTCCGCTACGACGCGCGTCCACGGTATATGCGCCTCGAAGACCTCGCGCTCGTCGGGGGAAAACAGCTCCGCATTGCGCTCGTCACTCAGCACCGCGAGGCTCGCTTTCTTGTGGAGCAGCTTGCAACGAAATGGGTTCACCATACACACTGCGCCGGACTGCACCGCACGGATCACGGGGTGATCGCGGCCGCCCCGCTCCACAAGCTCACTGATGAGCACTCGCTTATAGATCAGATCGATCGGCTCGCCGCCGGCTGTGAGCCGCCCCGCTTTCAGCTCTGTGTCGCGCGGATCAACGATGCGGGCTTCGAGGCCGCGCGCGTGGAAGTAGTCCACCCACAACACGAACTCGTTGTACGTGGGGACTTCGCGCCAGTCGAGAATGGCGATGCGTGGCGACGCGGGGCTGTTCGCTCCACGACTGCTTCGCCACTGCGCGTAGGCTCCGAGGAGGGCGTGCAGCACGTCATGCCGCGCGGGCAGCGGCCGGACCTCGAAGCGGCGCGAGAACGGCCGCATCACGGGAAGCGCGAGAAATGCATCGGCCAGCGCGTCTCCATACGCGGCGCCGGCGGGCGTCTCGGCGTTGTATTCGGTGAGATGGAAGACACCCTCATCCTGGAGATAGAAGGCATCGATGCGGGACACGGGGCTCGGGTCGGAGAAGCCCGGGTCCCACTCCATGAACGCGTGCTCCCAATCCACCAACCCGAACTGGTCGCGCAGCGCCACATTCTCACGCGCGGCCTGGTATATGCGATCGAACGCGCGCAACAGTACCGCACAGCGATCGCGCAGGAAGCGATACTGCTCGGGCGTGATGAAGCGCGGCCGCAGCACCGTGCACAGCGCCCGTCCGCCGAAA
>DATFVZ010000143.1:0-11255 GCA_035259785.1 Gemmatimonadales bacterium
GGTCCATCCCCCGGCGAAGTCGAGCCGCATTGGCGCATCGGCGTGGACCTCGGTCGGGAGATCACGGCGTCTCACGGCGTCACCCGCCAGCTCGCGACCGTCGGCAACTCGCCGCGGACATCCATCTGCACACCTCGCACGCGTCGGTTCATTCCTTGCACACCGCGCGCGTGATACAGCCAGGCCACCGGTACCTGCTCCGCAAAGACGCGTTGTGCCAGCACCGGATCCGCCGGAATCCCAACTCCGGTCACGCTATCGAGCGATTGCAAGAAGCCGAGGCCTGGATCGCCGGCGATGCCGGTCACAGCTGCAGTGAAATCGTGGCGCGGTCCAAAGACGAGACTGAGAAATGTTGAATTCTCCAGCTGCCGAATCGTAACCCGGAAACCGACGGCGTTGAGCCGCGCCTGCAGCATCTGTTCCAACGCTCCTTCGCCGCTGCCGACTGTCAGCAACTCAAAACTTCGCGCCGCGTTCGGCAGCGCCGCAACGAGGCGCCGCGCCGAGTCGGGTGCGACCGGGGTGTGCGGTGGCGCAACATATTGGGGGAGGTCGGGCGGGACGGGACCATCGGCCACGGTCGCAAGGCCAAACAGATAGCCGTCCACGATTTCCTGACGGTCGATGGCCAGAGCGGCGGCCAGCCGCGCCCGTCGGTCGTTGAAAGGCGCGCGGCGAGTGTTGAAGACCAGACCATAGGAAAGGACCATCGGATACTCGCGAATCGCGAGCCCGTGATGACGCCGCACGAAGGCCACGTGCTGTGGACTGATCCCTGCAAAATCGAGTTCTCCGGACACGAGTGCGGACAGTTTGACCATCGGTTCATCGACAACCACTACCGTGAGACGATCGACGTGCGGCGGCCCGCCCATCTCAGCGGGGAAATCGGGATTCCTTGCGAACACCCAGCGGCGGTTTGGCTGGTGCATGACAAACCGGAAGGGGCCGTTGCCCACGGGCGCCACATTCCAGGCGCTTTCGCGAAGACGCGCGTGCGGAACACTGTCCAGGAGATGGGCCGGCAGAATCGCGAGATCGGTGAGAACGAACGGGAACGCTTCGATGCGGCGGGCAAAGCGCAGCTCCACCGTCGCGTCGTCCGGCGCGGTCACCGAAGCGAGCGTCTGCAGCTCTGCGTAACGAGGATATCCCGTCGCGGGGTCGCGCGCGGCGTCGAGCGTCCAGACGACATCTCGTGCGGTCGTCAATGTGCCGTCGTGCCACCGTACGTCGGTTCGCAGCTCGAACGTGAGCGTCCGGTGATCGGCCGACCAGCGCCAGGCGCGCGCCAGGTAGGGTCGCGGCACGAGCGACGAGTCGTAGCGCGCGAGTGTCGTGAGCAAAACGTAGCGTTGCACCTGGCGAGCGAGCGGGTGGTTCGTGAGCAATGGATTGATGCTCTGAAGATCGGCACCCGATGCGAACATGACGGTCGCGCCGCGCCGCGCCGCCTCGTCGCCGCACGCGGACGTCGCATACAGAGCCACTGTAAGTAGGACGGGTCCCCACGCGCGCGACACGCCCGCATTCTAGCGGCGCACGAGGGGCGGCGCGAGATTCCCGCCGATGCTCGCCAGGCTGGCCCACCGACTGCTCGCGGGTTTCGCCGTCGTGCTCGGCGTCGTCACGCTCACCTTTGTTCTGCTGCACGCGGCACCCGGCGATCCGGTCGAGCTCATGCTGGGTCCGACTGCAACCGGCGAGCAGCTCGCGGCGCAGCGACGCGCATTCGGGCTGGACCGCCCGATGCCCGAGCAATTCACACGCTGGTTGAGTCGTTTCTCCCGGGGTGATTGGGGAAGCAGCATCGCGAAGGGCCAACCCGTGCGGACGATCCTGGGCGACGCGTGGCCGGCTACCGTGCGGCTGGTGGGGCTGTCGCTCGTGCTCAGTTACCTGCTCGGGCTATTCGTAGGCGCGCTGCAAGCCGCGCGCAGCCGATCCCGTACGGACACGGCGCTCTCCGTTGCAACGGTGACGTTGTTCGCGCTTCCCGGCTACTGGCTGGCACTGATGCTGGTGCTGGTGTTCACGTATTGGGCGCAATGGCTGCCGGCCTTCGGCGCCAGCGGGCTCGACGCCGACTATCTCAGCGGCGTCGCGCGGCTGATTGACCAGCTGCGCCATCTGGCGCTACCGCTCGCTACTCTCACGCTCATCGGCGTCGGCGGCGCTGCCCGCTTTGTGCGCGGCGCCATGCTCGAAACGCTGAGCCAACCGTTCATCACGACGGCCCGGGCCAAGGGCTTGGCACCGAGACACGTGATCGGCCGTCACGCGTTGCGCAACGCGCTGACCCCGATCGTGACGCTCCTCGGCCTGTCGCTGCCCGCGTTGTTCTCGGGCGCAGTGTTCATCGAGGCGGTCTTTGCGTGGCCTGGGGTCGGCCGAGTCCTCGTCGAGGCCGTGCAAGCGCGGGACTACCCGGTGGTAATGGCGGCGACGTCCGTGAGCGCCGTCCTCGTTGTGGCGGGGAATCTCCTGGCCGACGTGCTTGCGGCCTGGCTCGACCCGCGCGTGCGGAGCGCGCCGTCGGCATGACGCGTCTCCTGAGAGATCGTCGCGGCGCCTTCGGCACGCTGGTTCTGCTCGTCGTGATTCTCTGCGCTGTCTTGGCGCCGCTCGTCACCAGCGGCGACCCGGCCGCTCAGCGCGACATCGTTGCCACTCGTTTCGTGCCTCCGCTCTCCACCGACGCGTTCGGACAGTTTCATGCGCTCGGGACAGACCGATTTGGACGAGATGTGTGGACTCGGCTGGTCTACGGGGCCCGCGTCTCGCTCGGTGTAGGCGTGGTCGCAGTGCTCGTCTCGATCGTGCTGGGCGTACTCATCGGCGCCGTCGCCGGGTTCTGGCGCGGACCGATCTCGCTCACGCTGCTCGGCATAACGGACTTCGCCCTTGCCTTGCCGCGCCTCGTGCTGCTCTTGCTACTGGCAGCGCTGTGGCAACCCAGTACGGCGCTGGTCATCGCGGTGTTGGGACTCACGGGTTGGATGAGTGTCGCACGTCTGGTGCACGCTGAGGTTCGCGCGCTTGCCGTCCGCCCGTTCGTCGAGGGCGCGCGTGCGGTCGGCGCGCGCCAACTGCGCGTCCTCGGCCGCCACATCCTCCCGAACGCGCTCACGCCCGTCATCGTCGCGGCGGCGCTCGGCGTCGGCAACGCGATCACGCTCGAAGCCGGGCTGTCCTACCTCGGGTTGGGAGTACAACCGCCCACGCCATCATGGGGGAACATGATCACGTCGGGTCGGGACGTCCTGGTCAACGCTCCCTGGGTGGCAGTCGCGCCCGGCGTGGCGCTCGCACTGGTGGTCGTTGCGTGCACACTACTCGGGGACGCGCTCCGGGATGTGCTCGATCCGTCGGTGCGCGGTACGCGGTGAGCGGTCAGCGGGAGAGCCTTCCAGTGCCACGCATCATTCACCGCGTCCTAGTCGAAGCAATACGCGTCAGTATCGCCTGATCAATCTCGTGGCCGCCTTCGAAGGAGACCGTTTCGAACGGGATGTCGTGCTCGCGCAATCTGGCTTGCGTCGCCGCGACCACTTTCGGCGTGAAGTACTCGTCGCTGTCGCCATAGACCAGGGTGAGCCGGCTATTCCGTAGCCGCTCGGCAGCACGACGTTCGGTCAGGTCGAGATCGGGGGGCACCTCCCCACCCCAGACAATCAGGCGATCGATGCCGACACCCGCTCCGAGAGCCGCCCAGCGACACACGGTGGCCGTTCCCTGCGAGAATCCCAATGCCGTGACCTTGGCCTGGCCTGCGGCGACATGGCGCTGCAACGCGTCCAGATAACGAACGTAATCGTCGATCTCGTGCAGTCGATCTTCCTTCGTCATCCAGCTTGCGCCCACACGTCGCTCGGCAGGGCTTTCGGAGAGATAGAATCGCGACAGCCCCTCTGGGGCCACGACGCAGCGCCCCTGCTCCGCGATCGGACGAAACCGCTCGAGGAATCGGGCGGCGAGCTGACCGTACCCGTGACACACGATCCACACGTCGCTCGATTCGCCGAGGGAGCCCAGGGTGAAGTAGCGTGCCGTGCGCAACGTCGTGAGGACGTGTTCCTGCATCAGGTGACCATGATCGAGACGAGCTCGCGCGGCTCGGCCACGAACCGCACCAGGTTACCCCGCTGCTCCAGCACCAGCGCGACGGCTTCGCGCTCGTCAGCGCGCACGCGATGCACCGTTTTCACGCCGGTGCCGAAGTGCCAGGCACCCGCAATCTTGCGATTGGTCGCGTTGTAACACCGCAGCACCATCGGCGATCCGACTTGCGCCGGCTTCAGTGCTGAGAAGACGAGACCCTGTCCTTCCAGGGCGATGCTCAGGGGTGCGAGCTGGAGAGTTGCGGCATCGCGCAGCCAAAGCGAATCGAGCGGGAGGAATGCATCCTCCCACAGGTGTGGCAGGAAATCACCTCGCTCGATTTCCGTCGCGCTCACGGGCACGAGCGCAAAATCCATTCGCGAGGTGCCAATGCACTGCGCGGACGGAATCGGAGTCGGCCAGGCCGCGTGACCGGACCGGGTCGGTAGGTCGCTCCGCGACAAGTCCCCGATGGCACGCAACAGCGTGAGCAGCAAGTCTCCGCGCGCCGTCCATTCATATTCAAAGAACGCCGGCGCCAGTACGGCGAGTCCTCGACCGCCGCGGGCAGCCGCGACGAACCGCTGCGCCGGCGCCGTGCGCACCGGCGTCTCTCGCGGATACGCTCCCGGTTCCACCGCAACCGCGTTTCGTTCGACGGCGCCAAACGCCGTCCCCGCATTGACCGCTACGCCCTCAAGCCCAGTCGGCAGCCGCGCGCGGAGGCGGTGATACATAGCCCGATTGTCGATCTCAAGCGTCGCCCGCAGGATCGGACTGTCCGCATACAACTGCAGGAGTAGCCGAGCGCCGACCGCCCGCGTGACGTCCCAGCGCGTTTCCAATGCGGCGACCAGCGGGCCGTCGGCGAGCCGCCGCACCGTGATCGGACCCTGACTCTGGATGACGCGGTCCCGGGCGGGCGGGCAGTAGGTGTACGCATCGCCTGCGTCTCCCGCGTCCTCCAGACGCAACAGGTCGCTGTAGCGCTCGTTCCGCCGCCGATCGACGATCGTGATCGCCCCGTTCGACTCGAGCGTCACATCCACGAACCGGTTTTGAAGCCCGCGGCCGCGAACGCGCGCGTCGTCGCCATGTTCCGGCGCCACCGGGGCGCCCGTGTGCAGCGACGCGAGGCCCAGTCCCGGCAGGGTGGGAGCGCGAAACGCGACGCGCACCTGGTCCACTTCGTCCTGATCCGGATAGTGCCGTGTCGCATCAACCCGTTCTTGCGCAACGCGCTGCGCCAGCACCTGAACCGGGATCGCGCCACTCTTCCCACTCCTCCCGTAGAGCGCGAACGGGCGGTATCCCGCTCCCTCACGCGGCGTTCGATCGCCAGACGGAGGGCCGACAAGTATGTCGCGGCGAAAGAATGTGATATCTGCGACCGTAATCCCACCCCGCGGCCGCGGCGTCGGATTCCACAAAACCAGCGTCGGATCGGCGACGACAGCCTGCTCACGCGCGGTATCGGGATCGTATCCTGTGAGGGCATACATCGCGTCGCGTCGCAGCGCGGCGGCATAGGCGGTCACCTGAGCAAGCCGCCGCTCGGCCGCGGCAGTCACCTCGTCCGCCGTGGACCCGGAGATCGTGTCGTGGAATTGCGTGCGCACCAGCATGCGCCACGCCGTATCGAGCACCGCCCGAGGGTCGCGGCCTGTCGTGTAGCGGGCGAGCGCGCTGAGGGGTTCCGCAATGCGCTCGACGAATAGTTCGACGGTGCCGTGACGGCGCTTGAACGGCGCGCGCGTGCCATGGACTCCCTGCAGCGTCCACGTATAGGCATAGGACCAGCGCAACTCTCCAGCCATGGAGCGCGTGGTGGTGCTCTCGGCGGCCTGAAAGAATTCATCGAGCCGCGAGATGCGAAACGCGCTGGCCGGCTCGAGCTCGGCGAGAATGTCCCGGAGCCTCGGGAGTGCTGGATGGGGCGCGTGATGGTCGGCGCCAATGAAGACGGGTATGTGTTTCCCGGCCGCGCGCTGCACGAGCACCGCCCGAACGGCCTTCCAGACCTCGGGCAGACGCGAGCCGGATCCGGGCAACGCAGCGCCGATTTCGTAACCCTGCGGCGGCAAGTGCCACAGCAACATTTCGCGACCGTCGGGAGCTTTCCACCGAAACCAATCCTTCTCCTGTCCCCCCGCGCCGCCCAGCCCGCGCCAGATCACGCCGAACTTGATGCCGAATTCGCGCGCCAATGCGGGCAGTGCAGCGGGGTGACCAAACGCATCGGGGGAATACAGCACGTCGAGCCGGCCACCCAAGCGCTCCGCGTCCACGGCACCGAGCAGCAGATTGCGCACCAGTGACTCGCCGGATGGAATCTGCTCGTCGGCGAGCACGTACCAGGGCCCGATCTGCAAGCGACCGCTCTTCACCAGCGTTTTGATCTCGCCCTCGCGCTCGGGTCGTGAGCGGAGATAATCCTCGATCAGGATGGTCTGTCCATCAAGCAAGAAGCTTCGGAACGATGCATCACCCTGTAGTCGCTCGATCAGATCGTCGACGAGCGGGATGAGTCGAGCATGGAAAGCGGCGCGCGGCAGGAACCATTCACGATCCCAGTGGGTGTGCGGGATCAGATGGAAGATGTAGGCACCGGCGCTCACGGGTTCAGCAACGCGACGTCGGCGAGACTCGAGAGATGGACGTGCGCCACCCGGCGCCCTCGCGCCAGCAACGCGCGCATGTCGCCACGCGCTTGCGCGCGATGCAGCTCGCCGAACGTCCACCCCATCTCGGGAATCGATAGATCTTCACGCGTGTCGCCGGTAACGACGAGGAAGAGCCCGGTGTTGGGCCCCCCCTTGTGCAGCTGGCCAGTCGAATGGAGGTACCGGGGTCCAAAGCCGATCGTGGTGGCGCACCGGAGCGCTTTCCCCCAGGCAGCGCGCACCTTTTCGAGCTGTTCGATCACCTGCGTGGTGGGCGGGAGATACGCCAGGATCGCGAGGTAGTCACCGGGCTTTCGCTCGCGCCGCAATCCTTCGATCGAGAGCGTGGGTGCTGGAGCGTTCTGCTGCGAGCCGCCGCCCGTCAGCTCGGCCCGCGCCAGCCGTTTGGC
The DNA here is from genome assembly GCA_035259785.1 of Gemmatimonadales bacterium. GTDB lineage: Bacteria > Gemmatimonadota > Gemmatimonadetes > Gemmatimonadales > GWC2-71-9 > 20CM-2-65-7. The sequence continues at coordinate 7,178 of DATFVZ010000143.1, forward strand.
TTCTTCCACGTCGGGCTGATCAAACGCGTTTACGCCCAGGCACTCGCAGAGGGCTTGCGTGGCGTATTCCCAGCGCAGGAACTCGACACCGAGATCGAGCGGATCGCTGGAGATCGCCTCGGGTCCCACTGATTGCATGTCGGGCAGCACAACGCCGACGGGGTCGTTCACGATGGGAATCACGCCGCGCGCGTCTTTGCCGGAGCTCTCGGCGACCAACTGCTCCACCCAATGCGCCAGCCAGGCGACTTCACGCGGTGGTGCGACGATCAGTTTATCCCGACCGGCCATGGCACGATCGGCGATCGTGACCCCCAGCGCCCTCGCCGCCTCGACATCCAGGCGGCGCGTCCGCTCGAGCAACGTGCGGCCGTCGATTCCGGCCAGCGCGGCCGGTAGCATGCCGACCGCGGTCAGCGCGGAATACCGGCCGCCCACGTCCCGCGGGTGCGGAAGGATTGCCAGGAATCCGCGTTCTCGCGCGAGCATGTCGAGTTGGCTGCCGGTTTCGGTGATGGCCACGAACTGGTCGGGACGCGCGCGTTCCAAGAAGTAATGACAGAAGGCCAACGTCTCGACCGTATTGCCTGACTTGCTCGCGATGAGAAACAGCGTCCGCGAGAGATCGTGGGCGCGCTCAACATCGCGGACGGCATCCGGGTTCGTGCTGTCGAGCACCTGAAGAGTGGTCTTCTGGAACGTTCCCGCGAGCACATCCGCAACCAAGCTGGATCCACCCATCCCGCAGACGAGTGTCTGGTCCAGACCACCGCCTCGCGCGGCTGCCGCCAGCCTGGTGTGCGTGTCCCACTCCGCTAACGATTGCTCGGGCGCCGTCATCCAGCCGAGGAGACTCATTGGCCGCGTAACTTAATGAGGATGGATAACCTCGCACATGCCTTGGTCGGCGCGGCGCTCGGACGTGCCGTGGCCGACCGTCACCTCCCGCGCGCCGCAACGATTGGCCTGGTCGCGGCCAACGCACCGGACTGGACCGAGCTTTTCATCGGCCTGCCCGGCACACCCGCCGAATACCTGCAGCTCCACCGGGGCATCACGCATTCGCTCGTGGGTGCCATCGTCGAAATCGTCGGCCTGACTCTGTTGATCCGCGGCGGCTGGTGGCTCGTGGCGCAGTGGATGCAGCGTCGCGGCCGCGAGATCACGGTGCCCGCATGGCGATGGGTGGCGCTGTGTGTCGGTGTGACAGTACTGAGCCACCTCTACATGGATTGGCAGGGGTCCTACGGGTGGCGGCCCTTTCTCCCCTGGAGCGGCCGCTGGTTCTACCTCGATTGGGTGGCCATCGCTGATGTGTTCTTCTGGCTGGTCCCGCTGATCGGGCTCACGTGGGGCGCGGAACGGCACTGGATCCCGCTCTCCGCGCCACTCGCGATTGGCACGATCATCACCGTGGTGATGATCTCGAACGCATCCATCGTCGCGCCGTGGGTCTTCGTCATCTCCGGCGCGCTGTACGTGATCGCTCTGATCGGATGGGCGCGGTATTGGTTCGGACCCATCGCACGCCAGCGCGCGACAGTGCTCGCCTTGACGATACTCGCGCTCTATGCGGGAGCCCAAGGCATTGCGGCGCAGCCGCGCAAGGCAAGCATCCGGCAGCAAGCCGTTCAGCGTTTCGGTCCCGCCGCGAACTGGGCGGCGCTTACCAATCTCGGCCGCCCGTTCACGTGGCAGGCGATGCGCGCAAGCGCGGATACGGTGGCGACAGCGGACTGGCGCGCCGCGCGTCATCTACAACTCCCCGCTGTCCGGCGCGCGATTGAGACCACCGCCGAAGGCCGCGCGATGGCTCAATTCGCGCGCTTCCTAACAGCTGACGTGGACTCGGCGAGCAGGACGATCTATTTGTGGGATGCGCGATACGCGCGCACGGGACGCGAGAACTGGGCGGCGTTACGCGTCAGGCTGGAGTGAAGTCGCTGAATACCAATCCCGAACCCCGGCGATCTTTCAACTGGCGGCGGGGTTGGAGCGACCGGCGCTCGATCAGGCTGCGGCGCTCCATGCGCGCACGTCGCTCCACGAACACCACGACTGTCCGGATCCGTCGTTCCGCGATGCGCCGGTCGAGACCGGAACGCCGGTCAGGTCTGACACGCCGCTCTAGGCGATGCCGAACTTCGTGATACGCGTTGTCCATTGCCGCTCAATTTGTTGATTTCTTCGACTTCGTGCCAGCAGAACGCTCGACACCGACTACATTTCGCCGCGCGTGCAACCACCTGACCGCCGCTCAACGCCCCGCAGCTTCGTGAGGCCGGTACCCACCGGGGACTTTGAAAACCCCCCCGCCGAGTTACTCGACGAGGTCCTACGAGCATTGGAGCCCGCTTTCCGGCTCGACAACCTCGTGGCGCGCTCCCCGAATCGCGTCCTGTACCACGCGTGGGATCGTGTGCTCAAGCGCGCCGTCGCGATTCGCCTGCACCTGACCCCTAATACCCCAGGACGCGCCTGGTTCATGCGCGAGACGGAAACGCTTGCGGCGCTCGATCATCCGACGATCCGCCACGCCTACGCCGCCGCCGAGATCGGACCGTTCGTCTACCGCACTGCCAACTGGGTCGAGGGCGAAAGCCTCGCCGATGCGCTGCGGCGCGGACCACGGCCCATCCCGCAATGTATGTCGCTGATCCGCGATTTGCTGTCTGCGCTCGAGCATGCGCATGCGCGGGGCATCATCATGCGCCGTATCGTCCCCACGACGCTGATGATCAATACCGGCGGCCAGGGCGTGATCACCGATCTGCGGTATTCGAACTGGTGCCTCCCCTACATCGAACCCCTGGCGTCCGACGATCCGACCCTCGCGTACATGGCCCCTGAGTGCCGCACCGGCGACCCGGGCGATCCGTCCAGCGACGTGTATACCGTGACGGCGAACATCTATTCCGCGCTCACCGGCAGTCCTCCTGATCTCGACCCGGCGGCGATCGTGCCCCCGCGGCAGCTGCGCGCCGCGATTCCCGCCGCAGTCGAGCGCGTGATCACCCGCGGACTCTCGGCGGTCCCCAAGGAGCGCTATTACACGGCGACCGAGATGCTCGAAGACTTCGTCAGCGACGCGGGGACATTTCAGGCACCCGCGGCCGCGCCCGCGGTCACCGAGAAGGGATTCGAGCGACGACTGCGTCGCGCACTCGGTGACGACTACGAGCTGCTGGAGGAAATCGGCACCGGCGGATTCGGACGCGTGTACCGCGCGCGCGATCTCGCGCTCGAGCGGGACGTCGCGATCAAAGTGCTGCATCCTTCACTGATCGCAGATCCCGGCGTGATGGAACGCTTCCGGCGCGAGGCGCAGCTCGCCGCGCGGCTGCGCCATCCCAACATCGTCAGCATCTACGACATCACGGGACGCGCCGGCTTGACGTGGTACTCGATGGAGTATGTTCCGGGGTCCAATCTCGCCCAAGTCGTGCAACGCCACGGCCCCTCTTCACTGGAGCAGACGGAGCGACTCCTCAAGGAAGGGCTCTCGGCGCTCGAACACGCGCACAGCGTCGGACTGATCCACCGCGACTTGAAGCCCGAGAACATGCTGATCGAGCCAGACGGGCGGCTGCGCATCACGGATTTTGGACTGGCGCTGGCGCTTCGCGGTGGAGCACGCTTCGGTGGCGCCACCTCGCGGAGCGGCACGCCGCAGTTCGCGGCGCCCGAGCAGCTCCTGGGCGAGCGCGTCGATCAGCGCGCCGATCTCTATTCGATGTCGGCGGTGGCGTATTTCGGCTTGCTCGGCCGTCCCCCCTTCACCGGCAAGACTCCTGAGCAGATTCTCGCCCTGCAGACAACCGATGAGATCCCGTCGCTCACCGGCGAGCGGCGCGACGTGCCGCGGGAGCTCGAAGAGGTGCTGCGTCGCGCGTTACGCAGCGATCCCAACGAGCGGTTCCATTCTGCCTCGGCGTTCAGCGCGGCGGTAGGCAGCGCGCTTGGGGGATTCCTGCGGCGGCTGGCCGCGCTGTTTCGTCCGGAGAGCTAGCGGAACCTGGGCCGGCCGGTCATGTTGAAAGTGTCTCTCACTGGAGGCCCTCATGCGCCTCTGCTACGG
>DATFVZ010000144.1:0-10264 GCA_035259785.1 Gemmatimonadales bacterium
CTTGTTGCCGCAGTCGGACGGGACAACCGAAATCGATATCGTCGTCGACGGCACTGCCCAGGACCTCGCCGTCCAACGCACGGCGGTCCGTTGCGATGGTACGGGTCGGTTCGAGGCGATAATCTTCCAGCGCATGGAGGCACTGCTGCGCAGCTGATGACGGATTACGGAAGTGCGATGAAGAACCTGTTTGCCTTGGTGCTTGCCGTGACGACGACCGGTTGCGGGCCCACCAAACGCTTCGATCAGGATCTGCAGGGGCGGGAAAAAGTCTCCGAGATCTGGTACCGAACCGATGTGAGTCACGTGCGTCGAGTGATCCCCGCGACAATCGAATCCGTGTGGCGCGTCCTGCCGGCCAGCATCGAGTCGCTGCAATTCCCGGGTGCTCCGTCGGTCGATGTGAAGAATCACATCTATGTCACGCCACGGCTGAAAATCGAGAGTCGTTTGTACCCGGACGAGTCCAATTCGCTGTATCTCGATTGCGGCCGCACCATTGGTGGACAGCCGGCGGCGGACCAGTATCTGGTCATTTTCAACGTCATGACTCGGCTCACGGCCACACCAGCCGGTGAAACCGAGATCGACATCATTGTCGATGGGACCGCGCAAGATATGAAGGAACGGAGCTTCGCGGTGCGATGTCACGGAACGGGACGTTTCGAGGAAACGATCATCCAGCGCATCGAAACGAGCCTAGCGAGTCGCTAAGCGGCGGGCCAAGTTACGTCGGTCTCCCACGAGAGGGCTGTCTTCGATGAACCGGCGTGAAGCCTTGCTATTGCTCGCCGGAACGGCCGCGCTCCCTGAGTCGTTGATGGCCATGGGGCGTGCCGTTCACCAGCGGATCCGTGCAGGAACGTTGCGCGTCCTCACTCCCCACCAGAATGAAACTGTCGCTACCATTGCCGAGCTGATCATTCCCAAGACCGATACGCCGGGCGCCCGCGACGCAGGCGTGCCCGCGTGGATCGACGTCATGCTCGCCGATTGGGGAGATGACAATCAGCGTAAGGCCTTTACCTCCGGACTCGCGAACGTCGATGAGCGCAGCCGCAAGGCGTTTGGCAAAGACTTCATCGGCTGCACCCCGGATCAGCAGACCGAGATCCTCCAGGATCTCGATTACGAGCTTGCCCAGGCGCGCGACGCCAAGACTGATACCTCCGGGAATTTCTTCGGCATGATGAAGTGGCTGACGCTGACCGGCTACTACACGTCCGAAATCGGCGCAACCAGTGAGCAGCACTACCGCGTCGTGCCCGGCCGCTATGAACCCTGTTATCCCCTCGAGCAGCCATGAAAACCTACGACGCGATCGTCATCGGCTCCGGGATGTCGGGCGGCTGGGCCGCGAAGGAATTGACCGAGCGTGGGCTGCAGACGCTGGTCCTCGAGGCCGGGCGGCCGATCAATCCCGAAACGGATTACGCCGAGCACGTGCCGATGTGGGAGTTGAAGTTCCGCGGCTACGGCGACCGGCAGCGCTTGGCCAAGGAGCGGCCGATTCAGCAGCAATGCTATGCCTGCGATGAGGTGGCCGCCAAATTTTTCGTCAACGATCTCGAGAATCCCTACACGACGCCGGAAGACAAGCCGTTCTCCTGGATCCGCGGCCGTCAGGTCGGCGGGCGCTCGATCATGTGGGGCCGCCAGGTGTATCGCTGGAGCGACCTCGACTTCGAGGCCAATGCCCGCGAGGGGATCGCGATCGACTGGCCGATCCGCTACGCGGACATCGCGCCGTGGTACGACCATGTAGAAAAGTTCGTCGGCATCAGCGGGCAAGCCGAGGGATTGTCGCAGTGCCCCGACGGGCAATTCCTCAAGCCGATGGCGATGAATTGCGCCGAGCAGTTGGTGAAGGACGCGGTGGCGCGCGCGTGGGGTCGCGAGCGCGTCGTGACGATTGGGCGCTGTGCCGTGCTCACCGAAGCGCACAATGGCCGCGCCGCGTGCCACTACTGCGGGCCCTGTCATCGCGGCTGCATCACGCGGTCCTATTTCTCGAGCGTGAACGCCACGCTGCCCGTGGCGCGCGCGACGGGTCGGCTCACGCTGCGTCCCTACAGCGTGGTGCACAGCATCCTGTGGGATCGGAAGCGCGGCCGCGCCACAGGCGTTCGTGTGATCGACGGGCAGAGCAAGAAGACGCTCGAGTTCCAGGGCAAGATCATTTTCCTGTGCGCGTCCACGATCGAGTCGGCGCGCATCCTGCTGAACTCCGAAGGCAACCTCGCCAACTCGAGTGGCCAGGTCGGCAAGAATCTGATGGACCACATCATGGGTGGCGGGGCGAGCGGCCGCATCGATGCCCCGATGGATCGGGACTCCATCGGCAACCGGCCCAATGGCATCTACGTCCCGCGCTTCCGCAACGTCGGAGCGAGCAAGTCCGAGTTTGTGCGTGGCTACGGCTTCCAAGGGGGAGGCGGCCGCTCCGACTGGAACCGCGGCAATGAGTTGACCGGCTTCGGGGCGGAGTTCAAGAAGTCACTGCGCAAGCCGGGACCGTGGGGATTCAGCTTCTACGGCTTCGGCGAGATGCTGCCAAGTGAGTCGAACTTCGTCGAAATCGACAAGACGAAAGTCGATGCCTGGGGCATCCCCGTCGTGAAGATCCACTGTGTGTACGATGACAACGCCAAAAAGCTGGTCCACGACATGTCGATCACCGCTGCCGAAATGCTCGCTGAGACCGGGGCGCACGACATCCAGCCGTTCACGAGCAACAACCCCCCCGGCCTGGTGATCCACGAGATGGGTACGGCGCGTATGGGGAAGGATCCCAAGACGTCGGTTCTGAACGCACACAATCAGAGCTGGGATGTGCCGAACTTGTTCATTACCGATGGCGCCTGCATGGCGTCCACAGCCTGTCAGAATCCCTCAATCACCTACATGGCGCTCACCGCACGCGCGGCGGCGTATGCCGTCGACGCCCTGAAGAGGAAGGAGCTGTAATGGAACGGCGCGGATTCCTCAGCACGACCGGCGCGATCGCGCTCGGCGTGATGCTGCCCCCAGCCTGTCGCTCTGCCCGGGGTGCGAAGATCGACAAGGTCGGCATTCAGCTCTACACGGTGCGCGACCAGATGAAAGCGGACGTCGAAGGGACACTCGCGCGCATCGCGCAGATCGGCTATAAGGAAGTCGAGTTCGCGGGATACTTCGACCATCCACCCGAGCATATTCGTGCATTCCTCGACCGCAACGGACTGACGGCGCCCTCCACGCACATGATGGCGGACAGCGCCGACGGATGGAAGAAGGCGTTCGACACGGCCAAGGCGGTCGGACATCAATACGTCGTCGCACCGTGGATTCCGGAGGAAAAGCGCAAGACGCTGGATGATTGGAAGAGGGTCGCGGCGGGCTTCAATCAGGCCGGGCAGATGGCCAAAGACGTCGGCCTTCAGTTTGCGTATCACAACCACGACTTCGAGTTTCCCAAAGTCGAAGGCCAGGTGCCCTACGACCTGCTACTCCAGACCACCGATCCCAAGCTCGTCCAGCTCGAGATCGATCTGTACTGGATCACCAAGGGCGGCCAGGATCCGCTCAGCTACTTCGCGCGTTGGCCCGGCCGCGTGCCGCTGGTGCACGTGAAGGATTCTGCTGGCGCGCCGGACCACAAGATGACCGACGTCGGGCAGGGGAGCATCGATTGGAAGCGCATCTTCGCGAAGAGAGAACAGGCCGGAATCAAGCACTTCTTCGTCGAGCACGATCAGCCGCCGCAGCCCTTCGACGACATTGCGGTGAGCTATAAGTATCTGAGTCAGTTGCAGTTTTGAGAAGCAGGGCCTGGGGCGTAGGGCCTGGGGCCTAGCAGTCCCCAGCCCCAGGCCCCAGGCCCTGAGCCCCAGGCCCCAATGATACCGGTGCCGCTGCACACGGAACGGTTGACGCTGCGCGGCCCCGATCCCGCCGCGGCCGAGGCGATCAACTCGGCGATCCGCGACTCCTTCGCGGAGCTCTCGCCGTGGCTGCCCTGGGCCGATCACGTGCCGACGGTCGACGAGACCCGCGAGCATCTCACCCGCGCGCGTGACGCGTTTCCCGCGGGTGAAGATCTCGGCCTGTTCGTCTGGAACACCAAGAGCGATGAGTTTATCGGCGCCGTCGGACTCCATGCCCGGCTCGCCGACGCCACCCGGCGCGAGATCGGTTACTGGATTCGCACGTCAGCGGCGGGGCGGGGCTATGCGACTGAGGCCGTCCAGGCCGTCGCGCGGGCCGCCGTGAAGCAGATGTCGCTCTCGGCTGTCGAGATTCATGTCAATGCGCGGAACCTGCCGAGCCAGACCGTTGCGTTGCGCGCGGGCTTTGTGCCTGCGGGTGAAGTCCCGGGACGGCCAGATCCCGACGGCCGTCCGTCTCGCGTTCTGGTTTACGTATTGGAGGCTCCCCCCCGGAGGTAAGCGTGGCGTCCAGTCGGGTAGAGCTCCTGCTTGGCATCGTGATCGGGATCGTCGTTGCGTGGCTGTACTTCGTCATCTGGAAGCTGCGCTACACCGCAGCGATCCGCGAGAACGCGGTGCAACGCAGTCTGGCGGTGACCACGGGAAAGGTGCACGAGCAGCTGGTGCCATTTCTCCCGGACTTCGGCTTTAACCCGAAGGACGTTCGATTCCTGGGCAGTCCAGTCGATCTGGTGGTGTTCGATGGCTTGTCCGCCGGGATGGTGGAACGGGTGGTCTTTCTCGAGGTCAAAACTGGCAGCGCCTCGCTGACAGAGCGCGAGAAGCAAGTGCGCAAAGTCATCGAGGCGCGTCAGGTTGCGTGGGCCGAACTGCGGCTCGCGCGGTGATTACTTCACGTGGAGGTGAGAAGGGCTACATTGGACGTCTGTCGAGCGAGGAGTTGCCGTGTGGTACGTCGGGTTGGGCGGGCTGATCATCGCGATCGGGTTGGTGCGAGGGAGCTCCGTATTTCTCGGGGATTTCACCGTTCTCAGCGTGCTGTTCGATGCTGTCGGCGTCGCCGCGGTTATTCGCGGCCTGTTCTCGATTAGACGTTTCTTGCGGCCGCGGTCCTTACCGCAGTAGCGTTCATCCTCTAGGCGTGATCGTACAGTTTTTCAAACGTCACTGAGGCGAATCCCGATGCCGAGACGCCGCCAAACCTATGAGGCCGATGAAATCACGGTCACGTTCGACCCGGACGTGTGCATTCATTCGGGGGTGTGCTTAATGGGCCTGCCCGACGTATTCGATATCAAGCGGAAGCACTGGATTCGGCCGGAGCTGCAGCCGCCCGATCTCGTTGCCGCACAGGTGATGCGCTGCCCGTCCGGGGCGCTGCAGTTCGTCCGAAAGGGCACGGACGAGCAAGGCTAGATGCCGACCTACGAATACAAGTGCCCGAAAGGCCACGTGTTTGAAAGAACGTTCTCCCGTATCATCAGCCAACGCCACGCGAAATGCCCGGTCTGCGGCAAGCGCGCGGAGCGCCAGATCTCGGGTGGCGCGGGCATAGTCTTCAAGGGCTCCGGCTTCTATCACACCGACTATAAGAGGAAGCCCGAACCGGCGGAGAAGACCGAGAAGACTGAGAAGACCGAAAAGACGGAGAAGTCCGACAAGGCCGGGCCCGCCCCGGCGGCGAAGAAAAAAGACTCTAACTCGGACAAGTGAAGGCTCCCGCTCCCGAGGCGATCCGCGCGGCACTGGTTCAAGCGGCGTCCCGACTTGGCGCGCCCAACGTGGACGTCGTGATCGAGCGCCCCCGCGATCCGACGCACGGCGACCTCGCCACCAATCTCGCGTTGACGCTCGCCAAGACGCTTGGAGAAAAGCCGCGCGCCATCGCCGAGCGCCTGGTTGCCAACGTCGAGCTGCCGTCCGGCCTCGTAAAAAAAATGGAGATCGCCGGGCCCGGGTTCATCAACTTCTTCCTGGCCGGCGAGCTGGTGGTGGGTGTGCTGCCCGCGATCCTCGCAGCCGGCAAAGACTACGGCCGGAGCACGGCCGGCCAGAAACGGAAAGTGAACGTCGAGTTCGTCTCCGCGAATCCCACCGGTCCGCTGCACGTCGGCCATGGACGCGGTGCCGCGTTGGGCGACGGGATCGCAGCGCTGCTCGAGTGGACGGGATGCCAGGTCACGCGTGAGTTCTACGTAAACGATGCCGGCACCCAGATCGACAAGATGGCCCGCTCGCTGTGGGCGCGGGTGCAACAGGCAGCCGGCCGCGACGCCGCGATACCGGAGGGCGGCTACCACGGCGAGTACCTGAGCGAGCTGGCACAGCAGGTCCTGAAAAAGGAAGGCAAGCGCTTCGCCGACCTGGCGGAGGCCGAGGGCATTCGCCGCTGCCGTGACATCGGCGTCCGTTCGCAGCGCGCCGAGCAGGATGCCGACCTGGCCGAGTTCGGCGTGCGCTTCGACGTGGTCGCGAGCGAGACCGCGATCTATGACCGGGGCCTGATCGACGCGACGCTGGTGGAGCTGGCCGCCAAAGGGCACACGTTCACCGCCGACGGCGCCCTGTGGCTGCGGACCAGCGGTCTTGGTGACGACAAGGACCGGGTGCTCCGGAAGAGCGACGGGACCTACACGTATCTCGTCCCCGATATCGCCTATCATCGCGACAAGCACGAGCGCGGGTTTGTGCTGGCGATCGATGTCTGGGGCGCAGACCACCACGGCTACATCCCGCGAATGCGCGCGGCGCTCGAGGCGCTCGGGTACCCCGCCGACTTCCTCCACGTCGAGATCGTGCAGCTGGTGCGGGTGATGCGGGGTGGGGAAGAGGTTCGATTCTCGAAACGGAGCGGGGAATTCGTCTCGCTGCGGGATCTGTTCGAAGAAACGGGAGTGGACGCGGCCCGTTACTTCTTCCTCATGAAACGGGGAGACTCGCAGTTCGTGTTCGACGTCGACCTCGCCAAGAGCCAGACGGATGAGAACCCCGTGTTCTACGTCCAGATGGCGCACGCGCGCATGTCAGGCATTTTCCGCGTCGCGGCCCGCGAGCCGGAGAGTGTCCGCGTGGACGGCGTGGATCTGTCGGTGCTGACGCAGCCGGAGGAGCTCGAGCTGATCAAGGAGCTCGCGGAGTTTTCGGACGTCGTGCAGCGCGCCGCGTCGGCGTACGAGCCGCACCGTATCACCGGCTATCTCGAGGGGCTGGCCCGGATCGCGCACGCGTGGTATCACAAGTACCGCGTGCTGGGCGAGCCGGAAGAGGCGGCGCGGCTGGTGCTGGCGCGCGCGGTGCGGCAGGTGCTGGCGAACGGTCTGACTCTTTTGGGGATTCGCGCCCCGGAACGGATGTGACGTGGGCCTGCTCGTCGTCGGGTCGATTGCGCTCGATTCCGTCATCACGCCATTCGGCGAAACCGCCGACGCGCTGGGAGGCGCCGCTGTGTTCTTCGCGATGGCCGGCGCCGTCCTCCATCCCGTGCAGGTGGTCGGGGTCGTGGGGAGTGATTTTCCGGAAGCCCACCTGAAGACGCTGGCGGCGCGGGGCGTGGATCTCGCCGGCGTGGAGCGCCGCAAAGGCGAGTCGTTCCGCTGGAAGGCCCGGTACTCCTACGATCTCAACAGCCGCGAGACGCTGGAAACGCGCCTGGGCGTCTTTGCCGAGTTCAGCCCGCGCATCCCGGAGAAGTTCCGCGCCGCCGAATACGTCTTCCTCGGCAATATCGATCCCGAGCTCCAGCTCAGCGTGCTCGACCAGGTCAAAGAGCCCAAGCTGGTGGCCTGTGACACAATGAACTACTGGATTCACGGCAAGAAGGATCTGCTCCTGGAGCTGCTGCGCCACATCGACATTCTGATGGTGAACGACTCCGAAGCCCGCGAGCTGTCTGGCGACTGGAACGTCTACCGGGCGGCGCACTGGATTCTCGGCCGCGGGCCCAAGATGGTGGTGATCAAGCAGGGCGAGCACGGCGCGCTGCTGCTCGATCCCGAAACGACATTCAAGGTGCCTGCTTATCCGCTGCAGCAGGTATTTGATCCGACGGGCGCCGGCGACGCGTTCGCCGGCGGCTTCATGGCGCACATCGCTCGCACGGGCGACGTGGCATTTCCCAACTTGCGGCGCGCCATGGTGTACGGGTCCGCCATGGGCTCACTCGCCGTGGAAGCATTCGGCGTGCAGCGGCTGGAGAAAGTCACGCTGCAGGAGGTGCGGGGACGGGTGAAGGCATTCCGCGATCTGGTGCATTTTTCGCTGGACGGCGAGGAGTCGTGAGCTCCCCGACGCAGGACCGTTATGCCGATGCCGGGGTGAGTCTCGATACGGCCGAGGAGGCGAAACGCCGCATCGCCGAGCTCGTCCGCGCCACCCGCACCTCGCTCGCGCGGGGCAAAGTCGGGGGCTTCGGTGGCATGGTGCGCATCCCGGAAGATTTCAAGCAGCCCGTTCTCGTGATGTCGACGGACGGTGTCGGGACGAAGGTTCTCGTGGCCGCTGCCGCCAATGTGCACGACACCGTTGGTGAAGATCTCGTCAATCACTCGGTCAACGACATCCTGGTGCACGGCGCGAAGCCGCTCGCCTTTCTCGATTACATCGCGACGGGCAATCTGGTCGCGGAGACCGCCACGCAGATCGTCCAGGGTGTCGCGCGCGGCTGTCGCGCGCACGACATGACGCTCGCCGGCGGTGAAACGGCGCAGCTTCCCGATCTCTACGCGCCGGGACACTACGATCTGGCCGGCTCGATCGTCGGTGTGGTGGAAGAGGATCAGGCGATTCATGGGGATCGTGTGACAGCCGGCGATCAATTGATCGGCTATGCGTCCACGGGTCTCCATACCAACGGCTACACTCTCGCGCGCAAGATCGTCTTCGAGTGGATGAAGCTCCGCATCGATGACCCGTTTCCCGAGACCGACCGCAGCGTGGCCCAAGTGCTGCTTGCGGTTCACCGCAGTTACGCCGCGGCGCTGACCCCGGTGCTGTCGCGCGTCCATGCACTCGCGCACATCACGGGCGGCGGCATTCCCGGGAATCTCAGCCGGGTCTTGCCGCCGGGCACGGAAGCGCTGGTCAAAGCGGGCAGTTGGCCCTGGCTGCCGCTGTTTCGCGTCCTCATGCGGGGCGGCCAGGTCACGCGAGACGAGATGCGGCGCGTGTTCAATCTCGGTATCGGAATGATCGCCGTCGTCGCGCGCGACGACGTGGAAGCCGCGATGCGCGCAGCGGAGCGGGCACACGTGGAGGCGTGGCTCATCGGCGATATTCGCGACGCCAGCGACACGTCTCAAGCAACTGCGGTCCGCTTTGAAGAGAGATAGCGAGCGGGAAGCCGTCGCGATGCACCGCGCGCTGGAGCTGGCGTGGCGGGGATGGGGCCACGTCTCGCCCAACCCGATGGTCGGCGCGGTGCTGTTGCGCGGAGACGCAGTCATCGCGGAAGGATGGCATGCGGGATTTGGCGGCCCGCACGCCGAGGTCCACGCGCTCAACAGCGCGGGCGACAAGGCGCGGGGCGCAACGCTCGTCGTCAACCTCGAGCCCTGCGCGCATCAGGGCAAGACACCCCCATGCACCGACGCGATCCGCAACGCGGGCGTCCGGCGCGTGGTGGCCGCGGTGCGCGATCCCGATCACGATGCGCGTGGCGGCGCGGAAGTGTTGAAGCGGGCCGGCATCGAGACACACATCGGCCTGCTCGCCGAAGAGGCCGCGGGGCAGAACGCCGCCTTCCTCTCGACCCGCTTGCAAACGGACCGTCCTTTCGTCGCCCTCAAGCTGGCGACGTCGATCGATGGGCGCATCGCGGACTCCGGTGGCAGCTCGCAGTGGATTTCGGGGCCCCAGGCGCGCGAGCATGTCCACTGGCTGCGCGCCGGGTTCGACGCCATCGCCGTCGGCGGCACCACCGCGCTCACCGATAATCCGCAGCTGACGGCGCGTGGCGCTGTGACGCCGCGCCGGCCGCCCGTGCGCGTCGTGTTCGACCGGCGGGCGATGCTCAACCAGGGTGTCTCGCTCGTGCAAACGGCGCGCGAAATCCCGACGTGGGTCGTCGCCTCCCCTCAGGCACCCGCGGCAAACGTTTCGGTGCTGGAAGCCAATGGCGTGCGCGTCTTTCGGCCGGACACGATGGCGCAAGGGTTCGCACAGCTGCGGCTCGCGGGGATCCAGTCGTTGTTGTGTGAAGGGGGCGGCGCGCTCGGGGCCAAACTGCTCGTCGAAGGGCTCGTCGATCGGCTGTACTGGGTACAGGCGCCGGTGTGGCTGGGCGAAGCCGCAGTGCCCGCCTTCCCGGGCGTCCCAGCCTTTGCGCTCACCGAAGCGCC
>DATFVZ010000145.1:0-2215 GCA_035259785.1 Gemmatimonadales bacterium
CCCCTACCGCCTCTTTACCGCCTCCTACCGATTCGGCCCTATCAAAATCGCGTTCGTCAGCATCCGCGCCGCACCTCTCCAGAACGCCCGAAACATCGGATCGCTGAGAAAGAGGACGACTCGCCCGTTGCCCTGATTCTCCACCGCCGCCCACGAGGTCCCTTTTAAGAGCCTGGCTGTGTTATCGGGCCATGTGAACCCCGACAGTACTAATGAATCCGCTTGCTCGGTGAATGCGGCAACGTTGGCGCCGCTCTTGGATGGTTTCCAGAACGTGTCCCCGTCGATAAAAACGGGCAGGCGGCTGCGATCGTAGCCGAGTGTGAGCCAGTGCGTCGTGTCGATTGTCACCCGGAAGATCGCTCCGGGAATCCATTCCAGGCGGTCGCGCGAGGGTGCCGTGGGGGAGAGCAGTGACGGGTCAGTCCCCGGCGCCGTGCTGTCGGGCTTGGCGCCGCTGTCGGGCGCTACGGCGGCGACCGTGGACAGGCCAAGATCCTTGTTCGCTGCGAGCGTTCCCGAGCCGCCGTAACCGATCAAGACCCCTCCAGACCGCACCCAGGCCTTGAGCTTTTCGACGCCATCGTCGCCCAGCTCGCGGCGCATCCGGCTGCCGCTGCCGTCGGGGATGATCAGCACGTTGAAGTCTTGCAAGTCATCCATGCGGCCGAGCGCGCGCAGCGGCACGGGCGTGAACGGCGCGTTCAGCTCGCGCGTCAGGAAATACCACAGCCAGCCGTAGCTCGTTTCGTAAATGCCGTCGCCGACGGCCACCAGCATTCTTGGCGGCCGCAGAGCGACGACCTCGCCCGATCCGATCCCCACATCGCCGGTATCCGGAAACGCCGATTGCACCGGCGACACCGTGACGCCCATCGACGGGCCAAGCGCGGCGATGCGATCATGCAGGGTCGGGGTGTTGCGTTGGGGGCGCGCCACGAACGTGCCGCGTGGATATGTGCGGCCTCCCGCCTGAATGGGCCGCGTCGCAACAGCCAGCCTGAAGCCTTCCGTTTGCAGCGCGAGGGCGAGTCGAGCGGCGGCGGGGGTCTCGTTCGTGAAGACATACGCGCTCGCCGCCCGCGCGGGTGCCGGCGGCGCCGGTAGCACCGTGTCGGTGACGGCCTCGCCGCCCGGCCCGGTATCCTCGGTCCAGTACGCATCGAGATTGAACGAGAGCGGCAGCGACCACGCCGTGATGTCGTAGAATCCGTAGTCCTCCTTGTCCGCATCTTCACCGCGCCGCCGGTTGCGCTGGAACTTCGCCACCTCCCGATCCACGAAGGTCCGCTGCAGCTCCGCCTCGGGTTCGAGCAACGTCTTGGCGATGCGCCGTTGGGGCTGATTCAGGTCGATCACATACGAGCCCGCAGGGAATGTGCGGGGGGCGGCGGCCCGGCGGGGGCTCAGATAACTGTGTGCGCCGCGGGATGTCAGCGGCTGCCGGAGTCGCGTGACCTCTATGCCGTTGCGCAGCAGCAACCCGACCACATGCGTCGCCGTCGGCAAGTCATTCCCGGGGACGATGACGACGCGCTTGAGCCGGTCGGCCGCCGCTTCGGTCATCGCGGAGCGGCGGAACTCGTAGTAGTCCTGCAGTCGGCTCTGGCGGTTCTTGGCGGTTGTTTCGAGCGTCGCGAGCGATGCCACGAAGTGGTGGGCGATCCCGTCACGGAAGGTCGAAATCGATCCATCGTCGCGGCGCTTGCGAAACTCCGGACCCCCGTCGGTCTCGTACGTCATTCCCGTCGCGCCGTGGAAGGTGGTCCACTCATCCCAGTACCCGACGTAGAAAAAGTCGAAAATCCCACGCACGAAATACTGCCAGCCGTACTTGTCAAACGCCGCGGCGTTCCCGCGCCCGTACGTTTCGAACCATTTGGTGGTCTGCGCCGGCAGGTTCATGTTCACTGCCTGCGCCACGGGCGGAAAAAAGTAGTTTGGGGTCGTCGAGTGATGGTCCACGAACACCTGCGGATGCCAGCGCAGAATCCCATCCATCATCACGCGGACTTCGGGCTGGCTCTGCGCCACGAGATCCCGGTTCATGTCGAAGCGGAAATGACTGTAGCGTCCCTGAATGCTCCATGGCTCCGTTTGCTCGAACGCCCACGGATGATCGGCGCCCACCGCGACGGAGTTATACCAGGCGGCAAATCGCTCGTGCCCGTCCGGATTGGCGGATGGGTTGAGGACGAGCACCACCGACTTGAGA
>DATFVZ010000146.1:0-35328 GCA_035259785.1 Gemmatimonadales bacterium
ACCGCGAATCTCCTCGAGGCAAGCCGCGCAGCCGCCAACGGCTACGCCGGCGTCGTGGGGTTTACGCGTGGCAAAGCATGCAGTCCAGGGGTCATTGAGCCATATCGGCACGACGGTGCCGACGCCGCTGCGCTGATCGACTGGATCGCCGCGCAGCCGTGGAGCGACGGGCGCGTGGGGATGTACGGCGGGAGCTACAGCGGGTTTACCACGTGGGCGGCGACCAAGTACATGCCCAAGGCGCTGAGGGCGATCATGGTCGGCGCGCCGGTGGTGCCGGCGATCGACGTGCCGATGGAAGGGAACGTCGTGTGGAATTTCCTCTACCCCTGGCCGTTCTATACAACGAACAACAAGACGCTCGACAACGCCACCTACTTCGACAACGCGCGCTGGCGGCGGCTCAATCGTGAATGGTACGTGAGCGGGCGTGCGTACCGCGACCTCGACAAGATCGAGGGCACGCCAAATCCGCTGTGGAACGAGTGGGTCGCGCATTCGTCGTACGACGCGTACTGGCGCGAGGTCATCCCGAGCGGCGCCGAGTTTGCAAGAATCAAGATTCCAGTTCTGCAGACGGTCGGCTATTTCTGGGGCGGGCCGGGTGCGGCGCTCTACTATTTCCAGCAGCACTACGCGCACGATCCCGCCGCGCAGCACTATTTCCTCATCGGTCCGTACAACCACGTCCAAGCGCAGCGCGGCGTTGTGAACGCGCGCGGGGACACGGCCACGACCCTCGGCGGCTACGAGATCGACCCGGTGGCGCGGATCGATATCGTGGCTGAGCTGCGATATCGCTGGTTCGATTGGGTGCTGAAGGGCGGGCCCAGACCACGCTTACTCCAGGACAAAGTGAATTACCAGGTCATGGGCGCCAATGTCTGGAAGCACGTGCCGTCGATCGCGGCGATGTCGGACAGCACGCTACGCGTCCCCTTGAGCGAGCGAACGCTGCGGTTCGATCTCGCGTATCGCGGAGATGTCGACACGATACTCCCCGGCGGCCTCATTCGTGACAGCGCAGTGAACACGTACGGAGCGCTCGAGTACATCAGCGAGCCGCTCGCGCAGGCGACCGAAGTGAGCGGGTTGTTCGGTGGCCATTTGGAATTCACAACCAACAAGCGCGACGTCGATCTCTCGATCCAGCTGTTCGAGTTGACGCCGGCAGGCGACTACTTCCAGCTACCGCCATTTCAGCAGCGCTTGAGCTACAGTCGCGATCCGTCAAAGCGCCGGCTACTGACGCCCGAAAGGCGCGAAACACTCGACTTCACGTCGCGCGTACTCGTAAGCCGACGGATGGGGCAGGGCAGCAGGATTGTCGTCGTGCTTGGGCCTCTGAAGTCACCAGCACAGCAGATCAACTATGGCAGTGGGAAGGACGTGAACGATGAGACCATTGCCGATGCAGGCGCGCCGTTAGAGATCCGGTTGCTTACGGGGAGTTATGTCCAGCTCCCTGTCCGAACTCCCTGAGTCTCCCGGCGTTGAGAGGCTGCGCAGGAGGACTGACCGATATGGCCTCGGAGTCCGGATACCACAGTCTACCGCTCCTGCTCACAGAGTAGGGCTGCGTCACTTGCACGGTGCCTGTCCACCCCTGCTGCCAAACGCCCGAGCTGATCGACACGAATAGCGCACCGGCGACGAACAACACAGCGAGCATGGTGATGATAGGACGGAGACGGCTGGGGCGGGGCAGCTGTTCGATCTGTGTCGTCATAGGCGGCTGCATCTATACCCTTCGCTCGGGCACATGGTTGCGCTCGTCGTTCGGCGGATTCTGTTGCGGTTGTGCTACGGTTGGGCGTACGGCTGACGGCTACCGTTCCCTGGCGGCGAGGGGCAGTTCGCAACATCGAGGCTCGTCAGGGCTCGGGAGCTGCCGGTAACCCCTGAGGGAATCGCGCGCGTGCACGCAAGCTGTCCGGTACGGCCGGCACAGTGACGACACGACTACCTTCTAACGAAGCGGCCGAGCCGGCTCCAATGAGGACCCAGATGAGCAGCGTTTTCGGCAACACATCGCTGCAGTCATCCGCGACACTCGAGCACGCACTCTGCAGCGCGACGCCCGAGACGAGCCCAAACGTCAGACTCCACAACAGCGCGCCCTTGGTGCCCATCCCGCCCCGTATGACGCGCACCTGCGAGACGTCACGCAGCGGAATGCTGGTCCGTGTTTGGTGCTGGAGTACCCAGATGCTGTCATGATCGACGGCAAGCAGCTCGCCGCTGACCCTTCGACCCTTTGGCAGATCCACACTCACCTGACTGCCGAAGGGTGGCTTGAGACGCTGCGCCGGCGCGGCGGTCCCTGCTGCGAGGCACAGCAACGCAATCACGATGCTCAGGCGCACACTCACCTCCCGAACCGGCTGGCCCAGAAATTCTGCTCGAAGGCTTGCTCGCGCGCCTTGAATGACGGCGCGAGGACCTGCAGCGCCGCGCGAGGATCGATGGCGAATAGCGCCATCATTCGGCGATTCTGCTCGGCGAGCCACTCACCGCGCATCCATTCGTAGTAGTAGCCACGCGACTTGATGTACAACGCGTAGCTCTGGGCGCCGCGCGGGAGCGCGAACGTGAAGCGATACTCATCGCCCGGATACGTGATCAGATACTTACCGGTGCGCGGTGCAAGCTCGACGGGCTCCAGGCGAATCGCCTCGCGCTCGGCGCCGAGCGTGGCGAGCGCGGCGTACCCGATGCGCCAGCTGCCGCGCGCCATTGTCAGTCGTAAGCGAACGGTGTCCCCGGCCACGCTCCCAAGTGGAATGAGCTGCACGTCCGTCGCGATTGGACCTGCCTCTTCGAATGTTCCCGTTTCGCGCCAGCCGGCGATCGAATCGAACACGGCGACGGTGATCTTCCCGATTGTGCCCCAGACCTGTCGATGCGCGCGGAGCGCCAGGCTATCATCGCGTTCGAGCGCGGCCAGCCACGTACCGGTCTCCTCGCCGAAGTACGCCATGGTTTGATAGAGCACAAAGGTCGAGACAAACGACTGTCGCGCCGCGAGAGCCAGACCCACGCGAGCGCCCGTGTGCGGGAGCGCGAATGCGAGGTCGATGGTCTCCTGCGCCGCGAGATCGGTCGAGTCCGTCACGGAGTGCCACGTGAGCGAGTCCTGCGCGCCGAGCGCGCGGCGACAGTCGCCGGCCTGCCCAGCGCAACGCGCGGGCGACTCGAGATGCGTCACTCCGTAGAACTGTCCCTGTGCGGTCGCGAAGACCTCATTCGCTTGGCGCGCCGGCACCGCGAGTAATTCCACACTGCGGACCGCGTGCGTCTCCCACGCTTCGTTTGCCATCCGAATCGTGACGTTCGAACCTGCGGGACGCACCAGGCCAAGTGCGTCGACGTCAGTTGCTTCGAGTGCCCGCGCGAAACTGGCAGAGAAGCCTTCGGCGAGCGGGCGATCCCGGCTGACGGAGTCCACATAGAACGTGGGACACGATCCGAAGCAGGACTTGGGGTCGGCGGTGCAGGCGACCGTGAGGCTGCCCCAGATCACGCTCATCGTCGCAAGCCCGATCATGCCGAAGGGATGCAGCTGCTTGGTCCGTTCGGTCTGCACGAGGGCCACCGAGTCGAGCGGGATGCGGAATTCGCCGTCGCTGACGGGCGTGCGGTCGATGTCGTACAACGTCCCGCGCGCTTGCAGGACCGAGTCATCGGCCACGTAGTTCCATTGGGTCAGTTGGTAAACGATGCCGCTCTTCATGTGCACCCTGAGCGGCGCGCGGAAGGTGTCCAGGCTCACGATCTCGTGCGGCTCGTACACGGAGGGTTGCTGGACGTGAATGCAGGCGACGGCGCTGGTGAGCGCAAGGCTAGCCAACAGCTGCGGAGCGACTCGTGACAACGACATTGGCGTCTCCCGGCGGACGTGACTTCTGCCCGAAGAGTGCGCCGCGAGCGTCAAGAAGTCGTCAAGGCTTGGCGTTACGCAGGAATTCCCGCCCGGCTTCTCGCCCAGCCTCGAGGCGCTGCGCGATCACATCGCGAGAAAAATCGAGGACATCGCCGAGGGGCTTGGTCGGCCGGATGATGCCAATCTCGTAGTCACCGTACGGCTTTCCAGCCTCGCTTTCCAGCACAAGCCCTTTCTCCCGCGCTTG
Organism: Gemmatimonadales bacterium; assembly: GCA_035259785.1. Taxonomy (GTDB): domain Bacteria; phylum Gemmatimonadota; class Gemmatimonadetes; order Gemmatimonadales; family GWC2-71-9; genus 20CM-2-65-7. Next base: position 4,131 of record DATFVZ010000146.1, read on the forward strand.
CCGAACGAGGTAGTTGATGCGGACGAACTCGCGCACATCGTTCACCATGATCTCATTGGTCGCGATGTCGTTGATGCTGCGTTTGATGGCGGCAATAATGTCCTTGGGGCGTTGTGCGGGCTCCGGGGGATCGGGACTACAGTTCACGACCACGAGCGTGCCGGGTCCGACATTGATCGCATCGCCCAGTGGCGTCACGTTCCGCAGGCCACCATCGACCCACGCTCCCCGGCCGATCGGCTCCCATATGACGGGCATCGTGGCACTGTGCCAAACGGCATCGAGGATTTCGGGGGAATCACTGCTGACCAGGTCGTACGCGCCCGACAGAAGTGAGACTCGGCCAACATACAAAGGGACGCGGAAGGGGCGTCCCGCCCCGTACTTTTCGATCGTCTTGCGCAGTGCGCTGGCATCGTAGATCCCGGCTTTTCTCAGTACCGCGAGACGCCAGGCGATCACCGGCCACGAAACCTTCCGGTACACGTCCTCCTGGCGAATCGTACGCCAGACGTCGAGCAGCCCCTGATACTGGCCCTGGGCCAGCAGCAAGCCGTTGAGTGCGCCGACCGAGACACCGAAGATGCGCTCCCACTGAAAGCCGCCTTCCTCTCGCAGTACCTGCTCGGCCCCGACCTGGAAGGCTCCTCTGGTCCCGCCGCCGGACAGGACTAAGGTCGCAAGTCTCGCACTCATGACTCCTAAAATAGGGAAAGGAAGTATCGTTTGGGTCCATGAAGCAGGTCGTAATCCCACGCTACGGTCCACCCGAGGTGCTGACGGTTCGTCAGGTTCCGGATCCGGTGGTCACTCCCGGTTCCGTGCGCATTCGAGTACACGCCGCGGGAATCAACTTCTCCGATCTGCTCGCTCGACAGGGACTCTACCCCGGCGCTCCCAAAACACCGCTGGTCGTCGGGTACGAAGTCGCCGGCATCGTCGACGCCGTCGGCAGCGGCGCAAACGCGCTGCCGGTTGGCAGCAAGGTCATCGCACTGACGCGGTTCGGAGGGCAGAGCGATGTGGTGGTGGTGCCCGCCGCGAACGCGTTCCCGCTGCCGAGTGAGTGGAGCTTTGAAGAGGGTGCTGCGTTTCCCGTCGTCTATCTCACCGCGCACCACATTCTGACGCGCGTCACCGCGGCGCGGCGCGGCGAGACGGTCCTCGTGCACGCGGCCGCGGGCGGCGTCGGACTCGCCGTCGCGGAGTTGAGTCGCATCTACGGCCTGCGAGTCATCGGACTCGCGTCGCGCGGCAAGCACGACATGCTCCGAGGGTACGGCGTCGAGCCGATCGATGCTCGAGATCCAAGATGGGCCGAGCAGGTTCACCACATGATGCCACACGGCGTGGATATCGTCCTGGACGCGATTGGCGGTGACTCCTGGCGACAGGGATACGATCTCCTCGCGCCAATGGGGCGGCTCGTCTGCTACGGCGCATCCGAGCTGTCGACGGGCCGCGGTCGCACCCTGCTGCGCACGGTGTGGAAGGCGCTGCGGTGGCCGCGCTTCTCGCCGATCAGACTCATGAGTCAGAATCGCGCGGTGATGGGCGTGAACCTGGGCAACCTCTGGGATGCGGCGCACATCATCCGGCCGCAGGTCGAGACGCTGCTTCGCTACGCCACGGACGGCTCAATTAAGCCGCGTGTGGATCGGGCCTTTCCGTTCGATCGAGCTGCTGAGGCGCATCGCTATATCCAGGAGAGGAGGAACATCGGGAAGGTTCTTCTCAAGCCATAGTTCTCACTCCTTTGGGTGACGACTACCTAATCCCAATGAGTCGTATCGCCGCTAGGGACGTGCCGGTAGGGTTCGAGGTAGAGGTAATGAATGGCCATCAACTTTGTCTGCCCGCAGTGCTCCAAACCGGTTGATCCCACGACTGCGAACGCGATGATGAACGCTGCCAACAAGCAATGGCAACACAAGGACTGCGCCCGCGTGACCGCGACGACTTTCGCGGAGTCCGAATGAGGGGCCGTGTCTAACGGCCGGAACGACTATGGGTGATATGCTGACGTCCGACGACGGCGCACCGCGCAGTGCGCGTCCGAGACTTTGTCCGCGCTGCTTCAAATCGGTCGACCCGCTCGACCCGAACTCTCAGCGGAATAAGCAAACGCGCAAATGGGAGCACAAAGATTGTCGCGCATCGCCGCGGGTGCGTCCCTATTCTGATAGACCGCTGAATAGGTAGCGGGCTTAATCCTCACCTAGCAACAGGTCATTCCACCGGGCAGGATGTGGCGCGTCGCATACGAATGCGAGGTCGCCACGTTGCACTGCACGTGCATCATAACGCCTCAAAACGTCCTCACTTAGAGACGTCATCGACCGCGCCTGAGCACAAACCCGAGCGGCGCGAGTTTCGCAGAGTATGGGTCTTGGAGGATTTCACCTGGCCGAATATAGAGGAAAGGAGATTCCATGAACCCATTACTTCGTAGGCGGCTGGAGATGGCGATTCGGGTGCGTGATCTATTACGGGCGCACAACACCGACGGAGTCGGTGAAGGGCTCGGGCTCGGCCGGCTCGAGCAGCTGATCGAGCGCGCACAGGTGCTCGCCGCGCGACAGCGCGCGGAATTCCGTCTGGCGCGGGGCGGCAGTCAAGAGGCGTTTGTCATGACAGTGCGAGCGATGCTGGAAAAGGCGATCGCGCAGCAGGAGCAGCTCGTGAAGCAGGGGATGCCGGCGAGCTTGCTCGATGATCTTACGGCCGCACTCGGCGAGTTCGAGAAGACGCTCGACGCGTCGCGGGCGGAGCGGCGTGAGCACGTGAAAGTCATCGACGATCTCATCGCCGTTGGCGAACAGATTGACGAGCAGATACACGTGCTCGACGGGCTCGTACGATTCCGGTATAGAGATGATGCGGACCTGATGACTGCCTGGGCGCTTATAGTCCAGCATCCCAGGGAACCGTCTGAAGTGCGTCAAGTAGAGTTCGTCTAAAAAGGGAGGCGTCGAAGTCAATTCGACGCCTCTCTGAGCGTGGCACGCTGATCGGTCCCGGCACTTCGGCGGAGCAGCCGAGTACCAAGGATGTCCTTATCCTGCCGAGGCGCTCCATGCTCTCTGATTCTCGCGTGTTGAGGTTCGTGATCCCAGCCGCCCTCACCATGACCGCAGCGAACTGCGGCGGCGGTGCGATCCCATCCACAGCTCCCGCCGTGTCGCCTGTGACTGCTCCATCATCCAGCATCGATCGGTTGACCACTCGCCGTGGCGAGCAACAGGTGGAAGTCGACGCCCCGCTCGTCGCGGGCAAAAGGGTCGAGCGACTGGCGCACGAAGCCGGCGGCTATGTGGAGCAGTCGAGCGGAAGCACGGACGGGACCGTCAACGTCGTCGCCCGCGTTCCTGCTTCCAAACTCGACGAGGTAATGGATAGCATCGCGACTTACGGGAAGGAGCGCCGGCGTCTGCTCAGCGGCACCGATGTGACCGATCAGTACGCCGATCTCGATGCCCGTTTGCGCAGCAACATCGCGTTGCGCGACCGGCTGCAAGCACTGCTCGCCCGCGCCGCGACCCTCGACGAGGTACTAAAGCTCGAGCAGCAGATCGCGCGGCTGCAGTCCGAGATCGAAGCGCTGCAAGCACGAATCGACCGGCTTCGCTCGGACGTGGCGTTTGCGTCGCTCTCGGCGACGTTTGAAACCCCACGTGTGCTTGGGCCGCTCGGGGTGGCGGGCAAGGGGGTGGCGCGGGCGGTGTCGTGGCTGTTTGTGATCAAGTAAATCGGCGGCGGTCGTAGGGGCGCAGCATGCTGCGCGGCTCCCGAAAAGGGGTAAGCTCGCCTGGAGGTATATTCGGACCCATGGTCTCACGCACTCCAGTCGGGATGGTCGTGCTTGCGATCGTGATTTTCGCGTGTGGGGCACCCCCGCGCTCCCAGCCCCCGCCCAACGACACGCAAGCGGCAAGCGAACGCACAAGCTCTGCGGTACCGCAGGACACCGCATTTATCGGCACGCTCGCGCCCGTGCAACGGACTCGCTCACCTCTGCCTTACGCCGCGCGTCCCGTGCTTCGCGCGGTTCAGGCCGCACGGGGCGGAGGACCGAGTCCGAGCTACGATCGCATCGTGTTCGAATTCACGACCGACAGCGTGCCCGGCTACCGAGTGGAGTACACGACGAAGCCGGTGCAACGCTGCGGCTCAGGCGATCCCGTCCGCGTCGCCGGAACAGGGCGCATCCTGGTGCGCTTCCAGCCCGCCCAGGCGCATGACGACCAGGGGAATCCGACTCCGTCCCTCGCTGCGCGCCACAGCGCGCCCGGACTCACAGCCGTCCGGGAGATGACGCTGATCTGCGATTTCGAAGGCCAGGTCGAATGGGTCCTCGGCATCGCCGCACCCTCCGCGTACCGCGTCTCGGAGCTGACCGGACCCGCGCGAATCGTGCTGGATGTGAGTTACCCGCATTAGTGTGACGGATGTCCTTCAGGACAATGAAGTGCCGAGCCCATCCTTCAGGATGGGAAAACACGCGGCCCTGCAGATCACCGTCGCCTGCGCTGCCATCGTTGTCGTCGCCTGCCACAAGTCTCCCGTGCAGCCATGTCCCACGGCGCGAGTGGCTTCTCCTGTATCCCGGCTCGCGGCTCCTAGCTCCTCGCCGTTCGATTCCATCTTCCGATCCGCCGCCGCCGAGTTTCAGGTGCCGCCGGCCCTGCTCGCATCGGTCGGCTGGGTGGAGACGCGCTGGCAGATGGTGCGGGGCGCCGAGGAGTTTCCCGGCCGTCCCGCGGCCTTCGGTGTGATGGGATTGCGGGGCTCGGCGCTGGAACGAGGCGCCAGCCTCGCGGGCGTCGGGCTCGACGCCGCACGACACGATCCCGTCGCGAACATTCGCGCCGCTGCGGCGCTGCTCGCCGCGTACGCGGCCGAGGCGGGCGGCGACTGGAATGTGGCGACTGCGCGCTTCAGCGAGATCGACTTGCCGGCGGGCCGCGGTGCATACGTTGCAGCCGTCGCAGAGACACAGAGCCCGCCGCAGCCGGCACTGGCTCCAACGGTAGCGCCCGCTGCTTGTCCACCGCCGGACACGACAGTTGGGCCGGACTTTCCGTCCGCCATCTGGCGGCCGTCGCCGAACTTCGACGAGCGCGCAGCCGATTCCACCGGCGTGCCGCACATGGTGATCATCCATACCTGCGAGAGCAATTACCCGAGCTGCTGGAGCTGGCTCGATAATCCCGCCTCGCAGGTGAGCGCCCACTATGTCGTGAACGAAGACGGCAGCGAGATCTCGCAGCTCGTGCGCGAGCCGAACCGGGCGTGGCACATCGCGGCGCTGTACGACTGCATGCTGAACCGCAGGCACGCCTGTTGGTTGGACAGCGTGCAGAGCAATCATTTCACCGTTGGGATCGAGCACGCCGGCTTCGCTTCGCAGGATTCCTTCCCGCAGGCACTGCTCGAGCGGTCGGCCGCGCTGGTGTGCGACATCACGCGGGACCGTGCGATTCCGCGCGACTGGCAGCACATCGTCGGCCACGGACAGCTACAGCCCGCAAACCGCACCGACCCAGGGCCGAACTGGCCGTGGATCGCCTACGTCCACCGGGTGCAGGCGCTGTGCGGGGAGCTCGTGGTGGACGATTCGTCGCAGTTCAACGCACCGTCGGATGCTCGCGTCGTCGTGCCGACTGGGTGGCAAGCCACCGACAGCACGCCGGACTATTACGGCGGCGGTTATCACTGGGCGTCCACGAATCCCACCGCGACCGATGGCGTCGAGTTTTCATTCTACGTCGCGGCGTCGGACGCAAGAACGCTGGATGCCCGATGGACGAGCGGCACCAATCGCTCGCCGCAGGCGACCTATGTCCTCATTACGTCCACGGGAGACACGCTCCAGATCGCGCCGGTGGACCAGCGCATTGGGGGAGGAGCCTGGCATGCGCTGGGGACGTGGACGTTGCCGGTCGGATGGAACAAGGTGGTTTTGCTGCGGCGTGGGGTAATGGGCTCGGTGGTTGTCGCCGATGGCTTACGAGTTAGGCATACTTAACCATCCCCTCGCACGAGTCCCAAATGATCCGCGTGCTCTCGATTGCCGTGATCGCCGCCGCCGTGGGTCTGTCGACAGCAGCCCGCGCGCAGCTCTGCACCGGTTCAACCTCGTTCGCTCACGCGCCGCTGCAGCTCACCGGAGCCGCGGCCTTCAGCGCCGATGGGAAATCGTACAACGTTGGAGCGGGATTCGGAGGGAAGGGTCCGTTCGCACAGGGCGTCTTCGGCAAGACCCATTACGACGAGTTCGACGGATCGTCGTCCGACCTGGGCCTTGGCGTGGGATACCAGATCCCCCTCGATCCCAGGGGCAAGGACGCAGTGCATTTCTGTCCGCTCGTATCGTGGCAGCAGGGGAATGGGCCTAGCAATGTCGATCTGCTCGGCGACGGGAGCCTGATCGTCGATATCAGTCAAACCACCTGGTTATTCGGCGTAGGCATCGGTGCCATAGCGTTGCAGGGTCCCACCCTGATCGTCGCTTCAGGTTCGATCGCGATGGCGAAGACCACCGTTACAGCGTCGCACGATTATCTGCCATCGAGCTCGAGCTCGGACAACTTCGCCGTGTTTGAGTTCGGTTTCGGGCTCATCTTCAATCAGTCCTTCGCCCTTCGTCCGAGCGTGCTCGTCACGTCCGGCCTCGACAAGACAACAACCACGGTTGGAGTGAGCGCGGCGCTTAGTCTAGCGAAGCGACGCTAGGTTTTATCTAGCGTCGCCTCACCCTAGCGTCGCCATATCCGACAGATGCGCATCGCGACGTACAACGCAGAGAATTTGTTCAGCCGGCCGAAGGTAATGCTGTACACTTCGTGGGAGGACGGCCGGCAGGCGCTCGAGGACTTCGCCGAGATGTCCTCCCTCATCGAGCGCGAAACGTACGACGCGGCGACGAAGAGTCGCCTCCTCACACTCGTCAAGCGACATGTGAAGGGCCCGGCGCCTCCGGGTGGGCGTCGCATTACGCTCAATGAAGTGCGCGAGAAACTCGTCACCGGGTCGGGCCAGAACATGCGCATCAAGCCCAACGGCCGCGGCGACTGGGTGGGCTGGTTCGAGCTGGTGCGCGACGACATCAAGGGTGTGGAAGTGGTCAACACGGGCCGCGTCATCGATGCCGTGCGCCCCGACGTCCTGTGCATGGTCGAGGTGGAGGATCGGCCCAGTCTCGTACGGTTCAATGAACAAGTCCTGCAGCACGAGTTCCAGTTCGTTTTCAATCACCAGATTCTGGTCGACGGAAACGACGAGCGGGGGATCGACATCTCCCTCATGAGCCAGCGGCCCATTCTGGGCGTGCGGAGCTACACGGACGTGCCACGGCCTGGCACCCATGAGCCCGTCTTCAGTCGCGACTGTCCTGAATACCAGGTCGATTTACCCAACGGCGAGCTGTTGATCGTGCTCGGCAACCACTTCAAGAGTCAGGGATACGGGAACGAGGCAGCGAATGACGCCAAACGCCGGGATCAGGCTGCGGCAGTCGCGCAGATCTACCAGCGTGCGTTACAACGCACGAACCTCGTGATCGTTGCGGGCGATCTGAACGCGGGCCCGGATCACGCGTCGCTGGCGCCGCTGATTCAGGGTACGGACTTGCGAGACGTGATGACGCACCCGACCTACCAGGGTCTTCCTGGGACGTACGGGACGGGGACGAACGCGTCGCGGCAGAAGCTCGATTACATATTGCTTTCGCCGGCGCTGTGGGCGCTGGTGCAGAACGTTAATGTCGAGCGGCGCGGTGTCTACGCGCCCGCCACGTTCCCGCATTTTCCGGAGGTGACGAGCAAAACCACGCAGGCGTCGGATCATGCGTGTCTGTGGGTCGATCTCAACTTGTGAAGGCAATGCCCAACCTTTCCCTCGTTCTTCCGATCTTTCTGGTTCTGACCATAGCATCTCCCGCCCAATCACCGGTCCTCTCGACGAACGACGCGTTCTTTGCGTTATCGGTTCGCGACATGGACGCGAGCACAAAGTGGTACGTCGAAAAACTGGGTCTCGCGGTGATCATGCATGCGCCGAGGACCGCTGCGACGCGCGCGAGCGCGACGATCTTGCGAGGGGGAGGATTGACGGTCGAGCTGATCCAACGCGACTCGAGCATACCGAGGAATCCCATGTCCGCCGGGATGTTCAAGGCCGGCGTGACGGTAGACGACTTTGGGGGAACGGTGGCGGCGCTCAGGGCTCGGGGCGTGGAGATCGCGTACGGGCCCTATCCGCGCCGTCCGGATCAGCCCGCGAACCTGATTTTTCGAGATAATGAGGGCAATCTGATTCAGCTCTTCGAGCGCGCGTCCGGGGAGATCGCGGGAGACTCCTGCCCACGACCACTGCCCGCATCATTGACCAGGCTCTCTGGACAATGGGCTGTCGTGTGGGAGTACCGCCGCGGCGACAGTCTGCTCACGGTCGACAGCGCGAAGATGTCCTTCACAGTGGCGAATCGCGGTTGCGCCCTGCTCGAGCAGCTCGAGGGCAGACTCCGCGGCGAGCCACTCGGCTCGACCGCGATCATTACGGTACCGGATACGCTGCGCCTGCAGCGCGCCTATGTCGACTCGGAGCACGGAACGATCTTGACTATGGAAGGGCGCAGCCGTGGCGACTCGGTGGTGTTCGATTGGAGCAATGTGATGGAAGGTGGCCGGCGCCTGCTGCTGCGTCATGTGTATAGAGTGACGGCGACGGGGTTCTCGACTCAGACGTTCATGTCGCCGAATGGCGGCGACCAGTGGCTGCTCGTGCAGCGCGTGCGGGCGACGTCGAAATGAGGTGAATTAGCGAAGCCGCTTCCTCGCCTCCGTGGCTTCTTCGAGCTTCGGATCGAGCTGTTCGGCCGTTTCATACTCGCGGATCGCGCCCGCCGTATCGCCTCGCTTTTCGAGAATCATCCCGAGGCGATAACAAGCCCACGCCTCCGACGACTGGCTGAACTTGCCGAGCGCCATGTACTCGTGCAGGGCTACCTCGCCCTGTGCGAGTCGCTCGCCCGCCAGCGCGGCGGTCTTCCCAAGCTGGTAAAGCGTGGATTCATCGCTGGAGAGTCGCGCCGACCGCTCATCGATTAGGTGGAACGCCTCAGAATATTTCTGCGCCGTCTGAAAGAGATTTACAAGGCGGTTGAACGGTGTGGCGCTGTCCGGATAACCCCGAATCAGGGCGGCGTACTCCGCTTCGGCCACACTCGGCTTCTTGTCACGTTCCTCGATCTGACCCCTGAGCAGCGCGCCGCCATACGGATCAATGCGCCGTGCCGCCTCCGCTTCTCGGCGTGCGCTGTCCTTATTCCCGCCGGCGATCGAGGGCGCATTCATGAAGTAGCGGGCTCGTGCTTCGCGCACTTCCACATCGTTGCTGTCCAGCGCCAGCGCGCGATCGTATTCTGCCCGGGCACGCTTGGCCATGCCGCCTTTCTTAAGAAAGGACACATGCTCGAGCTTCAGCAGGTACGCGCGGCCTAACCAGACGTGGGCACGTGCGGAATCCGGGAGGAGCCGGGCCGCCTGTTCGCCCCATTTCACGGCGTCGTCGGCGCGACCAAGGCTGTGAGCAATGCGGGACAGTAGCAGCGCCGCCGAGCCGTTGGTCGGACCGAGCGGCGTCAAGGTCAGCTCGGCCGCGGCCAGGTCACCCGCGCCGAACTGCCTGCGGCCCGTCTCGAGCGGGCTTTCCTGGCCGCCGGTCAGCCGCGCGATCAGGCCGGCTAAGGCGATGACGCTCCGACCGGCGCTCAATCGAGCCGCAAAACGGACATCGGGTTGAGGCGGACGGCCCGCCACGCCGCTGACAAAGCGGCGAGGGCGGCGACGATGCCGAACAGCAGCGTGGCCGACACGAGGACCGCGGCGTCCCCGCGCGTTACGCCAAGGAGCAGCGAATCCAATCCCATCGGGACGAGCGCGACCGCTAGTCCTCCGGTCAGCCCGCCCGCGAAGGTGAGCAGCAGCGCGCGCCCGGCCACGAGGCGCAGCACCGACGAAGGGCGCGCGCCGAGCGCCATGCGAATGCCGATCTCTCGCTGACGCTGTGAGACTGCGTACGCGATGATGCCAAAGATCCCGGACGCGGCGAGCAACAAGCCGAGCCCAGCGAACGCCAGGGCACCGGCGGCGGCGGTCTCGACGGCTGCGTACGCGACCGAGATGTGATCGCGGAGCGAGCCAAGGCCGCTGATCGGAAGACTCGGATCGATCGCGCGCACAGTGCGCTGGACTCGGGCGGCAAGTCCAGCGCTCGAGCCGTCGCCCCGAACCAGCACGACAGTCCACGAGCGAGGATTTCGATCCCAGCTGAGCCACAGCGCGGCGCGCGGACGCTCGCCCAAGGTTCGATACAGCGACGCGCGCGCGATTCCGACCACGACGAGCAACGAACCATTGGCGGACTGCAGGCGCAGGCGTTTGCCGAGTGCCGAGGATTCCGGCCAAAGCCTGTGCGCGAGCACATCGTTCACGATGACCGGCTCGACCGTCGCCGCGGTGTCGTCGGGGATGAACTCGCGACCTTCGAGGATCGGTGTGCCCAGCGCGGTGAGGAATCCTGGTGTAATGAGGTTGAACTCCGCGGCCGGCCCCGCCTTCACATCCGTTTCGCCGTCGAGCAACACGCGCACGGCGCCTCCCGACCCATCGAGCGGAATCGATAGGGCCCGTCCGGAGGCCCGCACGCCGGGTAGCCCGGCGAGGTCGGCATCCAGGCGGCTGTAGAACTGTCGCGTGCGCGCACGATCGTAGAGCGGGGACAACTCGGGGTCGACGGTGAACGCGATGGCGTGGTCGAGCTGGAAGCCGGGATCCTGTTCGCGTGCGCGCTGCAGACTCCGCACGAGGAGTCCGCCGGCCACGAGCACCAACGCGGACACGAGCGCCTGTCCGACAACGAGAGCCTCACGAAAGCGCGCCCACCGGCGTCCGCCGCCGCCGCGGCCCGCGGTTTCGCGCACCGCGGTGGCGAGCCCGCGTCCGGCGCCCTGCAGTGCGGGACCGAGCCCGAACACGAGCGCCGCACCGACCGTCAGCAGAACGCCCCAGAACAACACGCGCGACGATGCGGCGGGGCGCAGCGTCGAGGCATACTCGAGCGTGGGCATGAGGGTGACGAGACCTCGCGTCGCGAGGTAGTGGACGGGGATCGCCGCGAGCGCCCCGAGCGCGGCCAGCACGAGACTCTCCGTCAGCAGTTGCTGCACCAGCCGTCCGCGTGATGCGCCGAGCGACACGCGCACGGCGATTTCCTGCCGGCGCACCGTCGTCCGCGCAATCAACAGACTGCTGACGTTGGCACACGCAATCACGAGGACCAGCAGGCAGCCGATCAGCGCGATTCGCCCGATCAGCGCGATGCGCTCTGGGGAGGCGAGCCACGGATTTATCGGCGTGCGATTCGACGTGAGGCTGATCTCCAGCGCTCGATACTGGTCCGGGAAGCGAGCCGCGAGGTCTCGTGCGACCCGGTCCACACTCGACCGCACCTGTGCCTCGGTCACGCCGTGGCGGACGCGCCCAACTAAATGAAAACGGCTGAGCGCGCGGTTCGTCAGGAGGCCGGCGCTCGCCGGAATCGTCTGTGCGTGCATCCCGATCGGGATCCACACGGCCGGGTCATAGGTGAAGAGGCGCGTCCCAGAGAACTGTGCGGGCGCGACGCCGATGATCGTGAAGGTGCTGCCGTTGATGCGCACGATCCGTCCGATGATCCGGGGATCCTGCGCGAAGCGTGAGGTCCACAACGCATGGCTGATGACGAGCACCGGCGACGCCAGGTCACCCGCCCGATAGAAGGCGCCGAGCGCGGGGACCACGCCGAGCTCGGCGAAGTAGTTGTCGCTCGTATGGACGGCCCAGACGGGAGGCGCGGCTTCGTCACGACCCGGCTCGCTGATGATTACGGGGCCTTCGGAAAACGCCACCAGCCCTGTGAACGTCGCGGCCTGGTCGCGCGCGATGTCTTCATAGGTCGGATAGGAGAACGGGAGCAGGGTCGCTTCCCCCTGCGCGCCGTATATCGCGTAGAGCGATCCCGGCTCGCGGACCGCGAGGGGGCGCAGCGCGAGGGAGTCGATCGCGCCGAACACCGCGGCGTTCGCTCCCATGGCGACGCCAAGGGCGACAGTCGCCGTCAGCGTGAACGCCGGCGTCTGACGCAGCGAGCGCAGAGCGTAGCGGACGTCGGCCGCCGCTCGCTGCACCCAGCGGAGCGGCCAGGCGTCTCGGGCCTCCTCGGTGAACCGCCCAACGCCGCCGAAGGCAAGCCGCGCCTGCCGTTCCGCTTCTGCGGGCGGTACACCCTGGCGGATCAGGTCGTCGGCCTCGAGTCGAATGTGTAGCTGCATCTCCTCTTCGATCTCGCGAGCCACCTCGGCGGGGCGCAGCAGCTTGCGCAACTGCCGTCCGAGCTTCATTCAGCCCCGAGCACCAGGTCGAGGGTCTCGGCGAACACGCGCCAGTTCTCCCGCTCCGCGGCGAAGGCGCGTTTGCCTTTCGCGGTCAGGCGGTAGACGCGGACTCGCCGTCCTTCGGGCGACTCATCCCAATCGGAGTCCACCCAGTCCTTGTCTTCCAGCCGGTAGAGGGCGGGGTACAGCGAGCCTTGATAGACGTGAAACGCATCGTTGGAGAGCTGGCGGACCCGCTTCGAGATCCCCCAGCCGTGCAGCGGCCCGAACAGCAGGGCTTTCAGAATGAGCAGGTCGAGCGTGCCTTGCAGGACTTCAACCAAGGGGACTCCATGTGGGGTTGTTGTCGAACAACATAATAGATATTATGTCGTTCGACAACTTGGCCGACACGGCATCACCTACGCGGAGCGCTATTTCACATCACGCACCATGAACCGCCGTGGTCGAGCCGGACCTCCCAATCGCGCCGGAATCGTATCCTCAGTCACGACGCCAATGATCGTCACGGGCTCGCTCGATCCCGTCGTCGGTGAACAACCAGGCGGGAAAGTCCCCACCACATAGATCGCCATGCTGCCGTCTGCCAGCTGCCAGTCGCTGCGAGTCCGCGGTGGCGGCCCGACAGCAAGTGGCGTGCTATAGCCCATACATTTTCCTGTCACGCGCACTCGCTTTCCAACGAGCGCGCCGGAGGCCGCGATCTCCGCGACCGTAACCGAAGTGTCCGGCTTCGCTCGCGGTACGGTGATCGCGACCTGTGCCCGCGGTGAGTCGGCCGCCGCTTGGGGCTGCTCGGTGGGCCGCTGGACTCGAACCGAGTCCGCCCCCGCCGAGCTGCGCTGGCCTGCACCCGTGCAAGCCAGCGCCACACTCAGCGGCAAGAGATGATACAGCCGCGCTCTCATGGCCTAGGCGCGCCGGGCACTGCGAACGTGGGCGCACGAGTCCTCGAACCGGGGACCCGAGTTCGCGGCTTCGCGAGGAGTTCCCGGATTTTGGCGAACTGCGCGGGCGTGATCTCGTGCGTATTCGGCGGTACCGCGCTTCGGCGACTCTGGAGCTCAGGCATCGTGGTGGGATTAATAGTCACGAATGCCGCGTACTGCATGTCGCTGTACGCCCCGGCTTCGGCCTCGGCCAACGTCGGCGTCGGATCATTCGACCAGGGCACCTGCTTGGACAAACGTGGGTAAGTTGGCGAATACAGTGATGTGAGCCCGCTTACCTGGTCGAATCGGTACAGCAGATCGAAAACCGGCCGGTAGTCCATGGGATCGCTGTACAGGCTCGCGTAGAGCTTGTACGTCCCGACCTGGATATAGCGGTTCGTCAAATAGCCTTCGTAAAAGCTGCCAGTGTTGTACGAATCATTCGTCAGCGTTCCGTTTGGAGTGACGGACCCGAGATAGGGGATGAACACGTCTCCGTTTGGCTCCAGAATCCACAGATCGACGTCACCGTTGCGACTGACGAGCACAGAGTCCCAGACGAGATACGCCTCGAACCTCGAGCTGCCCTGATCTTTGAACGTCGCAGTTCCACTGGTGGCGAGCCAGTCGTTCAGGAATGACGTCCACGCTTTTCCAGCGTACAGCGCCGAGTACGCTGTGAAACTCGCCGGCCCACTGTTTGGAAGCTGGTCACCAGCACCTCCGCTCGGCATGAGCACGTTGAGCCCGTTGGAGCGACTTACATCGTTCGCCCCGCCAACGACGTTGTGGAAACGACTCCGTACGCGAAACGCGCCGGTCGCTTGCGCCTTTACCGCGTCGATCTGACCCCGCAATGTGGCATCGGCCGTGCGCGCGCGCAGCGAATCCAGGAAATTCACCAGATCCTTCAAGAAGGGATACTCATACGACTGGCTGACTGAGGCCGCCTCACCGATCGCAGTGCCGAGTGCGGGCAGGTTGGTCCGGAGCGTGCCCGCCAGCGTATTGAGCGCGGTTTCAAACGCGGCGTATCCCGAAAGATCATAAGCCGACTTCGTCGTGGACGAGCGGCCTCCTTGATAGCTCGCGTCGTATTCATCGACAATGATCCCTGCCAACCCTTTGCCGTCAGCGGTCGGATTTGCTTGCAGAGCGTTGAGAATCTCCAGGTACGGATTGCCTGCACCGGGCTCGACCTCCTGTGAGAACACCGCATACGAGACGAGCCCATTCAGCAACGCCGTCGTCTCGTATGCGCCCATGAGACACATGTCGAAGTCGAGGACGTCGATTGGACCCAGGCCGTTCAATGCGACCGGGAGGTCTGAGAGCGCCATGAGCGCTTCACCGGCGGTCGTGAGATCCTGGAGCAGGCCGGTGTAGCCGGCGCCGTGATTCCACAGCACAACGGCATAATGTTGTGCGGGATAGTTCGACTTGCCCCACTGCACGAATTCGCGGAGTTGTGCCGGGTCGATCATGTTGCGATTGCCGAGGTCGGTCGTCGGACCGTTCGGTCCGTGGACGGTCGTGCCCTGGCCACTCAGGAAATAGCGGAACGTGTTGAAATTCGGCCGATTGAAGCATGAGGCGTTGCAGCCTTCCAAATTCAGGTAGGTGGGGCTGAACTCGGCCTGCACGGCCACCTGCACCTCAGGGTCGTATCCCGCCGCTTCCATCTCATCGATATCCAGGATCCCCGATATCGCGAGGTTGTTGTCAGCGGCCATATAGACAAGGACGGTCCAGTACGGCAAGCGCGGCGTGGCGTTGAATAGCACGCTTCCCGTGATGCCGCTCGCCGTCGCCGCCAGGGTGTTGGGTACAACCGTCGAGCCAAGTTTCCAACTTCCGACAGTTGCGACACCGCTCGCGTTCGTGACGGCGGTCGCGCCGGTCACCGACCCGCCGCCGGCCTGGATCGCGAATGTGACGCTGACGCCGGGAACGGGCTGATTGTTCGCATCGCGAACGATGACCGCGGGTGCGACCGCGACATTCGAATTGATGCGCGCGGTTTGGGCATCGCCGCTCGCGATCGACATCGTGCGGGTCGTATTCCCAGGCCCGCCGCCCCCATCACCACTGCCACCACAACCTGCGACGAGAGCCGCGATGAGCTGGACCGAAAGACTGGTGAGAGAAAGACGAGTGAGCAGGGGTGAATTGGGCATAAAATGCC
This sequence comes from Gemmatimonadales bacterium, assembly GCA_035259785.1. Taxonomy (GTDB): domain Bacteria; phylum Gemmatimonadota; class Gemmatimonadetes; order Gemmatimonadales; family GWC2-71-9; genus 20CM-2-65-7. Next base: position 19,684 of record DATFVZ010000146.1, read on the forward strand.
TCCAGGCCGCCGGGGGCGGAGCCTTGGACTAGGGTGCTTTGCGGCATCTAGGAGGTCGAAACGGCGGATGCTACAGGGCGCCAGCCTCCGTGTGGCGTGCGCGTTCTATACGGGAGCGTTGCGTTCCAAGTTGCAAGTTGCCGCCGGTCCGTTTGCGATGTCGCACCCGATCCTCAGATTGGACCCCGTGCCCCACCGCCTGTCGAAATCCCGCTACACCGCGGGCGTCCAGTGCCACAAACTCCTCTGGTGGAAGGTCCACGAGCCCAATGCGGTCGAGCTCCAGCCGGACAAGGTCCTCCAGGACCGGTTCGACCAAGGCGCCCAGGTCGGGGCCCTCGCGCGCGATCGCTTTCCCGGTGGGATTCTGGTCGATCTCCCGTACTACGCGGCCGATGAACGCGTCACGCTCACGCGCAAGCTGATCGCCGACGGCGCGCCCGCGATCTTCGAGGCGAGCGCGCTTGCCGATAACACATTCGTCGCCGTCGATGTGCTGACACCGCAGGATGCGGGGGGCGGGTTTCATCTGACCGAGGTGAAGTCGTCGTCGTCGCAAAAAGAAGAGCACCTGCAGGATGTCGCGGTGCAGATCCACGTCCTCGAGCGGAGCGGCATACACATCACAGGTGCCGACGTCATGCACCTCAATAAGGAGTGTCGATTCCCCGATCTGACGAATCTCTTTGAACGCACCGATGTCACCGAATTGGTGCGGCCGCTGATCAACAAGGTGAGCTGGGAAATCGACAAGCAATCCGAGATGCTCGACGGTCCGCTGCCCGACATTCCCATCGGCTTGCAGTGTCACGAGCCGTACGAGTGCCCGTTCATGGAGCGCTGCTGGCCCAAAGATCCCGATCACATCATGCGGCTTTTCAATATCGGACCCAAAAGGGGCTGCAACTTCCTCGCGACCGGTGTGAGCCGGATCTCGGAGCTACCGGCGGACCAGAAGCTCAATGTGACGCAGAAGCGACAGATCCGCGCAATGCGGGAGCAGCGGATCATCGTCGAATCCTCGCTCGCCACCGCGCTCGAAGCATTCGACTGCAAGCTCGGCTTTCTCGATTTCGAGACGATCTCGCGCGCGGTTCCCGTGTGGCCGGGTATGGTGCCGTGGGAGCAGGCGCCGGCCCAGTTCAGCTATCACGAGGCCAACGGCGACGGCACATACAAGCACGCCGAGTACCTGGCCGAAGGGCCGAAAGACTGCCGGCCGGAGCTGGCGCAGCGCATGGTCGACGCCACGCGGAACGCCGATAAGGTTGCGACGTACTCAGGCTTTGAAAAGACGCGGATCAGGGGGTTACAGAAAGCAGTCCCCAACTTGAAGCCGGAGCTCGAGGCCCTGGAGCACAAGCTCATCGACCTGCTGCCGGTCGTGCGAGACAACGTGTACCATCCCGACTTCCTCGGCAGCTTCAGTCTCAAATACGTGCTGTCACCGCTCGTGCCGGAGCTGACTTATGACGATCTCGTGATCGTCGATGGACTCGTGGCGAGCGTGGAGATCGCGCGCCTGCTGTTCGTGGCGGGGAAGATTCCACAAGAGGAGCATGACCGTGTGCGGCAGGATTTGCTCAACTATTGCGAGCGGGACACCTGGGCGATGGTGAAAGTATTGGAGAAGCTGCGCGAGTTGGCCGGCTAACGACCTTCCGGTGCCGGGCCGATATGGAGCGCCACCATTCTCCATCCAAGCGGCCCTCCTCGAGCATAGACAGCCGTGTAGCGCCGCCGCGTCGTGCTCGTCTGCGCGTTCATCGTCCACGACCACTCAGCCAATCCCGTCACGACCCCACCGCGCGGCTGTACTCGCACATCGCTCGTCCGGAAATAGTGGATCTGAAATCCCGGCGGGAGCGGCCCCACATCCGCCATCTCACCATTCTTGTTCTTGAGCCGGCCGTTGCCGCTCGTCACGATGAGACTGTCATCGAACAGCTTGTTCGCGAGGGCGGTGTCGGCCGTCGCGTACGAGCGCGCCCAGGCGCTGTCGAGCGCTAAGAGGGAATCGCGCGTGGTTTGGGCCGTTGCGGACTGTGACAGAATGATGAGGGCCATGAGCGTCGTTCTCATGGCTCAATTTACGGTTGAGACCCTGGTGAATAGCAAACCGTTGTAAGAAGACGCAGCAGACGCACAGACGCAGCAGCGGTTTTCAGTTCGTAGCTGACAGCTATCTACTGAGGACCACTGCTGCGTCTGTGGCGTCTGTGGCGCCTTCTAGAAACGGTGTGCTATTCGTCTACTTAACGCCCGGCGGGCTGCTGCGACTGCGCGCCGATCTTATGGAATGTCGAAATCGGGACCTCGTAGCTGTCCACCTTGGGCGTCCCCACGAGCACCCGCTCCAGCTTCTGGAGCACGGCCGGATAGGTCTCGCGGCTGTACGCTTCGGCGTTCTCCCGCTTGTCCCACAGACTGATTGCGACCGCCTCATCGCCCTCAGTTGCGAGGAACGTGATTTCATCCTTGAAGCCAGGCTGGCGGCGCATCATGGGGAGCACATCCGTCTCGAGCATGCGGGTAAACTCGGAGGCCTTGTCGGCCTTCAGGTGCAGGGTAACGTTGCGAGCGAACATGGCAAGTCCTTTCTGGCGTGAACCAGCGCTTCTGTTGATCCTTCGCGGTGGGGCAACGTACGCCCCATGGAAGGGGCCAACCAATAGCTATTTGTCATTAACTACTGTCAGGGCGGGAGCTAACTCCAGGATTAACTACGGGTGAGACCTGTAATCGTCGGCGCCGGCGAAGTGCTCTGGGACGTGTTCGCGGACAGCGAACACTTTGGCGGCGCGCCCACGAATGTCGCCGTCCATGCAGCGGCGTTGGGCGCCGAGGCGTGGATGGTGAGTGCCGTCGGCCGGGACGCGCGTGGCGAAGCGGCACTCGTGCAGCTGATGGCCGCCGGCGTGGAGTCGAGCGCGGTCGCTCGGCTGGCCGATCATCCGACCGGCATCGTGGATGTCAGCGTCGATGCGGTTGGGTTGCCGAGCTACGAGATCGCGGAAGATAGCGCGTGGGACTACATGCGCTGGACGGCTCTCGTCGAGCGAGCCGCGCACCGCGCGGATGCGATCTGCTTCGGCACGCTTGCGCAGCGATCACCACTATCGCGCGCGACGATCCAGCGAGCTGTGGCAGCAACGCGCGCCGACGCCTGGCGGCTCTTCGATGTAAACCTGCGGCAGGACTATTACGACGCGGACGTGCTGGTCGCGTCATTGGATCTGGCCAATGCCGTCAAGATGAATGAGGAGGAGCTGCCCACGGTGGCACGCGTGTGCGGGTTGGACAATGCCGCGGCGGAGGACCAGTTGCGCCAACTCTGCGAGAGATGCGGACTCCGGCTCGCGGCGTTGACCCGCGGATCCTTCGGATCGTTGCTCGTCACTACCGATGGCCTATGGGATTCTCCCGCGCCACGAACGGAGATCGTGGATACCGTCGGCGCGGGCGATGCGTTCGCGGCGACGCTGCTGGTAGGAATCCTGGCGGGCCGGCCATTAGATGAAGTCAATCAACGCGCGAATGCCATCGCGGCGTTTGTGTGCTCGCAGCCGGGTGCGACGCCGCCGATTCCGGACGAGATGCGGTGGACGTAGTGAAATCGAATGTCCTTCAGGACACTGCTCGCCGAGCGCAGGCTTTAGCCTGTGAAAAACGCGCCCGTTTGTTGATCGTCGGGTGATCCAGGCGTTGTCTATTTTGATTCCCCTCCTTCCCATTCTCTTTTTTCAAAGACGGCGACGATTTCATCCTGAGTGATCCGGAAGCGTTGCGGTGAACACCCGGAATTAAGTCCCCTCTCGTTTTGAACTCTCGTTCATGTCGCCCAACCAAATTCTTTGGTCAGACGCCTGCCCCGAGCGCCGGCGACTTCGGTCAGCGCTGCGGTCTCGAGTGCGGCACCTCATTGGTATGACGGTGTACCGGTGAAGCAAGGAATCGCTGGCGCAGATCGCAGCAACCTGACTCGGCCCGAGTCTCGCGAAGTTGTCGCCGCGCGAACGTAGGACGCCCTGGACAAGAAGCCGTTACGAGCGTGTGGCACACGGACCCTTCTTGCGGGTCCGTTGGGCACGCTTTCACCAGCCCTGCGAGCGAGGTTCGCTTGAAGAAGCCATCCGAGTCCCGGCATTACCGCGTCGCACTCTATTCGCACGACACGATGGGGCTGGGCCACATGCGCCGGAACGTGTTGTTGGCACAGGCCCTCCAGCATTCCCGCCTCCGTGCCGTGGTCCTCATGATCGCTGGGGCGCGCGAGGCGAGCCTCGTGACGGCGACTGCGGGGGTGGATTGTGTCGCGTTACCGTCCCTCTGGAAGGATGGACACGGGCAGTACCGCCCCCGTCACCTCGATATCTCCCTCGACCACCTGTTAGCGGTGCGTTCGCGGACCGCTGCCGCGGCGTTGCAGGCGTTCGCGCCCGATGTCCTGATCGTCGACAACGTGCCGCGCGGCGCGCTCCGAGAGCTCGACCCTGCCCTTGAGGCGTTGCGCGCCAACGGTCGGACGCGCGTCGTGCTCGGACTGCGGGACGTCCTGGACGATCCGATCACTCTGCAGGGCGAGTGGACGCGAGCGCGGAACCACGATGTCGTGCACCGCTATTACGACGCCGTCTGGGTGTACGGTGACCGCGCGGTGTACGATGCGGTGCGCGAATATGGCTTCGGCCCCGACGTCGCAAACAAAGTCCGCTACACGGGCTACCTCGATCAGCGAGTCCGCACGCAGTTCGCCGAACGCGGGCGTGAGGATCCGGTCGCCCTCCTCGGGCTCTCGCCGGGTCCCCTCGCGCTCTGCCTGGTCGGGAGCGGCCAGGACGGGGCCCAGCTCGCTGAGGCGTTCGCGGAGGCGGAGCTCCCGCCCGACACGAATGGCGTGTTGGTGACGGGCCCCTCAATGCCCCTGGACGCGCGGCGCCGCGTGCAGCGCGCGACCGCGGGCCGCCCCGGCCGGCGCATCGTGCGCTTCCTGTCGGAGCCCACCCGGCTCGTGCGCCGCGCCGATCACATCGTCGCGATGGGCGGCTACAACACCATCTGCGAGGTGCTGTCGTTCCGCAAACCGGCGCTCATCGTGCCGCGCGTGAAGCCACGATCCGAGCAACTCATCCGTGCCGAGCGCCTGAAGGCACTGGGCCTGGTCGACGTCCTCCATCCTGCGGACCTCACCCCCGCTGCATTGAGCGAGTGGATCGCCCGCGGCCACCCACGGCCCGCGCTCGCTCAACGCCGCGTCGACCTCAACGGACTCACCCGCGTGCCACAGTTCCTCGCGGAGCTGCTCGCCACCGCGCCCGATGCCGCCTAAGGGTCCGCCCCCGCCCTCGCGCATCGGGTACGTCGTAAAGCGCTATCCGCGCTACTCGGAGACGTGGGTGGTTGCGGAGATCGCGTCGCACGAGGCGGCAGGGCTCGAGGTCGAAGTGTTTTCGCTGATGCCGCCGAACGACACGCATTTCCAGGAAGCGATCGCGCGCGTGCGCGCACCCGTGCATTACATCCCTTATCACGGCGTGAAAGCCGTGGATCTCTGGACGGCACTCGATGGCGCGGCGACCGTGCTGCCCGGCTTCTGGGGAGCGATGCAGGCGGCGCAGGGGGAGGACGCGCTTGCGGTGTTTCAGGGCGCGCTGATCGCCTGCGCCGTCCGAGATCGGGCGATCCATCATCTGCATGCGCACTTCGCGACCGCGGCTACTTCCGCGGCGCGACTCGCGAGCCACTTCGCCAGGGTCCCCTACACCTTCACCGCGCACGCGAAAGACGTTTTTCACGACGAGGTCCGGCCCGCTGACCTGCGGCGTAAGCTCGCCGATGCGCGTGCTGTCGTGACGGTGAGCGACTACAACCGCAACTTCCTGAAGCGCACCTACGGCGCAGCCGCGGCACGCGTGGAGCGCCTCTACAACGGCCTCGATCTCGAGCTGTTCCCCCATTCCTGCCCTGTAGAGCGCGCGCCCTGGATTGTCGCCGTGGGTCGCCTGGTCGAGAAAAAGGGCTTCGTGGACTTGGTGGAGGCTTGCGCCGTGCTGCGGGACCGGGGGTGTGCCTTTCAGTGCAAGATCGTCGGCACCGGGCCGCTCGAGCCCACGCTGCGGGCGCTGATCGACGAGCGTCGGTTGGCGGAGCAGGTGGACCTGGTGGGTCCGCGGCCGCGCAGCGAAGTGGTCGCGCTCGTCGGCGGCGCGGCGGCTTTCGCCGCCCCCTGCGTCGTCGCGGCCGACGGCGATCGCGAGGGTCTGCCGACTGTGCTGGTCGAAGCCATGGCGCTCGGTACGCCATGCGTCGCGACCGACGTGACGGGGATCCCTGAGCTGCTCGCGGCTGACTGCGGCATCCTTGTCCCGCAGCATGACCCCGCCAGTCTTGCGGCGGCGCTGCAGCGGCTGCTCACTGACGGTGCTCTGCGCGTGCGGCTGGCGACACGGGCGCGGCGCCGTGTGGAAGCCGACTTCGATATTCGCAGCACAGCGGCGCGCCTGCGAGCGATTTTCCGAGACGCAGGAGTTGGAGCGGTGCGGCCCGCGCTTGCGCGAGTGGCGACATGACGCGGATCGCCTATGTCTGCGCCGACCCAGGCGTCCCCGTGTTCGGCCACAAGGGTTGCTCGGTTCACGTCCAGGAAATGGTTCGCGCGTTCCAGCGTCACGGCGCGCGCGTGGACCTGTTCGCGACCCGCGCCGACGGTACACCGCCGCCCGAGCTCGCTGGGCTTCGCGTTCATCGCTTGCCGGCAGTACGCACCGCCGCGCCAGGCATTCCCGCGGTCCATGAGCTAAACCGTGCGCTCGCCGTCGGGCTGACCGAGGCTGGTCCGTACGACATGGTGTACGAGCGCTTTTCGCTGTGGAGCGCTGCCGCGATGGAGCACGCGCGCGCCGCGGGCGTCCCGGGGCTGCTCGAGGTGAACGCGCCGCTCATCGAAGAGCAGGCTGAGCATCGCGCACTGCGTGATGCGCGCGGTGCGGCGGCGCTCGCCGAGCGCGTCTTCGCCGCGGCGACCGCGCTGCTGGCCGTCTCGGCCGAGGTCGCCGCCTGGCTCGCGCGCTACCCGGCGGCGCGCGGTCGCGTGCATCTGGTTCCGAATGGCGTCGATCCGGAACGCTTCCGGCCCGACGTACCACCCGCCATGCCTGCGCCGCCCGGGACATTCACGGTTGGCTTCGTCGGCTCGATGAAGCGCTGGCACGGCCTGCACCGGCTGATCGACGCGTTCGCGTTGCTGCACGAGCGTGTGTCCGCGAGCCGGCTGCTCATGGTGGGGGACGGGCCGGAGCAGGCAGAGGCCCAGGCCGATCTCGCGCGCCGGGCCGGGGGGCTCGCGGAGGCCGCGCACTTCACGGGCAGCGCAGCAGCGCGCGATGTCCCGGCGCTCCTGACCTCCATGGACGCGGCCGTGGCCCCGTACCCAGATGCCAAGGGCTTCTACTTCTCGCCGCTCAAGGTCTACGAATACCTAGCGAGCGGGCGCGCGGTGGTCGCGAGTCGCGTGGGGCAGGTCGCGGCGATGATTGAGCACGAGGTCAACGGTCTCCTCTGCCCGCCCGGGGATGCGGCGGCGCTCGCCGCTGCGCTCGAGCGGTTGCACGGCGATCCACCCTTGCGCGCCAGGCTCGGCCAGGCCGCCCGGGCGAGCGCGCTCGAGCACCAGAGCTGGGAGGCGCGCGCCGCGACCATCATGGTGCTCGCTCGGGTGGCGCCCGCCCAGCGACGCAGCGGTCAGGCGGTGGAGGCGTAGATGGCGCGGCCGCTGACAGTGCGGGCGTCCCTCCCCGGCCTCGGGCGGTTGGCGCGGCGGTTCTGGCCATATGTGAAGCGCGAGCGATCTCGCGTGGCCCTCTCGATGCTCGCGCTCTACGCTGACGTGGCGCTGCGGCTGCTCGAGCCGTGGCCCCTGAAGGTTGTGCTCGATCTCGTCGTCGCCACGGCGCATAGCCACGCACATCGGTTCGCGGCGTTCGACGCCATCGATCCGGCGACGCTGCTCATCCTCGCGGCGCTGGCCGTGATCGCGGTCGCGGCCCTACGCGCGGTCGCCGCGTACTACAACACCATCGGCCTCGCCCTCGTCGGCAACCGCGTGCTGACACAAGTGCGCAGCGAGCTGTACAACCAGCTGCAGCGTCTCTCGCTCTCGTTCCACACGCGGGCCCGGACGGGCGACCTGCTGATCCGGGTCACGGGCGACGTCGGGTTCCTGCAGGACATCGTGGTGACCGCGTTTCTGCCGCTGCTCGGCAACGGGCTCACGCTTGTAGGTATGGCGGCGGTCATGCTGTGGATGAACGCCCCGCTCGCACTCGTGGTGTTCGCGACCGGGCCGCTCTTCTGGCTGAGCACGGTGCGCATCAGCCGGCGCATTCAGGAAACAGCCCGCCGCCACCGGCAGCTGGAGGGCGAGATGGCCGCGACCGCGGCCGAGTCGATTGGCGCGGTGAAAGTGATCCACGCGCTGTCGCTGGAAGGGACATTCGCGCAGGCCTTCACCGGGCAGAGCCGCAAGAACCTCGCGACCGGAGTGGTCGCGACGCGCCTCTCGGCCGGCCTCGAGCGTACAGTGGACCTGCTCATCGCCGTCGCGACGGCGCTGGTGCTGTGGTTCGGCGCGCGATCGGCACTGCGGGGCGCGATCACACCCGGTGACCTTGTCGTGTTCCTCACGTATTTGCGGACGGCGTTCCGTCCGATGCGGGATTTCGCCAAGTACACGGGCCGCCTGGCGAAAGCCTCAGCCGCCGGCGAGCGCGTGCTCGATCTCCTGGATCGGGTGCCCGACGTCCGCGACCTGCCAGGCGCGGTGACCGCGCCGCCGCTGCGCGGGGCGGTGCGCTTCGAGGGCGTTTCGTTCGCCTATGAGCCCGGCCGGCCGGCGCTCGAACAGATCGACTGCGAGGTAGAGCCGGGGGAGCACATCGCGCTGGTGGGCCCGTCGGGGAGCGGCAAGACGAGCTTCGTGAGCCTGATCCTGCGGCTGTACGATCCCACGGCGGGCCGCGTCCTGATCGACGGGCGGGACATCCGCGAGTACACGCTGGCGTCGCTGCGGGCGCAGATGAGTGTCGTGCTGCAGGACAGCTTGCTGTTCGCCGGCAGCATCCGGGACAACATCGCTTACGGCGCGCGAGGCGGCAACGGCGTCTCGCTTGACGAGGTCGCAGCGGCGGCGCGACTGGCCAATGCCGATTCTTTCATCGTTGGGCTGCCCCAAGGATATGACACCGTGATCGGGGAGCGTGGGGTGACGCTGTCCAACGGCCAGCGCCAGCGGATCGCGATTGCGCGGGCCGCGATCCGGCACGCCCCGATTCTCATTCTCGATGAGCCGACCACGGGTCTTGATCACGAGAATGCGCAGGCCGTCAGTGAGGCGCTGGAGCGACTGGCCGAGGGGCAGACCACCTTTCTCATTACGCACGACCCCGACCTCGCCGCCCGGGCGCACCGAATCCTTTATCTGGACACGGGCCGCGTGCGGCAGACGGCGGTGGTATGACGACCTTCGTCCGCGCCGATGGGCGGCCGCTGCGTGTCGTTCCGGGATTTCGCGAACGGGTCCTCGGCTACCGCCCGTCGGTGACGCCGCGGCCGGAGTGGACGCCGGACCAGTACGAGCGGGCCGCCGAGAAGAAGCTGGAACGGGCGCGCCGCCTGGTCGCCGAGATCGGGCAGCGCCAGGAGTTGGATCGCGGCACCGTGCTGGATGTCGGCTGCGGCGACGGTATCAACTGTCTGGTCATGGCGTACGTCGCGCACGCCCGCGTGGTGGGCGTGGATCTGCGGCAGCCCGGGTTCGAGCGCCTCGCCGAGCTGGTCGTCGCGCGTCTGGACGGCGGTCGGCTTTTCACCGACGTGATCGCAGGCCTGCCGGTTCGGTTTAGCCGGGCCGATGCTACGTCGCTGCCGTTCCCCCCCGACAGCTTTGACGTCCTGTTCTCGCGCTCTGCTCTGGAGCACATCGCCCCCGTCGGGCGGGCGCTCGCGGAGATGGCGCGCGTGACGCGCGCCGGCGGCGTCATCCACCATGCCGTCGATCCGTATTACTGGCTCCGCGGCTGCCACAAGCGCGGGCTGGTCGACATCCCCTGGGCTCATGCCCGCCTGTCCCTGGACGACTTCCGGCGCTTCGTCACGGAGCGCGAGGGCGCGGCGGTTGCCGCGCAGCGCTGCGACCGGCTGCGTACGCTGAACCGGCTGACGCTCGCCGAGTGGCGAGAGGCGATCGAGGCGGGACCGTTCGACATCCTGGAGTGGACGGAAGCACCGTCGCCATTTGCCGTCCAGCTGCTCGAAGAGAATCCCGACGTCCTCGACTCGCTCGCGGTTGGCGTCGAGCCGCGCGATCTGGTGAATGGTCGCCTGGAGTTTTGGCTGCACGTGAGGAAGTCGTGAGCGTCGTGACGCAGGACTCATTTGGCGTCGCCGGTGACGCGCGGATGCCGCTGCTGTCTCGCGCACTTGACCCCGTGGAAGTCGAACACGTGCTGCACGGTCTCGCGGGATGGAAGGGTGCGGCCGTGCATGCGATCCGCGTGGTGCGCTACAAGGCCGGGCGGCGCTGCCTCATCGAGTACGACGTCGAGCTGCCGTCGTCCGCGGGTGGGACGCTCGTCGCCAAGGCGCGCGCGCGTGGCGCGGACCGCGAGACGTTCGAGCTGCACCGGGAGCTGCGCCACCGCGGCTTCGACGAACGCAGCGCAGATGCGATTTGCGTCCCGGAACCGATCGCCGTCGTTCCCACGCTCGGGCTGTGGCTGCAGCGCAAAGTCGCCGGTGTGCCGGCGACGGAACGGCTCCGCGGAGCGGACGGGCCGGCGCTGGCGCGCCGGCTCGCAGAGGCGGCTCACAAGGTGCACGCCGCGGGCGTTCCGACGCGCCGTGAGCATACGCTAGCCGACGAGCTGCGCATCCTGCACGAGCGCCTGGAGGCGCTGGCGGTAGACCAGCCCGACTGGGCGCCGCGTCTGAAACGCGTGCTCGCGGCCTGCGACCGGCTCGGAAAAACGACAACGGCTACGGCGCGCGGCGGCATTCACCGGGACTTCTATCCCGACCACGCGCTGCTCGACGGAGACCGGGTCTACTTACTCGACTTCGATCTCTACTGCCGAGGCGATCTGGCGCTCGACGCCGGCAACTGCGTTGGCCACATCACGGAGCAAGCCGTGCGCACGCGGGGAGATCCTCGCGCCTTCGCCGAGTGCGAGGCGGCGCTCGAGGAGCGCTTCGTCGAGCTCAACGCCGCAGAGACACGACCAGCCGTGCGGGCGTACGCGCTGCTGACGCTCGCGCGGCACGTCTATGTGAGCGCGCAGCATTTTGAGCGCCGGCCGTTCACGGCGCGGCTACTCGAGCTGTGCGAGGAGAGGCTCGGATGTTGATGCTACTCGTCCTACTTGCGACTCAATCCGGCGCCGTCACCGATACCATCGCCGGTACGGTGACCGGGGATGCCGGGCGGCCCGTGGCGGGTGCGATCGTTCAGGCGACGTCGCAGGTTACCCGCGCGTCGCGCTCGGAGACGAGCGACGCGCTCGGCCGGTTCACCATCCTCTTCGCGGCGGAGCGGGAGAGCGGTGGAGGAGGGAACGCGCAGTACCATGTGACCGCCCATTACTTCGGCCTTGTGCGGGCGCGCGGCGTCGTGTGGGGGAGGTCGCGCGAGGATCGGGGCGCCGTGACTGTGCGGATGCTGCCGGCCGGGCTCATCAGGCCGATCGACATGATCCTCAACGCGCGCGATTCGCTTGGGCTGTCGGCCGATCAAGTCAGGCGGCTGCAGGCGATTGCCGCCGCGGGGGATTTCGGCACGCTGCCCGTGCTGGAGAGCGCGCGAAACGTCCTGACGGAGACCCAATGGACTCGACTCTCGGCCGGACCACTGGTGATAGCCGCAGTTCCCGTCGCGATTGCGTCACGGCCTCAGCAGTCGTTGTCGCCCCCCGCTCCCTCGGTCCCGCCCTCCCCACCCGCACCCCCGCCCCAGGCCGCGCCCCCGCCCCAGGGTCCGGTCGCACGGTCGGACATCAGTCTGTACACCGCCGTCACGACGGTTTATGAAACCAACCTGATGCATGCGCCAGCGGCAAATGCCCTCGACGCCTACGGCGCCCTGGTGGGTGCGGGCGGTGGCTACCGCGGTCGCTGGGGGCATACGACGCTCGAGGTCCATTACGACGGCGTCTTCCGCCGCTACACGGGCACGGATGTCTGGAACGTGCCTGGGCACCAAGCGGGCGTGGCGGTTGCGGGGCGGGTGGCGCGGCGGTGGACGGTCGGCGTGGAAGGCGGCATGCAGATCAACGGATCGAGCGAGGATCGCGTGCTGCGCAACGAGTACACCGCGCAAGGGGAGATCGAGTACCGGGTGCACGCGACTGGGCGCCTGCAGCTCTACGGCGAGTACATGCTGAAGCGGTATCCCGTAAAAAGGGGAAACGACGCGGTCGATCCGCGGGTCGGCCTCAAGTATCGGGAGGCCATCGGCACCAGCGGCACGTGGGGCATCGGCGCTCGCTACAACTACAATCGCGCCGACAGCTCACGCTATCAGTACACCGGGTGGACTGCGACGACGGACTTCGCGTTCCCGCTGTGGAAGGGGGGTCGAATCTCCACGAACTTCCGGTACAACATCCGGCGCTACCAGTCACGGATGGTCTCGGTGAATGGCGTGGACGTGTTGCGCCGGGATGAGGATCGTGTGGCGAGCGTCGCCTGGCGACAGGGCATCACTCGCCTCTGGGACTTCGTCATGGGCTACCGGTACGAGTATTACAGCTCGAACGACCCGGATCGCACGTGGCGCGCCGACATGTTCGCGGTGACGCTAAATCGATTCTGGTAGCCTTTAGAGAAACACAGTCGTCACGCGTCGTCCTTCCAGCGAACGTCGTCTTCGCGCAGTTCCTGAAATCGCTCTAAGGCTCCGCCGTCAGTCGCTGCAGTCTGCTCCGCACATCCCGCACACTGCGTTGCAGCTCGGGGTCCGCGTCTTTCCAGAGGTCGACGAACTTGCCGTAGTACTCGCGCGCCTTGGCCTTGTCGCCGCGCTGCTCGTACAGCTCGCCAAGCCGCCGGTAGGCGAGGGCGAGCGTCGGCGCGTCAGTGAGCAGACGGGCGAAGTGCGGCGTGGTCACAGCTCGTTCGTACAGCGCCACCGCGGAGTCAGGTTGTCCGAGACGGTCATAGACCCGCCCGAGCTCGAACAGCCCGCAGGTCCCGCAATCTGCCTCTTCGATGAACGCGCGAAAGCTCTGCACGGCCTGTTCGAGCCGGCCTTCGGCGAACGCGATGTTCCCCGCGGCCGCGTGGCGCCCCTCGTCGGCACGACGCAACGCCTCGGGAATCGCGCGCTCGTATTCGGCCATGAGGCGTTTCGCTCGATCCGGCTCCCCGGCCTCGGCGTACACAGAGGCCAGTAACGTGTAGGGCCGGTCTTCCGCCGCGAGGCCGCCGAGCGGGAAGCGAGCCAGCGCGGCCTGCATGGTACGCGTCGCGGCTGCCGGTGCATCCGTGAACCGCAGCTGCATGCGCGCCAGCCACGCGGCGTCGAACAGATACAGGCCGGGCAGGCCGCGACGCTCAGTCAGGTCCAGTGACCGCCGGATTTCCTGCTCCGCGAGCTTGATCCGGCCGCGCAGCTCCGCCAGCGCAAACAGCTGGAAGGTGTTGAGCGATTGCGTCGAGAGATCGCGAGCCGCCGGCAGCGCGCGCACGTACGCCTCCGCGCTGTCGTACTTGCCCTGGTTCACGGCGAGCAGCGAACGCAGGATCAGGATGCGGGGATGTCCGGGGTTAACCCGCTCCAAGGCGGCGATAGCGTCGGCGGCGGCAGAGAGCTTTCCCTGCGCGACGCGCGCCGCTGTCACATTCGTGTAGATCGACAAGCTCGGTCCGCCGATGAACGGGCTGCCCACCGAATCCGCTTGCGCGTACCGGTGCGTGGAGTTGTAGAGGAGCGTCAGATTGTTGGCGGAGACGTAATCGTCGGGATTCAATTCCAGCGCCGCGCGATAGGCTTCCTCGACCTTGGCGTTGTCAATCTCGACCTGACTGTAGTAGTAGGCAGTAGCGATGTAGCGCTCGGCGGGCGGCAAGCGATCGCGGTGCCGGAACGCGCTCGTGGCGGCTGCGTTGATTTGAGAACGCTCACCCTGCGTATTGGACATAAACACCGCGAGCTTGCGGTAGGCCATCGCAAAACCGGTATCGAGCGCGATCGCTTCCTTGAGCAGTACGATGCCGCGCTCGGTGTCGTCGGCGTTGTCTGCCGCGATCGCCTGCGAGTAGCGGCGCAGCGCGGGCACGGATGCCGTCGTCACGCGCTCCAGCGGCTCGCTCGCCCGAATCGTTTTGAGCGACTCGCCAATGCGCTCGCGCAGTCGCTTTGATAAACGATCGACTGCAGTGATAATCTCGCCGTCGTCCTTCGCGTTCTCGCGCAGCGCGACCAGCACAGACCCATCCGTTGCCGCGACCACCTCGGCGCCGAGCACGTAGCCCGAGCCGACCGGGTCGATCTGGCCGTGCACGACCGCCTTGGCGCCCTCGCGCTGGGCCAGCTCGCGCGCGAGCGAGAGATCGAGCCGTGTCCCCGCGGGCCGCTGCATCCGTTGCAGTGCGCTCGTGATCGCGGGCGCATCGAGCAATCGGATAGAGCGCGACTGCGCGAGGTCGATCCGGAACGCCTCGCTCACCGAGGGGCCGAGCGTAGAGTCGCGCGTGCGGTTCTCGAAGTGCGCGAGCACCAGCCGGTCGCGTGCTCCGAGGACGCCGCTCGCGACGAGCGTGCCGACTGGACCGATGCCGAGTGCGCGCATCGCCATGTAGACGCCCGAGCCGATGCCAAGGGCTGCGAACGCGAGCACCCCGCCGGTGATCGCCTTGCGCCAGGTCAGCGTGCCGCGCCAGCGGCCGGTCGCCGTGGCGATTGTGACGAGAAGACCGATCCCCAGTAGAACCGCGGCGCTGGGAAGCACCCAATCGGGAAGGCCGAGGAGCTGGCGAAGCAGATAGACCGCGGCGAGCACGCCGGCGGACGCGAGCACAAACAGTCCCGCGACGACGATGGGGCGGGCCGGCTGCCGGACGGCCACCGCCTGGGCCGCCGAGATTCGGTCGAGCTGCTCGATGAGCTCGTTTGCCGACTGCGGCCGATCCGCGGGGTCCTTGGCCAGGCAGCGCATGACCAGCGCGGCCAGAGCGGGTGGCACGCCCGTCGAGTGCTTGGTGATCGGATCGGGTTGATGAGTGATCTGCGCGGTGAGCACCGCCTGCACCGACCCCGTGAAGGGCGTGCGGCCTGTGAGCGCTTCGTAGGCGAGCGCGCCGACGGAGTAGATGTCCGCGCGATGGTCGGTCTTGGGATCGCCCACTGCTTGCTCGGGTGCCATGTACGCGGGTGTGCCGATCGCGAGGCCAGCGGACGTGAGCGCAGTGGCGTCGGTCGAAGCCTGCACAGCCTTCGCGACGCCGAAGTCGGTCACGAGGGCGTGGTTGCCGCTGAGCAGCACGTTGTCGGGCTTGATGTCGCGGTGCACGATCTGCTGCGCGTGCGCGTAGGCAAGCGCGTCGCACACGTCGCGCAGGATCCGCAAGGTTTCCGGCAGGGGGAGGGGCGCAGCA
>DATFVZ010000147.1:0-2398 GCA_035259785.1 Gemmatimonadales bacterium
GCTCGTTTCCGAGAACGTGGCCGCGCTGGTTGAAGTTCCACGGCACCGCGCGAAGGAGATTCAGCCCCTCACACCCGAGCAGGCACGCACCCTGCTGCAGTCCGCGAAAAAGCATCGGCTCGGCGCGCTCGTCTCGGTCGCGACAGCGTTGGGGTTGCGGCTCGGTGAGGCGCTGGGCCTGAAATGGGAAGACGTCGATGTTGAGAACGGCGTGCTCCGCGTGCGCCAGGCGCTCGAGCGCAGTGGGGGAGACGGCGCCGCGCGTCGCGCGCTCATCGATCACCGGCGAGACATCCGAAAGCGGTTGGCGGAAGCGCCGAAGCGTAGTGCCGAGCGTCGCGAGGTACGACGAGAGCTTGAGGATCTTCGTAAGCGATGGCGCGGCGTGCGAACGAGTTTGACGCTCACCGAACCGAAATCAGTTCGCAGCCGCCGAACGATCCGGATGCCGCAGGTTGTGATCGCCGCGTTGAAAGTGCATCGGAAGACACAGCTCAAAGAGCGATTCGCGGCTGGCGGCGCATGGCAGAATTCCGGGCTAGTACTACTTGGTCAGATCGTCTGATTCGCTGAGGGAATCAGCGCGATTTGGTCATTTCGCCCTTGTACTTCTGGTTGGATTTCGGTACGCTGCCGGGCAGTGCTGCCGCGCACGGCGCCGGCGTGGTTGGATCGACTCGTCACGTGGCTGGAGCCATTCGAGACGTGCTTCGGGCACATGGCGCAGCGCGGCGCGTTTCGGCGCTACCTGCTCGGGTTGCTGAGTGACAGCCCGCGGAAGTCGATGAGCGCGATGCTGGCGCGCATCCACGATCCTGGCAGCTATCAAGCATTCCAGCACTTCATCACGCATGCGCCGTGGGACGTCGCGCCGGTCTGGCGGCGGCTCCTCACGCGGCTTCCGGATCGGCGCGGTGTCTTGATCATCGACGACACCGGGTTTCCCAAACAGGGCACGCATTCGGTGGGGGTGCAGCGGCAGTACTCGGGGACGCTCGGCAAGATTGGCAATTGTCAGATTGGAGTGACGGCCGCGCTCTGGACCGGCGTACGGGCGTGGCTGCTCGGCGCCGAGTTGTATCTGCCGCAGCCATGGTTAACTCGCGAGCGTCGACAGCAGGCAGGCATCCCGCCGCGCGTGAGGTTTCAAGAAAAATGGCGCCTCGCACTAACCCTGGTCGATCGCGTGCGGCGCGCCGGGATCGAGGTGACGCTGGTGGCGGCCGACGCGGGATACGGCGATATCTTGGAGTTTCGCACGGGATTGGACCATCGCACGCTGGCGTACGTGCTCGGTGTCTCGGGGAAATTCGCCGTGTGGATCGGACAACCACCGGCGAGGCTGGGGCCGTCGACGCGCGCCGTCACTGCCGCTAGCATCGGCGCCACGCAGGTCGCGACGTGGGCCACCTCGCAACCCATGCGTGCCTGGCGGCGCGTGACGTGGCGCAACGGCCCGCGCCGCGCATGGCACGCACGCTTTCTCGCGGTCCGTATCACCCCGGTGGTCCTGTGGCGGCAGCATCATCCGTTGCAGACGCTGTGGCTCTTGTGTGAGCGCCCGATCGGTCGATCGATCGGATCGATGAAGTGGTACATCAGCAATCTGCCACCGACCACAACCCTGCGCGTACTCGTCCGTGCTGCGCACCATCGCTGGGCGATCGAGCAGCAATATCAGCAGCTCAAAGAAGAACTCGGCTTCGATCACTTCGAGGGCCGCTCGTTGCCCGGGTGGCAGCGCCACGTCGTGCTTACCGCGCTCGCCTACACCTGGCTGCAACAGGAACGCCGCCGCGGCCTTCCGCGTGCGCCGACACTGCCAGTCGTCCGCGCCGTGATTCAAGAAATCCTCACAGCGCACTTCTTGATCACAACCCCCGGCTATATCGAACGCATGCTGAAACTCAGGGAAATTCAGCTGCGGATCTGACCAAGTAGTACTAGAGCCGGATCCCCCGTACGACACTTCTGGTGCGGCGCTCATGGCAGTCGCGCGTCATCGTCGATGCGCGCGCCAGGCGCTGTGTCCCAAGAGCGAGCCGACGTATTGTGAGCCGGTGGACGAGAAGAATGTCTGCAAATCTCATTGCACGGCCACGGTGAAGTAGCTAAAGTCCTTCGCCTCCATCAACTCACGCACCTCGTAAGGACAACAATGGCCGCTCCGATCACATTTGTCGTTCCCGGCGTCCGCAGCACCGGCGCGACGCGAGGCGCCGGCGGCGTCGCACCGTCGGAAATCGGGCGCGTCAAGGATTCCGTCACCGTGACCGCGCAGCGCGCGGCGGGTGAAGGCGAAGTGCGGACGACGGCGGTGCCCGGTGAAGACGTCGTCGTACTCCATGTCGCAGGCGGTCCCGAACTCTGGCTCCATCCCGAAACCGCGCGCGATCTG
>DATFVZ010000148.1:0-5371 GCA_035259785.1 Gemmatimonadales bacterium
TTGATTGAAAAAGTTCGCGCGGTCGTGACCGACGATACAGGCCAGTACCGAATCGTCGACCTGCGACCCGGCGACTACACCGTGACGTTCTCGCTGCCCGGGTTCAGCACGGTGAAACGCGGAGGCATCGAGCTGAGCGGAGATTTCATCGCCACGGTCAACGCCGATCTGAGAGTCGGCTCCCTTGCAGAAACGATCACCGTCACCGGCGAGACGCCGATCGTCGACGTCCAGAGCGCGAGAGTGCAGAACATCATCGACAGGGAGGTCCTGTCGGCGATCCCGTCCTCGAGGAACGCCAACGGCCTCCAGGCGATGATTCCCGGGTTGAGTACAGGAGCGACAATTGGCGACTCCGGCGGTATTAACGCCGGCAGCGGCGGGATGGCCGGCAACATTCACGGCGGGCGCGCCTCCGATTCCCGCACGATGACCGACGGCATCAACATGGGATGGGCCGGCGCAAATTCGAATGCCGCGGTCGCCAACGTCGCGGGCGCGCAGGAAGTCGTGCTGACCACGTCGGGCGGGCTGGGCGAGGCGGAAACGGCCGGCGTTGTCCTCAACATCATTCCGCGTGACGGTGGCAACACGTTCAGCGGCAGCTTCGTCGCGTCCGGAGCCACTGGCGCCATGCAGGGGAGCAACTACACCCAGAAGCTGAAGGATCTGGGCCTGAGGTCGCCGGCGCGGCTCATCAAGGTCTGGGAGATCAACCCGATGGGCGGCGGCCCGATCCTCCGTAACCGCCTCTGGTTCTATCTGACCTATCGCGAGGTGTATTCCGAGAACACGGTTCCCGGCATGTTCTTCAACAAGAACGCGGGTGACCCGACGAAGTGGGCTGTCGATTTCGACTACACGCGTCCCGCGTTCCGTGACCTCCGCACGAGGCTGGGTGTCGCCCGCCTCACGTGGCAGGTCAGCGAGCGCAACAAGATCACCATCAACCACTCGGAGCAGTACGACGTCGGGAACATCAAGGGAGGCGGAAGCACTGCCTTGGGCGCAGGCAGCAGAACGCCTGAAGCCGAGGGGATGAGGCTCTATACGCCCGGCCACATTCAGCAGGTTTCATGGACATCCCCGTACACCAATCGCCTCCTGTTCGAGGCCGGCTGGGGAAACTACCTCTCGCGCTACGCCAACTTCGCGCCGCGCCGCGACGGCACCCACACTCCGGGCATGATCTCGGTTCTGGAACAGTGCTCGGCTGGGTGTGCGAACACCGCCGGCATTCCTGGCCTGACCTACCGGCTGGATGCGCCGCTCGGTGGAGGGTTCCAGCGACATCAGATCGGCACGCGCGCCCAGGTGAGAGCGTCCGTTTCCTACATCCCTGGCGCGCACAACATGAAATTCGGCTACTACGGCGGCTTTAGCAACCCGAGCCAGGCCTACCACAACATCTCGCCGTTCATCCAGTTTCGGTTCAACAATGGCGTGCCGAATCAGTTGACGCAGACGGCGGTGTACCCCGGCACGGTCAACTTCGTGCGCAACATCATTCCGACGGCGTTCTACGCGCAGGACACCTGGACGAGGAACCGTCTGACGCTGCAGGGCGGCGTGCGCTACGACGCGATCGTGTCGAGTTATCCGGACTCGGGCGTCGGCGGCCCCGACTACCAGTTGATGCCGGTGGCAGTCTTCTATAAGGCGGGTTCCACCGAAGGCGTCAACTGGAAAGATCTGACCCCGCGAATGAGCGCTGCCTATGACCTGTTGGGGAACGGAAAGACCGCTGTCAGGGTCAACGTCGGGAAATACATGCAGGCGCTGACGGCATCCAACAGCGATATGGATATGAATCCTCTCATTCGCACGGCGCTCACCACGACGCGGACGTGGAACGACCAGAACCGCGACTACGCGCCCGACTGCGACTTGCTCAACCCGGCGGCCAACGGCGAGTGCGGCCGCATGGATAACCAGAACTTCGGGAAGGAAGTCTTTACCCGTTTCTTCGATCCCAATTTCATCCATGGCTGGGGCAAGCGCGGTTACGACTGGGAGCTCGGCGTGGCTGTGCAACAGGAACTCCTGACGCGCGTCGGGGTCACGGTCGGCTATTTCCGCCGCTGGTACGGCAACTTCTACACCGTCGACAACCCGTTGACCACGGCGGCCGACTACACCCCGTTCAGCATTCCGATCCCGATGGACCCGCGGCTGCCGGGTGGCGGCGGAGGGACAGTGAGCGGCCTCTACAACCTTGTTCCCGACAAAGTCGGACAGGAACAACAGCTTGCGCAGCCGGCGAGCAACTTCGGCAAGCAGATTGAAAACTGGCACGGCATCGATGTCGGCGTTAACGCGCGGCTGCGGAACGGACTCACGGTACAAGGGGGCACGAGCACCGGACGAAGGCTGCAGGACAACTGCGCCATTCGCGCAGTTGTGCCGGAGACCTACTCTTGGCCAAACGTCGTCGCGACCCAGACCACACGCGTCACCACGACGGCGTCCTCGGCGCGCGACGGTGGACTGCAAAGCCCGTATTGCCGGGTCGTCGAGCCATTCAACACCTCGTTCCGAGGCTTGGCGACGTATGTCGTTCCGAAGGTGGATATGCAGGTCAGCGCCACGTGGCGGAGCGACCCTGGCGAGGAGCTGAGAGCAGACTACGTCGTGACCAGCGCCGTGGCGAGGCCGTCGCTGGGCCGCGACCTCTCGTCCGGAAACGTGACGGTCAACCTGATACCGCCAGGCACGTTGTATGGGACCCGTCGCAACAACGTTGATTTGCGAGTTGCAAAGATTTTCCGCGTGAGTCGGACGCGCACGCAGCTGGGGATCGACGTCTACAACCTGACGAACACCGACGCCCCCACGACCTACAACCAGAATTACGTGCCGAACGGTGCGTGGCTGATCCCGACGGCCATCCAGCCCGCGCGATACATCAGGGTCAACACGACGATCGATTTCTGAAGCAAGACCGTGGGATCGCGGAACGATGCGCGGACTCGAATATCGCGTCGAACTGCTCGTGGCTCCATCGAGCAACCCGGCATGATTGGGAGAGATTTTCGACCCTGGTTGATTGACAGCGGCTTGACCTCGGCGGCATACTCTACCCCACCTATCTTCTCATCCGAAAGAGGCATCGATGACCCATCGATTCCGCCTCGCAGTTCTTCCCTCGAATAGCTATCTGACTGTGCCCTTCGCGGTCGCTTCCACCGGTGTACAGGCGTTGCTGCGTTTAAGGAGGCCAGAATGGATTGCAGACTCGTACGCATCAACACACGTGTCCTGCTCGTTCTCGCCGTGGCGAGTCTGGCTCCGCTGGCCAGTGAGGCGTTCGCGCAAGACGCGAGCATCATCGGCCAGGTGAAGGATGAAGGCGGCGGTGTGCTCCCGGGCGTCACGGTCACGGCAACCAGTCCGGCGCTCCAGGTCCCGCAGGTCACCGACGTCACCAACGCGCTCGGCGAATATCGTCTGACGGCGCTACCGATCGGGACCTATGCCGTGCGGTACGAACTCGCGGGCTTCGGGACCTTGCGTCGCGAGGACATCCGGCTGACGGCAGGGTTTACGGCGCGGCTCGACGTTTCATTGAAGGTCGGTTCGCTGGCGGAGACGGTTACGGTGTCCGGGGAAGCGCCGGTCGTCGACGTGGCGTCCACCACCACCCGCACCCAGTTGACGAGAGAAACGCTGGAACTGATTCCCACCGGCCGGGCAGGTTTGCAGTCGATGATGGTCCAGGCGCCAGGAGTGCGCACCAACATTGATACGGGCCAGCCTACCGCGAACCCGCTCTTCCGCGCCTTCGGCCAGAACGGCGATTCATGGCAGCAAATGGATGGAGTGGTCACCACCTCGCCAAAGGGCGGCAACCAGAGCGGAAACTGGTTCGATTCCAACGTATTCGAGGAGGCTTTGATCTCCAGCGTTGCCAATTCGGCAGAAGCTCCGAGCCGTGGCATTCAGGTCTCCATCATCATCAAATCGGGGGGCAACGACTTTCACGGAGGCGGCGAGCTGATTCAGTCGGGCAGGAAATTGCAGGGCGACAACCTCGATGACAAGCTGAGGGCGCAAGGCATCACCAGCGGCAACCCCATCGCCGCGCGGTGGGATCGATCCGCCGAACTGGGTGGCCGCATCGTCCGGAATAAGCTCTGGTTCTACGTTCAGGGACGTGAACGTAGGGACGACAACTATAGCCTGGGCGGGTTCAACCCGGATGGAGCGCCGTCCATCAGCAAGCAGGTTCAACGGTTCACCACGATCAAGCTGTCGAACCAAGTCAGCCCGTCCACCAAGATCATTGGCTTCTATCAGCATCTCGGTCAGACGGGCGATGGCGCCGCGACGCAGTTCGCGGCGTACGAATCGCGCCAGGTCACCTATGTTCCCGTTCATACGGGCAAGGTGGAATGGCAGATGGTCAAGGGCAACCGGTTGATGTCGTTTCAGTACGGATTTTGGAATTGGTACTACCGACGAAACGGGGCTTCTGAGAACGTCGCCACCAGCGATCAACTCACCGGCCTTATAACGGGCATGAACGTGGTCGCCGCGACAAGGCAACATGAGGGTCGCAAGGGGATCAAAGGGACTTTCAACTGGTACAAGCCGGGACTGCTATGGGGCAACCACGATTTCAAAGTCGGGTTCGACGACACGCCGGGTGCCCACGCGGATCGGTCGACGGTTGACCGCGGGGCCGCAGGCAACTACGTCCTCATCTTCAGAAACGGCGTTCCGTTCCAGTTCGACGCTAAGAGCAACCCGACGAATCCATCCAGCCCGGTCAATTATTTCGGGACCTACGCGCAGGATGACTGGACGATCGCACGGCGGCTCACGCTGAATCTGGGAGTCCGCTACGCGCACGATAACGGGTTCCTGCCAGAGCAGTGCCGGGTGGCGTCGCGGCCTCCGCTCGACATTGTGTTTCCGGCGCAGTGCTATCCGTTCGTCCAGTTCAACATCTGGAATCCGATCTCACCTCGGCTGCACTTCGCCTATGACGTCACTGGCGACGGCAAGACAGTCGTTAAGGCGGGCTGGGGAATATACGTGCATCAGCGGGGGATTGACGAACTACAGATGGCTAACGCGCTAGCCGACAGTGTTACGACGTACAGCTGGCACGACAACAACGGCAACAAGCGCTTCGACCCTGGCGAGGTGAATTTCGACCCGAATGGGCCTGACTTCGTCGCGCGGCGGGTGGAAGTCGGCCAGGCGCTCTCGGGCGCTGTGCCGAACCCGACCGAGAAGGAGCCGATGACCGATGAGTTCTCGGCTTCCCTCGAGCGGCAACTGATTCCAAACTTCGCCGTGAGGGCAACCGCCATCTATTCGCGGGAACACAATGCGTATCGTGTCCAGAACAACAAGAGGCCGTACG
>DATFVZ010000149.1:0-16101 GCA_035259785.1 Gemmatimonadales bacterium
CCGCCGAGAAGTACGACGGCGCTCGGACGAGCACCGCGTCGGCGCCAGCCTCGGCGGCCTGCCGCGACATGCGAACGGTCTGCCGCGTCGACTCTCCGCCCGTCCCGGCTATCAGCCAGGCGCCGTCGCTCATCGCCTCCCGCGCCACCGTGACGACGTCGTGCAGCTCGTCATCGTCGAGCAGTGCCGCTTCACCGGTGGTACCGGATACGACGATCCCCTGGACACCGTCGGCCAGCAACCGAGCGATGTTCTGACGAAACCGCAGCGGCGCGAATGCGCCGGTGGCCGGATCAAAGGGGGTCGGAATCGGCGGAAAGATTCCGGCCGGCGTCTTACCCTGCTTGCTCACGGCGGCAGCATGCTGGACAGATCGTCGACCGGCTTGACCTCCGCCGGCGCCGGAGGCGTCGTCGGCCCCGGCTTGGCACGACGGCGCAGCGTGCGGACCTGGAGTTGGAAGTTCGGCGGGTTGGTCGAGGCCGCCATCGCCGTCTCATAGGTGACGACGTCGTCGGCGACCAGATCCAACAGATGCTGGTCGAACGTCTGCATGCCGTACTGCTCGCGCGAGGCCTTGATATAATCGTGCAACGCGGCCGTCCGGTCGCGCTCGCGGATCATGTCGCGCACCGCCGGGGTGACAAGCAGGGCCTCAATCGCAACGACGCGGCCGTGGCCATCCGCGCGCGGCAACAGCCGCTGGGACACGATGGCGTGCAGCGCCTCCGACAGGCGCAGGCGGGCGATTTCCTGCTCCTCGGGCGGAAACATTGCCACCATGCGGTTCACCGTCGTGAGCGTATCGGGCGTGTGCATCGTCGAGACGAGTACGTGTCCCGTCTCCGCGCCCTTCATGGCCGTATCCAGTGTTTCGGCGTCCCGCAGCTCACCGATCAGAATCACATCGGGATCCTGTCGCAACGCCGCCCGCAGGCCGGTGCGAAAATCATCGGTATCGACACCCACTTCGCGCTGCGTGACCGAGCAATTGATGTCGCGATGCAAGAACTCGATCGGATTCTCGAGCGTGAGGATGTGACGGTGCTGCGTCTGATTGATGTGATTGATGATCGCCGCCATAGTCGAGCTCTTCCCCGACCCCGCAACGCCCGTGACGAGGATCATGCCGCGCTCGGTGGTGGCAACTTCGGACAACACCGCCGGCAGCTTGAGCGACTCGAATGTCGGCACGTCGAACGGGATGACGCGCATCACGATCATGAACGAGGACCGCTGCCGCAGAATGTTCACGCGGAAGCGCCCGATGCCGGGCATTCCCCACGAGCAGTCGTAGTCTCGCAGCTTGTCGATCCGGTTGCGATCGTCGTCGTTGGCGATGAGCCGCTGCGCGATCGCCCTGGTCTGATCGGGCGTGAGGCGCTGTTTGGTGAGCGGAACAAGCCGGCCATCAATGCGCGCCCGGAATACGTCGCCGGCCTTGATATGCAGGTCGGACGCCCCGCGGTCCACGGCAGCCTTGATGATTTTTTCCATTCAGTACCCGGCTTCCAAGTCGACGAGGTTCGTGAGGGGCGACCCTGCAAGATAGCGTTTGATGTTGTCCACGATCAAAGCCATCTCCCGGTCCCAGAAGCGGCTCGTGACGGCGCTCACATGGGGGCTCATGAGAACCCGGGGGTGCGTCCAAAACGGATGCCCGGCCGGCAGCGGCTCCGTGGCGAAGACATCGAGCGCCGCGCCACGCAGATGGCGGGAATCGAGCAGCGCGGCGAGCGCTGCTTCATCGAGCAGCGAGCCGCGCGACACGTTGATGACGAGCGCTCCGCGCGGCAATCGCTCCAGCACCGCGCGATCGACCGTGCCGGTGGTCTCGCTCGTATGGGGAGCGGCGATAACCAGGCAATCGCTCTCCCCCGCGAGACGCGGCAAATCGGCCAGGCCGCCGACCCAACGCACACCAGGCGGGCCGCCACGCTCCGGATGGCGCCGCACGCCGCTCACCGACATGCCGAGCGCCAGCGCCCGCCGCGCGACGGCGTTCCCGATCCCGCCGAGCCCTAGAATGCCGACGCGGATATCCCGTAGCTCGCGCACGGAATCGTTATGGTCGGCGAATTCTTGCTTGGCCCATCGTCCCTCGCGCTGCGCGGCCGCCATGCGATCGAGCCCGCGCGCAAAATACGCGAGCGCCGCGATGACCCAGTCGGCGATGGGCTCGGCGTGCACGCCTGCCGAGTTGGTAAACTGAACCCCGGTGCCCCGCAGCAGCGCGAGGCTCGCGCCGACGCCCGCGGCACCGCTGTGCACCCAGCGCAGCGTCCCCTTTGCCGCCGCCACAACGCCCGCCGTGATCCCGTACCCGATATAGATCTCCGCGTTCTTCGCCGCCGCGATTGCTTCGGGCGACCCACTGCCGTGCGCGCCGTCGCCGTCGGAGGAGGCAGGCGTCCGAACCTCGATGAGCTCCCAGTGCTTTCCGAGCGCCGCGCCGATCTCGTCCACCCGCGCCGGCGGAATTCGCCAGACCGCGCGCGGCGACGCGAGATCGACTACGAGCCGTCTACTCACTCGTCCCCGGTCCCTCATCCCTTTATTCGCCTGTCGAGACCGTGCGGACAGAGTTGTGGTGCAGCAAGGTCACGATCGCCTGGTCGTACAGCCGCTTGGACCCGCGCAGCTCCAGCTCGATCACGAGATCGACGTCTTCCTGCCGGTTCGAGATGCTGATCAATTCGAGCCCAGTGCGCCGCACGAGCGTTTCCAGATCCTCGACGACGGCTGGTCCGGGTTTGGCGCGGATCGTAATGGTCGAACGCATCGAGTGGCGCTGCACCAACTTTTCGGCGCGACCGAGGCCGGAGAGCACGACCACCACTGCGAGTGTCGTCCCGAGGCCCTCGAGGTAATAGCCGGAGCCGATCGCTACGCCGATCGCCGCCACTACCCAAATGGTCGCTGCGCTGGTGAGACCGACGACCGCGCCGCGCGCGTGCAGAATCGTCCCGGCACCGATGAACCCGACGCCGGTAACGATCTGTGCCGCGACGCGCGTCGTATCGGTTCCGGGTGGAATCACGCCAGTCCCCGATGACGCCCGCAACATCGCGAGTGACAGGTGCGTGTAGAGGACCGCGCCGATGCAGATCAGGATGTTGGTCCGCAGGCCGGCGGGCTTGCCGCCCAGCTCCCGCTCCAGGCCAATCGCGCCGGCGAGCAGCGTCGCCAGCCCGAGTTGCAGCATGAGATCGAGGCGAAAGATCTCGATGACTTGTTGCGCCATCTCACCCATGCAGGAACCCCATCTTCTCGCGTACTTCTGCGATGGTCCGCTGCGCCAGCTGCCGCGCGCGTCCCGCGCCGGCGCGCAACCGCTCGATCACGCCCTTGGGATCACGTTTCAGCGCTTCAGCCTTCTCGCGCATCGGCTTGAGGGTCGCGATCATGTGATCGGCGAGTTTGCGCTTGCAGTCGATGCAGCCCCACCCCGCCGTGCGGCACTTCACCGCCACTTCCTCCACAACCTCGGGCGGTGAAAACCCCTGATGCAGCGTGAAGATGTTGCAGATCTCGGGCGTTCCGGGATCTTTCCTGGTCACGCGCGCGGGATCGGTCGCGGCCGGCTTCAGCTTCTCCCAAATTGAATCGGGGGATTCGAACAGGCCGATGGTGTTGCCCAGGCTCTTCGACATCTTGGCCTTGCCATCGAGCCCGAGCACCCGCTTGGTTTGGGTCAACAGCGGCTGTGGCTCAGGGAAGTAGCCCTCCCCGGGGGAAAACCGCCCGTTCCAGCGCCGGGCAATCTCCCGCATCAGCTCCAGGTGCTGCACCTGATCCTCTCCTACCGGGACCAGGCTAGCTTTATAGAGCAGAACGTCAGCTGCCTGCAATACGGGGTAGGCCAGCAGCCCCATCGCAACGCTTTCCTGGCGTTGCGCTTTGTCCTTGAACTGCGTCTGGCGCTCGAGCTCGCCGAGCGGCGCAACCGTCGTGAGCAGCCAGTTGAGCTCGGTGTGCTCCGCGACGTGCGACTGGACGAACACGATGCACTGTTCGGGATCGAGACCGGCCGCGTAGAGACTGACCGCCATGTCCATCGTGAGCGATGGGAGCGCCGCGGGGTCGTAGGGCTGGGTAATCGCGTGCAAATCGACGACACAGAACAGGCAGTCGTGCTGGGACTGAAGCTTGACCCAGTTCTGCACGGCGCCGAGGTAGTTGCCGATGTGCAACTCGCCGGACGGCTGGATACCGCTGAAGACACGTTTCATGGAGGCCACGGCGCCACAAGGTGCGTGATTACAACGACTTAGTCAAGCTGGCCGAGGAGGCGGCGCTGCGTGCGGGCGAGTATCTCCGCAACGCAGCGCGTCCTGCCACGCAGGCCTGGAACGAGAAAGGCCAGCGCGATTTCGCCACCGAAGTCGATCGAGCGGCGGAAGGCCTGATCACCGAGATTCTGCACCGCGACGCGCCCGACTCCATCATCGTCGGCGAAGAGCTGTCGCCGCGGCGTGCGGTGCACGGCGAAGTCGTCTGGATCGTGGACCCGCTGGACGGCACGACCAATTTCCTGCACGGCTATCCGCAGTATGCGGTGAGTATCGGCTGCCTGGTCGAGGGAAAACTGGCGGCGGGGGTCATTCATGACGTCTGTCGGACGACCACTTATCGGGCCGTCCGCGGTGGAGGCGCGTTCGAGGGGTCAACCCGGCTCAGCGTCTCGCCGATCAGCGAGCCGCGGCTCGCGCTGATCGGCACGGGGTTCCCGTTTCGCGCGCTCGAGCGGCTACCCGCGTATCTCGCGCAGTTCGCGGCGGTCACCGGCGCCGCCAGCGGCATTCGACGCGCGGGATCGGCCGCGCTCGATTTGGCGGACGTCGCCGCGGGCAGGCTGGACGGCTTTTGGGAGCTGCAGCTCTCTTCCTGGGATATCGCGGCTGGGGCGCTGCTGATTCGCGAAGCTGGCGGCATAGTGACGACCCTGGACGGAGGCGTGGACGTCTTGAGCGGCGACGGCAACGGATCGATCGTCGCGGGCAATTCGGCGATGCACCGCTGGCTCCTCGATCTCATAAGGAAGAGTTGATGACTTCTCAACTGGTCGAATGCGTCCCGAACTTCTCGGAAGGTCGCAATCCGGACACGATCGACGCGCTGCGAACGGCGATCGCCGGTGTGGCGGGCGTGCGGCTGCTCGACGTCCAAACCGATGCATCGCACAACCGGTCGGTCTTCACGTTCGTCGCGCCGCCGGGCGCCGCCTTGGCGGCGGCGCTGGTTGCGATGCGGGTGGCCACGCAGCGCATCGACCTCACTACGCACAGCGGGGAGCATCCGCGCATGGGGGCCACGGACGTCGTGCCGTTCGTGCCGGTCGCCGGCGTCACGATGGACGAGTGCGTGGCGCTGGCCCGTCGGCTGGGGGAGCAGGCGGCCAAAGAGCTCGAGATCCCGATATTTCTGTACGCGCGAGCGGCAGCCCGTCCCGACCGCGTGCTGCTGCCCGACGTACGGAAGGGCGAGTTTGAGGGCATGCGCGGTCGGAAGCTGGACCCGGACTTCGGACCGGACCGAGTCCATCCCACGGCAGGGGCAACAGCGATCGGCGCGCGGCCGTTTCTGGTCGCCTTCAACGTTTACCTCGATACGCAGGACATCACGATTGCCAAGTCGATCGCGAAGGACATCCGCACCTCGAGCGGCGGGTTGCCCGGTGTGCAGGCGAGCGGCTTCATCGTCGACGGGCTGGCGCAGGTCTCGATGAACCTGCTGGACATCGACATCACGTCGCCTGCAGTGGTGTTCAACGCGATCAAAGTCCGCGCGGAAAAACATGGGGTCGAGGTGCGGAGGAGCGAGATCGTGGGTCTCATTCCGGAGCGTGCGATCGTCGGCGCGGCGGAAACCGCGCTGCGGTTGTCGAATGCCGGCGACCACGTCCTGGAAACCAAGATTCGCGCTGCGACGCCTGCACTCGCCGCGGTCCCACCTTCCGCTGTCATGCCGTCGCCGACGTCCTCGTGGGATGGCTGGATCGACGAGCTGGCCAGCGGATCGCCGACTCCCGGCGGGGGCAGCGCCGCAGCTCTCGCCGGAACCCTCGCCGCGGCGCTCGTCGCCATGGTAGCCCGACTGACCGTGGGCCGGAAAGCGTACGCGGACGTCGAAGCCAAAGCCCGCGACATCCTCGACGACGCTGAGGGGCTGCGCGCCGAGCTACGGCGGCTCGTCGATGAAGACGCGGCGGCCTACGAAGGCGTCACCCGCGCCTACCAGATTCCTAAAAACGATCCCGGCCGCACCGACGCGATCGATGACGCGCTATCGGCGGCGGCCCGTCCGCCCGCCGAAGTCGTCAAGCGCGCCCGCCGCGTGCTCGCCCTCGCGCAGACCATCGAGCAGATCGGCAACAAGAACGCGGTCAGCGACGCGCGGGTGGCGGCCATGCTGGCCAAAACGGCGATCGATGGGGCAACGGAGAACGTCAACGCGAATCTGGCGGGGATGTCGGAGAAGGCGAGGGCGAAACAGTCGGGAGTTGGATAACCGACGGGAACCCCGGGCTGCCGCCCGGGGTCGGCCGCGTTCTAGGCAGTCGTCAGGATCCGTGGTGGGCCCCCGTTCTCCCCAATGGCAACCGTGTGCTCGAAATGCGCCGACAGCGATCCGTCCTGCGTGACCACGGTCCATTTGTCATCGAGCGTGCGAATCGCGGCGCCGCCCACGTTGATCATGGGCTCGATGGCGACCGTCATGCCCGCGACGAGCCGCGTACCGCGCTTGGGCTTGCCGTAGTTGGGGACCTGGGGCTCTTCGTGAAAAGCAGTGCCGATGCCGTGCCCCACCAGCTCGCGCACGACCGAATATCCGGCCCCCTCGGCGACCTTCTGAACCGCATGTCCGATGTCGCCCACGTGATTGCCGGCCCGCGCCTGTGCCACGCCGGCGGCTAGCGCCTCCTGCGTCACCTCGAGCAGCCGCGCCACCTCTGGCCTGATATCGCCCACCGGAAACGTCGCGGCGGAATCGGCATGCAATCCTTCGAAGCGCACCCCGACGTCCACGCTGAGAATGTCGCCGTCGTGCAGCACCCGTTTGCGGGACGGGATGCCATGGACGACTTCCTGATTGATCGAGGTGCACAGCGTGGCGGGGAAATCGTACAGGCCCTTGAACGAGGGCACCGCGCCGGGATGGCTCCGGATGAAATCCTCGGCGAGGCGATCCAGCTCCTCCGTCGTGATATCGGGGCGAATGAGGTTGCGAACCAGCGCCAGCGTCTGGGCGACGATCCGGCCGGCAGCCGCCATCGTCTCGATCTCACGGGCCGACTTGATCGTGATCATCGCCCGATGATCCGCTTGATCTCCTGGCTGATCTGATCGACCGACCCGGTACCGGGGACGCGGTGCACGATACCGCGCTGACCATAATGCGCGATGAGCGGAGCAGTATCGCGCTGGTAGATCTGTAGCCGCATCTTGATCGCCTCGGGCGTGTCGTCGCGGCGGCCTTCGACCTGCGCACGCAGGGTCATGCGGCGCACGAGCTCGTCTTCAGTCACGTCGAGCAGCAGGATGTGATTCAACCGCTGGCCGCGCTGCGCCAGCGTCTTGTCGACCAGCTCGGCCTGTGCCGCGGTGCGTGGAAAGCCGTCGAGGATGGCGCCTTCCGTCGCCTCGGGGCGATCGAGCTCTTCTTTGATCATGCTGAGAATGATAGCGTCGGGGACCAGCTTCCCTTCATCGTAGAACTTCTTGGCCTCGAGGCCGAGCGGCGTGCCATCCTTCATCGCGGTCCGAATGAGGTCGCCCGTCGTGATCTTGGGCAACTCCAGACGCTCGGCGAGGAGCTTCCCTTGCGTCCCCTTCCCCGAACCTGGCGCCCCCAGGATGAGAATGAACACTGACGTTCGGGAGATTAGCGGCGGAAGCGAACCCGCGAGGTGCCGCCGCCCGCGCCGCCCCCCTTCATGAAGCCGTCGTACTGCCGCAGCAGCAGATGCTGCTGCACCTGTTGCACGGTATCGAGCGCAACGCCCACCACGATGAGCAGCGCGGTGCCGCCGAATCCAAAGGGCATGTTGAGCGTGGTCGATACGACGATGGGCAGCAGCGCGACGAAGGTGAGGAAAATCGCGCCTGGAAGCGTGATGCGGGTCAACACTTCGTCGATGTAGTCCGCGGTGGCCGCCCCAGGTTTCACGCCGGGAATGAACGCCCCCTGCTTCTTGAGGTTCTCGGCGAGGTCCACCGGATTGAAGATGATGGAGGTATAGAAGTACGCGAAGAACACGATCAGGACCGCGCTCGCGACGATGTACCACACCGAGGTCGTGTTGAAGTACTCGGCAAAGCGCCGCAGCCAGTCGACACCGCTGAACGTCGCCACGGTGCCGGGCACGATGATCAGCGACTGAGCGAAAATGATCGGCATCACGCCGGCCGAGTTGATCCGCAGCGGGATGAACGTTTTCTGTCCTTCACGTATGCGGCCCCGACCCATCACCTTGCGCGGGATCTGGACGGGAATGCGCCGTGCCGCCACGGTGATCGCCACCGTCCCGGCCACGACCAGCACCATCATGGCGAGCACCACGAGCAGCACCGGGAAGCTCAGCGTGCCCGCGCGGAGCGCTTCAATGGTGCGCAGCGTCTCGGGCAAGATCCGCTCGATGATCGAGAAGAAAATCAGCAGGCTCATGCCGTTCCCAATGCCGCGCTCGGTGATCTGCTCGCCCAGCCACATGACGAATACGCCACCGGTGGTGAGCGTGAGCACGGTCGTCAGCCGGAATCCCCACCCGGGCACCGCCACGGCGCTGGGCAGCTGCTCGGTGAAGATCGCGAAGCCGTACGCCTGGAAGATGCAGAGCACCACGGTGAGATAGCGCGTCCACTGGGTGAGCTTCTTCTTGCCCTCTTCGTCGCGCTGCATCTTCTCGATCACCGGGAACACCGGTCCCGCGAGCTGGAACACGATGCTGGCGGAGATGTATGGCATGATCCCCAGCGCAAAGACCGTCGCGCGCGAGAAGCTGCCGCCCGCAAAGAGGTCGTACAGCTGGAACAGCGTTCCTTGTCCCTGGTTCGCCAGGAAGTCGGCTAGCGCGTCGACGTTCACGCCCGGCGTCGCGATGTGCGCGCCGATGCGATAGATCACGAGGCACAGCAGCGTGAACAGGAGCTTTTCTTTGAGCTCCGGAACCTTGAACAGATTGGGAATCGGATTACTCACGCGATCGTTCCACCCGCCTGCTCGATCTTGGTCTTGGCGCTCGCCGATACGGCGACGCCCTTCACCACGAACTTCCGTCCTGCAAGCTCACCGGTACCGAGCAGCTTAATCGGATGATCGGGCCGCCGCACGAGGCCGGCGCCGAAGAGCGTGTCGGGCGTTACCTCAACGCCCTCCGCCAGCAGGGCGAGATGCCGCACGTTGACCACCTGGGCGGGCTGCTTGAACGGGTTGGTAAAGCCCCGTTTCGGGATGCGGCGGATGAGCGGCATCTGACCGCCCTCGAATCCGGGACGCACCTTGCCGCCCTGGCGTGCCGTCTGGCCCTTGCCGCCACGCCCCGCTGTCTTGCCGATGCCAGAGCCGGGGCCGCGGCCCTTGCGGATGCGCGCGCGATGCGAGCCGCGCGGTGGCTGCAGATCATGCAGCGCGAGGCGCGGATATTGGCTCTGGGAGCTGGAAGCCGGGGCCTTTGCCCTCGACCTCGGTTTCCGTGTTGCTTTCCTTTTAGCGCTTGGCATCTGACTTCTTTCCTTTGGCCCGCGGCTTGGCTGCGGTGCGCCGGGGCGCGGCCGGCTCGGCGTTCCCGTCGACCGCCACCTCGACGAGATGACGGACCTGCCGCAGCATGCCGCGCAACGCAGGATGATCCCGGTGCACGACTACCGCCTGGTGATGTCTCAGACCGAGTGCCTCGAGCGTGCGCTTGAGACGATGCGGGTACCCGCTGCCCGAGCGCACCTGCTTGATGCGCAGGTTCCCCTTGCCCGCCGGCGGGAACGCGCGATCCTGCCCCGGCTTGCGTTTGCGGTACTTCCTGGTCGGTGGCAGCCTACCCATGCGTCACCGTGGCTTCCTGACGCGCCCGGTACGGAATGGCGTCCGGCTCCACGCCGCGCTCGCGTGCGACCCGGCGAGCGGTCGTCAGACGCTTCAGGCCATCCATCGTCGCGCGCACCATGTTGTGCGGATTGGTCGATCCCAGACTCTTCGTGAGAATGTCACGAATGCCCGCGCACTCCAGCACCGCGCGCACCGGACCGCCGGCGATCACGCCCGTTCCCGACGCCGCCGGCTTGAGCAGCACGCGACCCGCGCCGTGGTTGCCGATGATCTCGTGCGGGATGGTCCCGCCCGTCAGCGGCACCTCGCTCATCCGCCGCCGCGCCGCTTCAACCGCCTTGCGCACGGCTTCGCTGACTTCGTTGGCTTTCCCGGTGGCAATGCCGACCTGACCTTTGCCGTCGCCGACCGCGACCAACGCATTGAAACTGAAGCGCCGGCCGCCTTTCACGACCTTCGCCACGCGATTGATCGCGACGACGTTCTCGACCATGCCGTCGCTCTCGCGCGCCTGGCCCCGATCGCCGCCGTCACGCCGATCACCGCCGCGCCCGCGACCTCTGCCTCCCCGACCTCCCCCGCCTCCCCCCCCGCCGCGCGGACCGCGCGACGGACGATGCGCTTCCGTTGGCGGGGTCGGTGCTTCGACCGCGGGCACGTTCGTGGAAGCTTCCGTTCCTTCTTTCTTTTGCTCGTCCATTAGAATTGCAATCCTCCCTTACGGGCCCCGTCTGCGACCGCTTTGACGCGGCCGTGATACTGATAGCCACCGCGATCGAACACGACCTTCGCGATGCCCTTTTCCTTGGCCTTTGCGGCGATGAGCTGGCCGAGCGCAAAACTCCGCGCCACCTTGCCCTTGCCTTCGATCTGCATGCCTTCGGACGTATCGGCCGCGCCGGCAATCGTCACGCCGCGCAGATCGTCCACCAGCTGCGCGTACATGTGCTTTGAAGAGCGGAACACGACGAGCCGCGGGCGCTCCGGCGTCCCCTCGATCTTCTTGCGGACGCGCAGATGCCGGCGAATCCGGCTGTCGTTTGCGCTTCTAACTTTCCGAATTGATCGCATGGCTTATTTCGCCGCCTGGGCCGTCTTGCCCGCCTTGCGCCGGACCTGCTCGCCGGCATAGCGGATGCCTTTGCCCTTGTAGGGCTCAGGCGGCCGGACGTTACGGATCTCTGCGGCCACCTGGCCCACCAGTTCTTTATCGACGCCCTCGATTTTTACCTGGACGTTGTTGGTCACCGTAATCTTGATGCCCTTGGGCGCGTGATAGGGCACCGGATGCGACAGCCCCACGACGAGCTGGATGCCGAACGGCTTCGGCTCCGCCTTGTAGCCGACGCCCTGGATCTCGAGCGCCTTGGCGAACCCTTCCGTCACACCCTGCACCATGTTCGCCACCAGCGTGCGCGTCAGACCGTGCAGCGCCTTGTGCCGCGCTTCATCGGACGGCCGCTTCACGACGACGGTGCTGTCCTCGAGCGACAGCGCGATGTCTTCGTGCAGCGTGCGGCTGATTTCGCCCTTCGGCCCCTTGACCGTGATTTTGTGCCCGTCGATCTGTGCCGTCACACCCTTCGGCAACGCAACAGGCTTTTTTCCGATTCGCGACATTTCAGTTCCTCATCCCCATGCCCCAGGCCCTAGGCCCTAGGCCCTAGTTACCAAACAACCGCGAGCACTTCGCCGCCCACGCGGGCGGTGCGGGCTTCGCGATCCGTCATGAGTCCCTGCGGCGTGCTGAGAATCGCCATCCCGAGCCCGTTCTTGACCCGGGGGATCTCGCGCGCCTTGACGTAGCGCCGCAGGCCGGGTGACGACACCCGCTGCAGCTCCCGGATGACGGGCGCGTCGTTGTGATACTTCAAGTACAGCCGCAGCAACCCGTGCTGTCCGTCGTCCAGGACCTTGTAGTCCTGGATGTAGTGGTTGTCGCGGAGAATCGTGGCGATCGCGACCTTCAGCTTCGAGACCGGCATGTCCACCCGGCGGTGACCCGCGAGGCACGCGTTGCGCACCCGGGTAAGCATGTCGGCGACGGGATCAATAACGCTCATTCGTGTCCCTCGGGCCTTTACCAGCTGGCCTTGCGCACGCCGGGAATCTCCCCGCGCAACGCCAGCTCACGGAAACAGATGCGGCACAGCTCGAACTTGCGCAGCGTGCCCCGACTGCGGCCGCAGCGCCGGCAGCGGTAATAGCGACGCACCTTGAACTTCGGCTGCTTTTTGACCTTCTCGATCCACGCCTTCTTCGCCATTGGCTCTCCTAGGCCGCTGCGCCCGCGGCTTCCACGCGGAACGGCATGCCCAGCTCGCGTAACAAGGCCAGCGCGGTGTCGTCGCGCCCGGCGCTCGTCACGAACGTGATATCCATCCCGTGAATGCGCTCGACTTTGTCGTAGTCGATCTCGGGGAAAA
Source organism: Gemmatimonadales bacterium (assembly GCA_035259785.1). Lineage (GTDB taxonomy): Bacteria > Gemmatimonadota > Gemmatimonadetes > Gemmatimonadales > GWC2-71-9 > 20CM-2-65-7. Next base: position 12,471 of record DATFVZ010000149.1, read on the forward strand.
CCATCTGCTCCTTGATGCCCAACGTGTAGTTGCCGCGCCCGTCGAAGCTCTTCGTCGGCAGGCCGCGGAAGTCGCGCATACGCGGCACCGCGATGCTGATGAACCGGTCGAGGAACTCGTACATCCGGCCGCCGCGCAGCGTCACGGCGCAGCCGATCGGCTGGCCTTCGCGCAGGTTGAAATTCGCGATCGCCTTCTTGGCCCGCGTCACCACGGGATGCTGGCCCGTAATGGCCGCCAGCTCCGCCACCGCCGCGTCCAGCCCCTTGGGATTCTTGGGCGCGTCGCCCATGCCCACGTTCAGCACGATCTTCTTGAGCTTCGGAATCTCGTGCGGATTCCCGAACGCGAATTGCTGCTGCAGCTTGGCGCGGACCTGCTGCTCGTAGAAGTCCCAGAGCCGGGCGCGCGGCGCCGGCTCCACCGGCTCGGCAGGAGCGGCGTCGGCCTTGGGCTGCTGCTCCTCCTTGGGAGCGCCGCCTTTCTGTTTCTTGGCCTGCTTCTCCTGCTTCGGCTGCTGCTGCTGTTTGGGCTTCTTTTCTTGTTTCTCTTTTTCGTCTGCCATTTTTTCCTCCCCGGGCCAGCGGCCCGGGGTTAACAAAAGGCCATGTTGTATTCAACCACCCGAGCGTTGGTGTTTACCTGACCCTCGGAATGGGTTGTCCTGACTTCACGGCAATGCGTTCGAGCTTCCCTTCCTTGTCATGGCGCCGGCGCACGCGCGTCGGGTTACCCGACTTCGGGTCGAGCAACATCACGTTCGACGCGGCGATCGGCGCCGGGAACTCGATGATCCCGCTCTCACCCTGGGGCGTCGTGGCGCGCTTGTGCTTCTTCACCACATTCACGCCTTCCACCACCACGCGGAACTTCTTCGGATAGACGTGCAGTACGCGCCCTTCTTTCCCCCGGTGCTCGCCGCTGATGACGCGTACGGTGTCGCCCTTGGCGATGTGTAGCTTGTGCCGCTCCGGCTCGCTGCCGGGCTCGCGCCGCGACTTCTTGTAAACGAGCGGCTTCATATCAAATCACCTCCGGCGCCAGCGAGACGATTTTCATGAACTTCTTCTCCCGCAGCTCCCGCCCTACGGGGCCGAAGATGCGGGTCGCGCGAGGCTCGCCTTCGTCGTTGATCAGCACCGCGGCATTCTCGTCGAACCGGATGTAGGAGCCGTCCTTGCGCTTCGTCTCCTTGGCCGTCCGCACAATGACCGCCCTTGCGACTTCACCCTTTTTGATCTGCCCGGTGGGGATGGCGTCCTTGATCGTGACGATGACCACGTCGCCGAGCCCCGCGTAGCGGCGCTTGGACCCCCCGAGCACGCGGATGACGAGCGCGCGTCGCGCGCCCGAGTTGTCCGCGATCTTGATCTGCGATTCTTGCTGCACCATGGCTATTTCGCCTTTTCAATTATCTCGACAACGCGCCAACGCTTGCGTTTCGACAACGGCCGCGTCTCCACGATGCGCACCGTGTCGCCCATCTTGGCGCCGTGCTCGTCGTGCGCCGCGACGGTCTTGGTGCGCGTCACTTGCTTGCCGTAAAAGCCGTGGGCAAAGCGACGCACCATCGAGACCGTCACGGTCTTCTGCATCTTGTCGCTCACCACGGTCCCTGTGCGAACCTTCCGGCGGCCGCGCTCGGTCATGCGGTTGCCCTCTCCTTCAGAATGGTCTTGATCCGCGCGATGTCCCGCCGGATCGTGCGCAGCTGCAGCGGATTCGACAGCGATTCCGTCGCCCGCCGGAACTCCAGCCGGAATTGCTCCTCGGTCAGCACGGCCAATTTCTGGCTCAGCTCCTCGGTCTTGAGCTCGCGCAGCTTGTCCGGCGCGTTCTCCCGTTTCGCCGACATACTACCGCTCCTCGCGCTTCACGAACTTCGATTTGACGGGCAGCTTCGCCGAAGCAAGCGCCAGTGCGGCGCGCGCCTCGGCTTCCGCGATGCCTTCGACCTCGAACATGATCCGGCCGGGCTTCACCACGGCCACCCAGCCCTCCGGGTTCCCCTTGCCTTTGCCCATGCGCGTTTCAGCCGGCTTCTTGGTGATCGGCTTGTCGGGAAACAGACGGATCCACACCTTGCCGCCGCGCTTCATCTCGCGCGTGAGCGCGACGCGCGCGGCCTCGATCTGCCGGTTGGAAATCCAGCCGGGATCGAGCGACATCAGCCCGTAGTGGCCGAACGCGACGGTGTTGCCGCGCGTCGCCATCCCTGCGGTGCGGCCTTTGAACCGCTTGCGAAACTTGACCCGCTTCGGTGCCAGCATGGTTTAGACGCCTGTCGAATAGGTGCGACCGTGGAGGTCCTCGGTCACTTCGCCTTTGAAAATCCAGACCTTCACGCCTATCGTGCCGAACGTCGTCTTCGCCGTCGACGTCGCGTAGTCGATGTTCGCCCGCAGCGTGTGCAGCGGCACGCGGCCCTCGTGATAACCCTCCGTACGCGCGATCTCGGCGCCGCCCAGGCGGCCCGCCGTCTTGATCTTGATCCCCTGCGCCCCCATCCGCATCGCGCTTTGCACCGCGCGCTTCATCGCGCGGCGGAACGAGATGCGCTGCGTGAGCTGATGCGCCACGCTGTCACCCACCAGCTGCGCGTCCAGCTCGGGACGCTTGATCTCCTCGACGTTGATCCCGACTTCCTTGCCCGTCAGCTGCGCCAGCTCGTCGCGCAGCTTATCCACTTCCGCGCCGCGCTTGCCGATGACCACGCCCGGCCGGCCGGTGTGCACGGTGACGGTCACCTTGCCCGGCTTGCGCTCGATGTGCACGTCGGCAATCGCCGCGTGGCTGAGACGCGTCTTCAGGTACTTCCGGATCAGCTCGTCCTCTTTGAGCAGCTCGGGGAAGTTCCTCTTCGCGAAGTAGCGGGAGCGCCACTGCTTGACGACGCCCAGCCGGAACCCGTAGGGATGCGTTTTCTGGCCCACTTATTTGCTCGCTTTCTTGGTCGTCTTCTTCTTCTTGGCCGGCGCCTTCTTCGCCTTCGCCTTCGCTTTGGCCTTGGGCCGCCCTTCCGCCTTCGCCTCGGCCTTCGGAGCGGCCGGCGCGGGCGCGGCCGGCTGCGCCTCGCCGCCGGCGACGCGGATTTCCACGTGGCTCGTCCGCTTCAGAATCGGCGTGCCCCGGCCCATCGCCGCCGCGGTGAACCGCTTCAGCGTCTGGCCTTCGTTCACGACCGCGTAGGTCACCCGCAGCGCATCGGCGTCGAACGGCGTGTTCTGCCGCTGCGCCGCCTGTTGCGCGTTCGCCACCGCCGACTTCAGCACCTTATGGATCTGCTGCGCCGCCCGCTTCTTGGAGAAGCGCAGGATCGCGTCCGCCTCGGCTACGGCGCGGCCACGGATCAGGTCGATCACGAGCCGCATCTTGCGCGCCGACTGGCGCACGCCGCTCTGGATCGCTCGAGCTTCCATCGCTACTCCTTCCCCTTGCCCTTCGCGGGGGCCGCCGCGCCACCGCCCGCGCCGGCTTCAGCGGCCTCGGCCTCCGCGGCTTCGCGCTCCGCCGCCGAGCCCTTGGCGCCGTGGCCGCGGAACAACCGCGTCGCCGCGAATTCGCCGAGCTTGTGGCCGACCATGTTCTCGGTGATGTAGACGGGGATGAACTTGTTCCCGTTGTGCACCGC
>DATFVZ010000150.1:0-26598 GCA_035259785.1 Gemmatimonadales bacterium
CTCGCCCCTTCGCTACGCTCAGGGCAGGCTATCCGACGGTCCGGCTTCTTGTTTTGCAATGTCCGTGGGCGGTGAGATCCTGGTCGGTGGCCGCAAGCTCGTGGGCTCGGCCCAGGTGCGACGGGGCGATGCGTTCCTGCAGCATGGCTCCATTCTTCTAGCGGGATCTCAGCAAAAGGTGGGAGTCGCCACCGGAGAAACGACACTCGACGTGGTGCTCGGCCGAGCTGTGACGTTCGACGAAATCACGACAGCCATTATTGAAAACTGGGACGCGAAAACGCCCGTTGCATCCATCGCCCCGGGGTGAAATGTTAAGCGCCATGCCCAGGCGCTATGAGTTGCTCTCCATCCTGCTTATCGTCGCCGCGCTCGGTGCATGCGAGCGCCGCAAGTTTTGCACTGCCCCCGATTGCGGAACGCTCGTCGACGCCGCCATTGGTGAGCCCGGCACGCTCCTGCCGGCATCAACTGAAGACATCACGGCGCGCGACATAGGCGAGCAGCTGTTTTTGAAGCTGGCGGACGTGGGGATGTCACTGAATACGGTGGGCGACGAGGATTTTCAGCCTTTGCTCGCGCAGCGATGGGAGTGGGACGGTCCTTCCACGCTCGTCTTTCACATCGACCCCCGCGCGCGCTGGCAGGATGGGCAGCCGGTCACCGCGGTCGATGTTGCGTTCACGTTCGATGCCTACAACGACTCCGCGGTCGCGTCGCCTTTTCGCGCGCAGCTCAGGCGCATCTCCAGCGTCACCGCCCGCGACTCTCTGACGGCCGTGTTCCGCTTCCGCGAGCGTTACCCGGAGATGTTTTACGACGCCGTCTACCACATGCGCGTGCTGCCGGCGCATCTGCTGCGGTCGGTTCCGCGCGACCAGTGGCGGACGGCGCCGTTCGGGCGCCAGCCCATCGGCGACGGGCCGTACCGCTTTGTGAGCTGGCAGGCCAACCAGGCGATCGAGCTGCAATCCGACACCACGTTTTTCCTGGGCCGGCCAGGAATTCGCCGGTTGATTTGGCGCTTTACACCCGACCCCGGTGTGGCCGTGACTCAGCTGGTCGCCGATCAGGCGGATGTGCGGGAACAGTTGATCACGCCCGAGCTCATCGAGCGGGCGCGCGGGGCGCCGCAGATCAAGCTGTACCCCTATCCGGGCAACATCTACACCTATGTCACCTTCAACTTGCGGGCCAACGGCGACACGACGAAGCCGCATCCTATCTTCAGCGACCGCGAGGTCCGGCGGGCGCTGACGATGGCGGTGGACCGCGCGACCCTGGTGAAGAGCACCCTGGGCGACTTCGGGAAGGTGCCGCCTGGACCGATGTCATCGCTGCTCTGGATCTGGGATCCGGAAATCCGCCAACTCCCCTACGACACGACGCAGGCTTCGCGGCATCTGAATGCCCGCGGCTGGCGCGATCACGATAGCGATGGCGTGCGCGACCGCGATGGACAACCGCTTGCATTCCGCATCGCCGTGCCCTCGACGAGCCAGCTGCGCCGTCAATACGCGCGACTGCTACAAGAGCAGTGGCGGCGCATCGGTGTCCAGGTCGAGATCGATGAGCTCGACCCCCGCGCCCTGACCCAGCGGCAAGTCAGCGGAAACTTCGACGCAGTCATCCTGTCGCGGTCCAACGACCCGTCACCGAGCTCCGGGATTTCGCAGACGTGGACGAGTGCAGGGATCGGCGGGTCGAATTTCGGCCGTTACTCGAGCCCCGAGTTCGACCGGCTCGTGGATCGGGCGATTGCGGCGCAGTCCCGCGACCAATCCAAGCTGCTGTGGCGCGCGGCGATCGAAACGATCAACGCCGATGCCCCAGCCATTTTTCTCTACGCGCTGGGTAACGTGGCGGGCATCCACAACCGCGTCGACAACGTGCAAATTCGCCCCGATTCCTGGGCGTCGTTGCTCCGCACCTGGCGCATCCCCCACGACCGGCAGATCGACCGAGACCGCGTGGAGCGATAGATGATGGCGTGGCTGCTGCGGCGCCTCATGGCGTCCGTTGCCATCATTTTCGCTGTTGTCACCTTTGTCTTCATCCTGATTCACCTCGCCCCGGGGGAGCCATGCCTGGCGGGCGGGGACACCTTCACCGACCCCGACATTTGCCGGCTCCTGGTTCGTCAATTCGGTCTCGACCAGCCGATTCTCGTCCAGTACTGGCGGTATCTGGTGCAGCTCGTACAGGGCAATCTCGGCTACTCGTTCGCGCTCCATCGTCCGGTGGGCGACGCGATTCTCGATACAGTGCCGTTCACTCTGCAGCTCGCCGGCGCCGCGCTAGTACTCGACTTCACGCTCGGGCTCGGCCTGGGCATCTACCAGGCCCTGCGCGCGAATCGCCTGCCGGACGTCGTGCTGGGCAATGTCACGCTGTTCGTCTACTCGCTGCCGACGTTCTGGCTCGCGCTCATCCTTCTGCTGCTGTTCGGCGAAAAACTGCGACTCTTCCCGGTGGGCGGCGCGAGCGATCCGATTCTCTGCCCGACCGTCGATTCGCTCTATTGCCTGGTCGATCGCATCTGGCACCTGCTGCTTCCCGCCGTCACGCTGGGCCTGGTCGGCGCCGCCGGCACGGCCCGGTTCCAGCGGGCCGCGATGCTGGAGATCGCCCAGCAGGACTTCGTGCGCACCGCGCGCGCCAAAGGTCTGCCGGAACCCCGCGTCGTGCTCCGCCACCAGCTCCGCAACGCGCTGCTTTCCTTTATCACGCGGTTCGGTCTGACCTTTCCCTTCCTGCTGACCGGCGCGGTGCTGATCGAGACGATCTTTGCGCTGCCGGGCATGGGGCGGCTCACGGTCGATGCGATTCTGCAGCGCGATTACGCCGTCGTCACGGCCGCCGCGCTGATCGCCAGCGCCATGGTCGTGACGGGCAGCTTGATCGCCGACATTCTCCTCGCCCTCGCCGATCCACGGATCCGCGTGCACGAGGATGCCGCCCTCGACGTCGTGACGGCATGACGTTCGCCTCCTGGCTCGCCCTCGCGATCGCGATCGTCGTCGCGGCGGAAACCGTACGGTGGCTGCGCCATCGGGCGCTGGCACATGAGCATTGGCGGCGCTTCTTCCGCCATCCCACCGCTGCTTGGGGCTGCGGCATTCTGACGTTCCTCATGATCATCGCGATCTGCGCGCCGCTGGTCGCACCACTCGACCCCGTCGTGCAGCCCGATCCTGTCCGCCTGCAGAATCATCCGCCGTCGCTGACATTCCTGATGGGGACCGATGTCTTCAGTCGCGATGTGTGGAGCCGCTTCGCGTATGGCGCCCGCATTTCGCTCGGCATCGGCGTCATCGGCGCGGTTGTAGCGGTCGCGCTCGGCTCGCTCGTCGGCGCGGTCGCGGGCTATTATCGCCGCTGGGTCGATGGCATGCTGATGCGCCTCGTCGACATCGGCCTCGCGCTTCCCCGCATTTTCATCCTGCTCATGGCGGTTGCCTTGTGGGACCGCCTGCCGTTCGAATGGCTGGCATTCGTCATTGGGCTCACGTCGTGGTTCGGCACCAGCCGCCTGGTTCGCGCGGAGGTGCTCGGGCTGCGCGAGCGAGACTTCGTCGTGGCGGCGCGCGCTCTGGGCGCGCGCTCCAGCCGCGTTATCTTTGGCCACGTTCTGCCCAATGCCGCGGCGCCGATCATCGTGTCGGCCGCCCTGAGCGTGGGGAACGTGCTCCTGCTCGAGGCGTCGTTGTCCTTTCTCGGCATCGGCGTGGCCCCGCCGCGGCCGAGTTGGGGCAACATGATCGCGGACGGCGCGGTGAGCCTTTACACCGCGCCCTGGACCACACTCTTTGCGGGCCTCGCTATTTCTCTGGTCGTCATGTCACTGAACGCGGTCGCCGATGGGTTGCGGGATGCGCTCGATCCGCGCGAGGAACGCTCTTGAACGCTTTGCTCCGCGTGCGGGATCTCAAGACCTATTTCGTCACCGAGCACGGCCGCGGCACGGCGCGCGCGGTCGACGAGGTGTCCTTCGACCTGTATCCCGGCGAGACGCTGGGCATCGTGGGAGAGTCGGGCTGCGGCAAGACGGTCACCTCCCTGTCGATCCTGCGGCTGGTTCCCGAGCCACCCGGCCACATCCTCCCGGGCTCGCTGATCGAATTCGAGGGCCGAAATCTCCTGGCGATCGCCCCGCGCGAGCTGCGGAGCGTTCGCGGCAATCAAATCGCGATGATCTTCCAGGAGCCGATGACGTCGCTGAACCCGGTCTTCACCGTGGGAGACCAGATCGCGGAAGCGGCCATCATTCACCAGCGGCTCTCGCGTGGAGCCGCGCGGGCGCGAGCCATCGAGATGCTCAAGCTGGTTGGCATCCCCGATCCGGAACAGCGGGTGGACGATTACCCACACCAACTCTCCGGAGGAATGCGACAGCGAGTGATGATCGCGATGGCGCTCGTCTGCCATCCCAAAGTCCTCATCGCCGACGAACCGACTACCGCGCTCGATGTAACGATTCAGGCTCAGATTCTCGAGTTGCTCGATCGGCTGCAAAAAGAGCTCGGCATGGCCGTGTTGCTCATCACTCATGACCTGGGAGTCGTCGCCGGCCACACCGACCGCGTGGTGGTGATGTATGCGGGTCGCGTCGTGGAGACGGCGCCCACGACGGAGCTGTTCGAGCACCCCACACATCCGTACACGGAAGGGCTGCTCGCGGCGGTGCCGCGCGTAAATGCGCCGCGCTCGCGCCTGCATGCCATTCCCGGTCAGGTGCCCGCGGCGACCGCCTGGCCGGCCGGGTGCCGATTCCATCCGCGTTGTCCCTATGCCTGGGACAAGTGCGTGGCCCAGGAGCCGCCGCTGCTGGACGCCGGGGCAGGCCACACCGCGCGCTGCTGGCTTGTGACCGAGCCGGAGCGCCGCGCCGACAAGCCATGATCGCGCCGGCTGCCGCGCTCGTGGATGTGCGCGACCTGGTAAAGCACTACGCCAGCGAGCGCCGCTGGCTCGGCCTGGGCCGGCCACGCCCGCCGGTGCGTGCCGTGGATGGGGTGTCGTTCGCGATCGGGTCCGGGCAAACCCTCGGTCTGGTCGGTGAGTCGGGGTCGGGGAAGACCACCGTGGGCCGCACGCTGCTGCGGCTGCAGGAAGCCACGAGTGGCAAAGTGTTGTTCGAAGGGGTCGACGTGTTCGCGCTCGATGCCGCGCGGCTGCGCGCGCTGCGCCGCCGCATGCAGATCGTGTTTCAGGATCCCTACAGCTCGCTCAATCCACGCATGACTGTGCAGCAAACGCTGCAGGAGCCGCTCGAGATTCACGGCTTAGCCGGGACGGTCCCCGCGTTGCTGGATGAGGTTGGACTCGACGCCGCGTTCGCGAAACGCTACCCGCACGAATTGTCGGGAGGCCAGCGCCAGCGTGTCGGAATCGCGCGCGCGCTTTCGGTCGAGCCGCGGTTCATCGTTTGCGACGAGCCCGTCAGCGCGCTGGACGTCTCGGTCCAGGCACAGGTCCTGAATCTGCTGGCCGACCTTCAGGCGCGACGGCATCTCACGTACCTGTTCATCGCGCACGATCTCGCCGTGGTGCGACACATCGCCGATGACGTTGCCGTGATGTATCTGGGCAAGATCGTCGAACACGCGCCCGCGGCGGAGATCTACGCGGTGCCACGGCATCCGTACACGACCGCCTTACTCTCGGCCGTGCCGGAGCCCGATCCCCACGCCACCAAGAGTCGCATTGTGCTCAGCGGCGATGTGCCGTCGCCCGCGGCACCACCACCCGGCTGTCCGTTTCATCCCCGCTGCCCGCATCCGCTGAAGAGCGAGAAGTGCCGAACTGAACCGCCGCCGTTGCGCGAGATCACGCCGGGACATTTCGCGGCGTGCCACTACGCGGAGACACCGATGCCGGCCCCCCCCCCCTCTCCGGCGCACAACGCCTAGCGCACGCCGCCCATCAGTTTCCGGATCGGCGGTGTGAGGGCCAGCAGCACGGCTGCCGCGACGAACGTGACGAGCGCGACCCTGCCGAACAACTCCGGTAGCGGCAAGCGATCGAAGAACCCCGCGACCCAGCCCGCGAACTTATTCCCGACCGCGATCGACAACATCCAGAGTCCCATCATCGCACCGCCGATGCGTGAGGGGGCGAGCTTGGTCGTTGTGGAGAGCCCCACCGGACTCAGACACAGCTCACCGATCGTGTGTAGGAAGTACACGCCCACGAGCCACCATGGGCTGACGAGCGTCCCCTGCCCCTGCCCCTGTGCCATCTGCGCCGCCGGAACGAGCACCGCGAATCCCAAACCGGCGAACAGCAGTCCGAGCGCGAACTTCACGGGGCTCGACGGCTGGCGCGGGCCGAGCCGGATCCATAACAACGCCAGGAGCGGCGCCATGCCGAAGATCATGAACATCGAGTTCAGCGACTGATACCAGGTCGACGGGAAGCTGAAGCCGAACAGCTGATTATCCGTGAGCCGGTCCGCAAACAGATTGAGGCTCGATCCCGCCTGCTCGAACGCTGCCCAGAAGATCGACGAGAACACGAACAACACCGCAATTGCAAACACTCGTTTCCATTCGTCCGGCGCGAACTGCCACCACGGCTCGGCGCTCGCCGCGGCCGCCGGACGTGTATCCGACTGCCCCAGGCGTTCGAGCGCGGGGAGCAGGTGCCGCTTGCCCGCCGCGTACTGCACCAGCCCGAGCGTCATGCCGATGCCCGCGCAGCCGAATCCGACGTGCCAGTCGATGCGCTGCCCCAGTGTGCCCACGACGAGCGGGGCGATGAACGCCCCGAGATTGATGCCCATGTAGAAGATCGAAAAGCCCGCGTCGCGGCGCGCGTCCTGGGCGTCGTACAGGGAGCCGACCATCGTGCTGATGTTCGGCTTCAGCATGCCGGTCCCGAGCACGATCAGCACGAGCCCGAGGTAGAACGTGGTCAGCGCAGGAAAGGCGAGACTGAAATGGCCGAGCGCGATAATGACGCCACCGACAAACACGCTCCGGTACTGCCCCAGCCAGCGATCAGCGATAATGCCGCCGGGAATGGCCGCGGCGTATACACCGAATGTGTACCAGCCGTATATCGACGCGGCGTGCTCCGTCGTGAAGCCGAGCCCGCCGTTCACCGCCGCCGCGGTCATGTAGAGAATGAGGAGCGCGCGCAACCCGTAGAAGCTGAACCGCTCCCACATCTCGGTGAAGAAACAGGTCGCGAGACCGCGCGGGTGGCCGAACCAGCGACGATCGGTTTGCGACGAGGCGAACGTCCCTGCGGGTTGCGTCATGCGATGCCTTTCAGTCGAAGAGATCGTCCTGCTGCGCGGGATCGGGATGTTCGGCCGGCCGGAGCAGCGCACCCATCCGCCCTTCCCACTTTTCGACGTCGAAATGGTGCTCGTTGTGCAGCGCGCGGCGGAGCACGGGTGAGAACTCGTGAAACGCTTCCAGCAGCTCGCGCGTCGCTTCGCGCAGCGATTCCAGCCGGAAACTATCGTCGGTGGCGCCCATGTCTTCCAGGATGCTCTGCTCCGTGCGCGACGCGACAACCGGCTCCGCCCGGCCCTCGATGAAGACGTTGGTCCGTTGCCCGGGACCGCGTCCTTCCTCGATCGGCATCAGACCGAGAATGCGGTCTGAGCGCCAGTATTTTCCATACCCGAGGAACACCATGCGGCCGCGCTTCACGTCCATAGTAGCCCTCAGCGTTCTGCCATCAGCCGTCTGCTGACGGCAGATGGCTGACGGCGATTACCTACGTCTGCGATTCTTTCGAATGTCTTCGAGTACAACCCGATCGATCTTTCCATCCATGCGCACCCGCACGTCGTAGTTCTCCCAGTACATGAAATTCGCGAGCGCGCTGAGGAACGCCTCGTTCACCGACGGCTGCGGCGCCGCCAGCCACTTTTGCGGCTGATTCTTTGGTTCGGCGACGAGGATGGCTTCCAGCTCCCGCTGCAGGGCCGGCGTGATCGCGATCAGATCGGCGGAGTCGGTCGTGAAGAAGTAGAGTTTGTGCAGCTCATACAGGCGCTGCAGCTCCGTGATGGGATTGGGGGCGTCGTAGACCCGAATGTCGATGTAGCGATCGGTGGTGCCCAGGTAGCCCGCGTTGGCGCGGACGACGAGCAGCGCCGCCGACTGCATCCCGCGCTTGTCGCCGCCGCCTGCCTGCCCGGCCACGAGCGCCGCAAGCAAGCGATCGGCGAGCGACCCCCGCGCCCGTTCGAACGTTTCCGCCATGTTTCGCACGGTGGCATCCGAAACCATGATGTTGGCTTGGGCGGCGTAACCGTGTCCGGTGATGAGTTGTCCCTTGCCGCCTGTCTGGCCGTCCCGGCCGCCGGTTCGCCCACCCGCCCAGTCGAACGTCGAATCCCCCGTCCAGCTCGCCGCATTGCCACGCGCATCCACCATGCCGACCTGTCGCTGTGATGGGCGCCCATCCCCGCGCATGATGATGCGCATCGCTTCCGGCGCCGTCGCGCCGCGCGCAATCATCTCGAGTCCCTTTTCGCCATAGTCCGTGTTGCTGAGCGATTGCGTCGCGACGGCTCCGACGCCGGCGCGCCCCCACGGGACGAGACCGCCGACGTTCGGGAATTTCGATTGCACGGCCACACCGAGGTCGCCGGTGACGGAATCGTAGGCGACGATGCTGTAAGTGTGAGCGCGTTTCAAAAAATCAGCGGGGGGTGGTTGTGGAGGCTGCTGGAGGTGCTGCAGGAGAACTAACAGGAGCACAGGTCGCTAGTCCTTTCTCATCTTCTTCTTGAGCTCCTCGAGCTGGCGCGTCGCCTCTGCTTCACGCGCGGCGCGGTCCATGTCGGACTTGAGCAGCTCGTCCTGAAGATCCATTCCAGGGCGTGACCCGCCCGCGCCTTGGACGTCACGCCACGCGCGCTCGGAGCTGCGGTCCCCTTCCATCACCGGCCGGTCCCGCTCGGCGCTTTTGAGCTGTGCGTGCATATCCGCCACCTCGCGCTCGGCAAGCGCGAGCTCTTCACGCTGCGCTGCCAGCTTTCGCTCGAGCACTGCGACGCGTTCGCGATGCTTGGCGGTAAAGCGCTCGGCTACTGCAACGGTTTCGTGATCCTGGATCTCGCCCGCGAGCCGGCCACGCCGCTCGGCATCCGCAAGCCGCTGGCGCTCCAGTGCCAGTTCTCGCTCGGTACGGGCGACGGCTTCCTGGATTTCGCCGACCGCGACTTTGGCGTCGACGAGAGCTTCACGCATTTGGCGCGCCAGCGCGCGCAAGTCGGCGGGACCTGCGGCAGCATCCAGGGCAGCGCGGAACGCGTCCCGCAGGCGCTCGAACAAGGGCCCCCCTTTTTCCTCGCTCAGCTCTTCCGGATCGTCTTCGCGAAGAACGGGGAGAGAACGGGTTCGACGGAGCGCGACGAGCATTTGGGGCACACCGGCCGGCGCGAGCCGTGCTGTTCCATCGATTCCGTGCGCGCGAATCGCTCGTCACACTTCGTACAACGATACTCGTAGAGGGGCATGGTGTAGGAAACTCTATTCCACGGGAAAACGACGGTCAAGTTGACGCACGTCCACGCGCCCACAAATTGCGGGGGTGTCCGGGAGCCTCTTGAGATCCGGCGGTCTCGCGTGGCCGCTGTTGCTCGCGGCGGCGGCGTGCGGCGGGGGACTGCAACCCGAGCCGATCTGCGGCGCCTCGCTGATTGGGGTGTGTGGCACCATTCGGTTCCGCGGCACGATCCCCGACAGCACCGACAACGTCTTCATTGCCGCCTACGCCACCTTTCCACTGACCTGCACCGATCTCATTACGAATCGCCTGCCCTTCATTCCCGGATCGGTGCCGTATGCCGATTCGGTCGCCGAATACAGTGTGGCCCTCGATCCGCGCACGTACGCGTGGGTACTGGCCGTGTGGAAGAAGGTCGGCACTCTGACGTTGACTCCCGCGGACACGGCGTTGCTGCGCGTGGCAGGCTACTACCGCAATCCGGCGGACAGTACGCAGCCCGGCGTCGTGACCGTTCCCGACGGTTCCGCCGCCGCCAACATCGACTTCCGGGTCGAATTCGACAGCCTCCGTCCTGCCACTGACTTCGTCACATGCGCCGTGCGCTAGCCACGCTTCTTTGTATCGGCGCGTCGATCGCCCCCTCGCTCGGAGGGGGGAGGGTTGCGGCGCAGGGAGTCCTGCGTGGCACGGTGCGCAGCGTCTCGGGGACGTCCATTCGGGGCGCCATGGTCGGCATCGCGGGCAGCACGCTCTACACGCAGACCGACGCGGACGGTCGGTACCGTCTCACCGCCGTGCCCGCCGGCGAAATACGGCTGCGCGCCGCCGCGATTGGGTATAGCCCGGCAACAATGGTCGTCACTCTTGCCGGCGGCGACTCCGCGACTGCCGACTTCACGCTCGAGTCTTCACCGCTCGAGCTGACACCGGTCGATGTCGTGAGCACGAAGCTTCCGCAGTTCGGCGATCACCCGGCGACGAGCGTCGCCCAGGTCAGCCCCGAAGAAATCGATCGCCGTGCTGTGAATACGATCGACGAGGCCGTGGACAAAGAGCCTGGTATTCAGTTTCTCAATGGACAAGTCAACATCAGAGGCTCGACCGGTTACGTGCAGGGGCTCAACTCGCGCGTTCTCTTCCTGGTGGACGGCGTGCCGATGAATCAGGGCGATCGCGGCGGGATCAATTGGGATCTCGTCCCGGTCGATCACATCGAGCGTGTCGACATTCTCAAAGGTGCCGGTTCCTCGCTGTACGGCTCCGCGGCGCTGGGCGGCGTGGTCAATGTGACGACACGCAATGTGCCGTCAGGCCTGCATGCGCGGGTGCGCCTCACCGGAGGCATCTTCGCCGACCCGCCGCACGCAGTCTGGGGATTCCGCAACGAGCCGGGGCTGCAGGGGGGCGGCGACGGTATGCTCTCCTACGGAACCGACATCTTCGGCGCGAGCGTCACTGGAGGAGCCCGCCACTCCGACGGCTACCGCGAGCATGACAGTCAGAACCATTGGCAGATGGCCGCCAAGACCCGCTGGCAGGCATCACCCAAAACGCACCTCGACGTCAGCGGTTCATGGGCCGACGATCGCTACGACGTACCCCTCAGCTGGTGCACGCAGGGCGAATGCGACGACAAGGGCCAGGCCTACCAGCCGTTCAAGGTCGACAGTGGCGGACGCACATCGTGGACCCATTCGGTCAAGGGCTACGTCGCCGCGCAGGCGCGCACCGTCGTCTCTGAACGATTCGCCTGGCATGCGCGCGCCTCGTGGTTTCGGACAGACTTCTTCGACCAACGGCGCGACACGTCGGAATTCGGCATCTCCAACCGGTTTGGCGCAGAGGTTCGTGTCGAGGCACATCCCGATTCGGCCCGCACAGTGCTCGTCGGCGCAGAGGCGACCTATTCCGACGTGACGAGCGACGTGTTCCAGAACCACTCACAATCGGAGTACTCGGCATACGGCGAGGTGGAACAGCCGCTGAGCCGCCTGGCCAAAGGGAGTGCGCGACTCAACGCGGGCGCGCGGATCGATTTTCTCGCGGTCGATGGCGGCTCGCTGACCGCCGTAGTCAGTCCGCGTCTGGGCGGTTCGTTTCCGGTTGGATCGCAGGGTGCGGCGGTGCGCGCCTCGGTCGGACGGGGGTTCCGCGCCCCGTCGCTCGCGGAGCGATTCGTCGATCTGGTGGCGCCGGAGTTCGGACTGCGCGTCGTGCCCAACCCGGGCCTGCTCCCCGAAACAGCGTGGTCATTCGAGCTCGGCGGCCGGAGCGCACCCGTCCTGAGTGTCATGCGTCTCGACGGCGCGCTGTTCTGGACCGAGGCGAGGGATCTGATCGAACCGACGCTCATCGTGACGACCGGTGGACCCCTCATTCAACTGCAGAACGTGGCGGAGGCGCGCATCGCCGGCGTGGATGCGACCCTGCTCGCGGCGAAGGATCGTCTCACCACCTCGCTCAGCTACACGTATCTCAACACGCAACGGCGCGTTCCCGGCTCGGCCAACGCTCCGCTCGCGTACCGCCCGGGACATCAGGTGAAACTGAGCGCCGACTATTCCGTCGGCAGGGCCAACCTCGGCGCCGACTTCCGCCACGCGAGCCGGCCCGAGCGCATCGAGCTGGAGGGTTTTGTCGACCCGCGGCGAGTCCCGATGAATGTCCTGGATCTGCGGGCCCAATGGATACGTGGACCTGTCGAGCTGCGGCTTCTGCTCGCAAATGCCCTGAATTACGTCTACAATCTCGTGCCGCAGACCCTTGCACCGGTTCGGACAACGACGCTCACGGCTGTTTGGTCGCATTAGCGTTAGATTGCTGTCCCATGAATCCGCGGATTCTGTTCCTGGCCATCGCAGTCACCGCCTGCGGACAAGGGGGCGGAGGCTCCGGCGCCGGCTCTCCGACCTGCGGCATCGCAGCCATTGCCGGCCCCGCCTTGATCGTGAATCAGCTCAGCAATCCGCGCGCGGCGCTCACGGATCCGCCGCGTGGCGTCCCGGATTCCCTGCCGGCAGTCATTCTCCTGCCGAAGTCCCGCGAAAACGGAGCAGTCATCGTCACGCACGACGCCGCCGGGAAAGTCTCCATGCTCTATCGAGGACCCGGTTTTCCGTCCCGTGGCTACGGACTGCTGGTCGTGGACGACACCTCGCAGCGGGCGATGGGCGTGATGGTCCTCGATCAGGAAGAGCCGCAACGTCAACCCGCCATCGGATCGATCGTTGGCGGCGGTGCCGCCCTCAATCTGTACGCCGTGCGCGTCGACTGGGCGAGCGTGAGCAATCCGCGTTGCCCGCTGTTCGGTCCTCCCACGACTTCGTGACGCACCCCGCCGTGGCGGTCACGGCGCCGCGCCGCCTGGTAGACGGCCGCGAACGAGTCACGCTCAACACAGCGTATGTGCGCGCGCTCGAAAACGTGGGCCTCGTGCCCCTGGCCGTGCCGACAATGCTCGCGCCCGATCATGCGGCTGCCGCTCTCACCGGCGTGCGCGGCCTGGTACTCACCGGTGGCGAAGACGTGGCGCCCGAGCGGTACGGAGCGGCGCCGCACCCGCGCCTGGGAGCGATCGATCCCTCACGCGACGCCGCCGAGGTGGCGCTGATCGATGCGGCGCGACAGCGCCGACTGCCGATCCTCGCGATCTGCCGTGGGATTCAGATCCTCAACGTCGCGCTCGGTGGGACACTCTATCAGGATCTCGACAGCGAGCGTCCGGGTCCCGTGCCCCACAGCGACGAGACGGCGCGTCATGAGGTTCGCGTCGCGGCGGGATCATTGCTGGAGCGCACGCTGGGGGTGCGCTCCGCGACCGTCAACAGCCGGCATCACCAGGCGATTCGCGATCTCGCCCCCACGTTGAAGGCGGTCGCCTGGGCGGAAGATGGCGTGATCGAAGCGGCGGAACCGGACAGCGCGCGCGATCCCTGGATCGTGGCCGTGCAGTGGCACCCGGAAGACCTCACGGAGCGCGCGTTGTTCGAGGGCTTCGCGCGGGCAGTCGCATGACGGCGGTCATCCACGACTTCCCGTCGACCGCGTGGGTCGATGCCTACGGCGCGGCGATCAACGCGAGCGAAGCGTATCGCACCGCGTCCACCGAGTGGACGCATGGCTCCGTCGCGCTGGTCATGCCCGCCGACCCCCCTATCGGCGTGCCCGAAGACGTCGGGATCTGGCTCGATCTCGACCGCGGCAGTTGTCGCGCGGCCAAACTCGTGTCGCGTGACGAAGCCCAACGCGCGCCGTTTGTGCTCACCGCCGAGTACAAGCATTGGAAGGCAATCATCAAGAAGGAGCTGGGGCCCATCGCCGGAATCATGCAGCGAAAGGTGGCGCTGCAGGGATCCTTGCCGATCGTTGTTCGCTTCATCAAGTCGGCGGAAGCGCTGGTTGAGGCCGCGACGCGTGTTCCGACTCGATTCCTCGACGAAGCACGGTGAAAACGCTCTCGGTGGCCGAGGCCCTCAACTGTTTTACCGGGCTATCGCATGAGCTGGCCGGCGCGTTTCGACCAACCTCGATCGTCGACATCGTGGCGCGTACGTTGACCGAGCACCTCGGCCCCGCCCGCCTCTCCGTGATGTTGCTCGACCCGGATGCGAACCGGCTGCACGTCACGTACCACAACGGTCCGAGGCCCGCGACGACTGACGAACCGCTGCTGCAGCTCGCGCTGCGGCGTGGTCCGCTCGTGTTCCCGGATCGTGTGGCCGCCCGGGCCGCCGAGCTGGGAGCAACGGTGGAGGATCCCGCGCCGGCGTGCTGGCTCGGCGTCCCCATCGTCGCCGTTTCGCATCCCATCGGCGCCGTCACCATGGAAAGCGATCAGGCCAACGCACTGGACGATTCCGCGCTGCAGTTCACGCGTGCCGTCCTGGCCCAGGCCGGTATAGCGCTCGAAAACGCGCGTCTGGTGGAGCTGCTCTCGAGCGGCAAGCGCGAGTGGGAACAGACCGTGGACGCGTTCAACCAGGCGATTTGCTACGTGGATCCCGAGGGGATCGTCCGGCGCGCGAATCGCGTTTTCGCCGAGCTCATCAAGCTACCGGTCACCGCGATCACGGGACGCTCCTGGCTCACGCTGCTTCCGCCGGGATGGGCGGATCCTGTCGCTCGGCTGCTGGCTAACCCCACGCCCCCCCCCGAGGCCACCCCCAGCGAGCTGCGCCTCGGCGATCGCACTCTCCTGGTCACCGCGATTCCCACCGAAGAGCCGGGAGCTGCGGTGCTACTGTTCGAGGATCAGACCGAAAAGCGCCGGTTGCAAGAGCAGCTGCTGCAGTCGGAAAAGATGTCCGCCATCGGACAATTGATCGCCGGTGTGGCGCACGACCTCAACAACCCGCTGGCGTCCGTTGTGGGGTTCAGTGATTTGCTTGCGGAAGCCGCCGACGTGCCGCCCCGTCTTGCGGAACCGCTCGCCGTGATTCGCCAGGAGGCCGAGCGCGCCTCGGCGATCGTGCGCAACCTGCTGTCGTTCGCCCGCCGCCAGGAAGGTGAGCGGCAGCTCCAGTCAATCCGCCCGATCATCGAATCGACGCATCAGCTCCTGAAGAATCAACTGATGTCGGCGCACATCGAGCTCATTTTGGAATTTGAGCCCGGCTTGCCGCAAGTCGAGGTCCATGCCAATCAAATCAAGCAGGTGTTCCTGAACATCATCAACAACTCCGCCCAAGCCATCGAGAGTACGCGGGCGCCAGAAGATGAGGGCCGGATCGAGATCGTCACGAAATGCGAGCCCGATGGGCTCTCCGTGAACATTTCGGACAATGGACCGGGGATCCCCGAGGACATCGCGCAGCGTGTATTCGAGCCGTTCTTCAGTACGAAGTCGGAGGGCGAAGGAACGGGACTGGGGCTGTCGATCTGTCTCGGCATCGTGAAGGAGCACGGCGGGAATATCCGAGTGGATCCCGGCGGGGCCGGGAGTGGTCGCGGCGCCACGTTCATTGTCGAGCTGCCCACCGGCATTCGCTCGGGATTAAGTCCCCTCGGTCGGTCCGACCACTCGGTGTCCGCGAATCCGGCGCCGCCCGAACGGCTTGAGCGCCTGCGGGTACTCGTGGTGGATGACGAGCCGCACATCCTTCACTATATGCAGGCCACCCTGGAGAGCTGGGGTCACGAGGTCGCCGTCGCGCGCGATGGCAGCCAGGCGTTGAAGCGCGCGCTCATGCAACCATTCGATCTGATCATTTGCGATCTCCGCATGCCCCGGCTCGGCGGGCGCGAGATGTTTCAGACACTCGCACGTATGCATCCGACGGTAGCCGATCGCATCATTTTTGCCACGGGCGACACGGTCCGCGGCGATACGCTGCAATTCCTCGAAGAGCTGGGCCGCCCCTTCCTGCAGAAGCCCTTCAAACTCGATGCGCTGCGCCGCGTGCTCGCCGGGGTCGTGAAAGTCCCCGCCTAGCCGTCGGGGGAGGCTCGATGCGGGTGTTGCATGTCGACTCCGGCCGCGAATGGCGCGGTGGGCAACATCAGGTGTGGCTGCTTTGCCGTGAGCTCGCGAGACACGCCGGCGTGGAGCAGACGCTCGTCACGAGACAGGACAGCGAGCTGGCGCGGCGCGTCGCCGCCGACGGCGCCCAGGTCCAGGGGACCACGTGGGAAATCGGTCTCGACCCGCGCGCCTGGTGGCAGCTACGGCGGGCGATCTCCTCGTTCCACCCCGACGTCATACACGTCCACGACAGCCACGCCCTGACACTGGCGGCGACTGTCGCGATGGGTCGGACGCTGATCGCGACTCGCCGCGTGGACTTTCACGTGGGTCGGTTCGGGGCGTGGCGGCGGCCCGACCGCATCATCGCCGTGTCGGCGGCAGTGAAGCAGGTGCTCACCAGCGACGGCATCGCGCCCGATGCGGTGGTTGTCATTCCGGATGGCATCGATCCGGAAGCGGTGCGCGCCGCATCCACTCCACCATTCGGGATTCGCCGACAGTTGAAGCTCACGGAAAAGACTCCGCTCGCGGTGAATGCCGCAGCGCTGGTCGATCACAAAGACCAACGCACGCTGGTGCGCGCGGCTGACTGCGCCCGGACGCTCGAGCCCGGCCTCCATTGGGTTATTGCGGGTGACGGCCCACTGCGTGGAGCCCTGCACGCGGAGATCACGCGCCTCGGGGTCGCTGATCGCGTGCACCTTGTGGGATACATCGATCGGGTGGACGCGCTCATCACCGAAGCCAGTGTGTTCGTCATGTCGTCGAAAGAAGAGGGATTCGGCAGCGTGCTGCTCAACGCGCTCGCCCTCGGCCGGCCCATTGTCGCGACCGCGGCGGGCGGGATTCCGGAAGTGCTTCCGGCCGAAGTGCTGGTGCCGGTGGGCGCCTCGGAAGCGTTGGCGCAACGGGTGGTGGATGCGCTCCACAGCCCCACCGTGCTCCCATTCCCCCCGCGCTTCACTGCCAGCGCGGTGGCGGGTCAAGTCTTGGAAGTCTACAAGGCACTCTCCTAGATTGCAGGGCCATGATCTACGTCTGCGTTCCGGTCCATAACGAGGCGAGCACGGTCGGACTCGTGCTCTGGAAGGTCCGTCAGGTCTTCACGGCGTTCCAGCGGGAATACCAGATCATCGCCTGTGATGATGGGTCGACCGACCACACCGGCGAGGTCCTGGCGTCCTATGCCCGGGTCCTGCCCCTTACGGTCATCAAGCACAGCCGGCGCGAGGGGTACGCACGCACCTTGGAAGAGCTCCTGCGCGTCGCTTTACAGCGGACCGACCGGCCCAAGCGCGACTGTGCGATCACGCTGCACGCGGACTTCATGCACGCGCCGGAAACCATGGAGGAGATGGTCAAGCGCATCGAATCCGGATCGGATCTGGTGGTGGCGGAGCAGAACCGCGCCACGGTCGGCTCCAGCGAGGGGACGCGCACCTGGCCCGAGCGCTGGGTGCGGCAGTGGGCCCCGCGCCTGTTGCGAGTGGGTGGCGTCGTGAAAGACTCCGTTTCCGGCTTCATAGCGCTGCGGCTGATTGTGCTGCGTCAGGCTACACGAGGTGGAGCCGCCGAGCCCCCGTTGCTGACAACCGAGGGATGGGCGGCGAATGCGGAGCTGCTCGCCCGCCTCAATGTCCACGCGCGCCGCCTGGAAGTTGTCCCCAGCGCCGCCCGTTACGACCTCAAGCAGCGGCCATCCCGCGCCAAGCCGTGGCAGCAGCTGCTCTCGGCGTGGCGGTCGCGCGCGCTCATCGACGCCGCCCGTAAAGGTTCCGGGGTGATCCTGGTGGCGCTCCTCGCGGGAGGACAGACACTCGTGGCCCAGGATTCCATCTGCACCGGGGTGGCGGTCAGCTCCTCGAGCACACCCGGCCCGGCCGTCGTCGCGGCGCTCCCAATCGTCAAACCAGCCCCGGCCGTGACATTCCCCATCGGCGAGCGGCTGACCTTCAATGCGAGGTACGGCATCTTCAACATCGGCCACGCCACGATGGAGGTCATGGGGGTGGACACCGTTCGTCGAGCGGAGGCGGTCCATTTCCGATTCCGGCTGAGCGGCGGCGCGCTCGGGTATTCGCTTGATCAAACCATGGAGTCGTGGGTGGGACTTTACGATTTCCGCTCGCGGCGCTTCACGTCCGACCAGGTCGAGCGGGGCAAGCATCGGCAGCGCGGTTACGAGATCTATCCCGATTCCGGGTTTTATCGGGAAGTCGGACGTGATACGACATTCGCCACGGTGCTGGACCCCCTCGACGACGCCTCGTTCCTGTATTGGGTTCGAACCTTGCCGCTCGAAGTCGGGAAGAAGTACGAATACGCACGCTATTTCCGGCCTGACCGGAATCCGGTCATTATCGAAGTGGTGGGCCGCGACAAAGTCAGTGTCGCCGGTAAGAAGTGGCGCGCTATCGTCGTGCGCCCCAGAATTCCCCAGGGCCGCGGCATCTTCGCCGAGAAGTCGGAGACCCGCATCTGGCTCTCGGACGACCCACAGCGAATCGTGCTCGGGATTCAGTCGAACTTCTCGTTCGGTACGGTGACGCTCAAGCTCAAGGACTACGTCCCGGGAGGAGGAACAGAACAGCGATGACCGAGTACCGCGAAGCCGACTTCTCCCGCCTCAAGACAATCCCGATTGCCAAACGCCCCAACAAAGTTGACGCTTCCCTCCTCGCAAAGCCGCCGCTGCCCTCCGATCGGTCCTTCAACGCATTCGTCGACGCGCTGCCGTCGATTCTCGCCGCGCAGGACCTGCGCTACGTGGTCGATCAGATCGTGGCCGCGGCGGGACGGCGCGGGATCCTCGCGATGCTGGGCGGGCACGTGATCAAGGTCGGGCTCGGCCCTTTGCTGATTGCATTGATGCAACGTCGCGCGCTCACCATGATCGCGATGAACGGCAGCGCGGCGATTCACGACTTCGAGCTGGCTGCCTATGGGGGAACGAGCGAAGATGTGGCGGCAGGCCTAGGCGACGGGACCTTCGGCATGGCGGAGGAGACGGGACGGGAGATGAACGCCGCGCTCGTACGCGGCGCCAAGCGCCAGCAAGGAGCGGGTGAGGCGCTCGCCGATTACCTGGGCGCCCGGCAAGATCTCCCCGGGCGCGACGTCTCCGTGCTGCTCGCGTGTGCCTCGCTCGGGGTCCCGGTCACGGTGCACGCGGCGATCGGCGCAGAAATCATCCATCAGCACCCGGCGAGCGACGGTGCCGCACTCGGCGCCACGAGTCACCGCGATTTCAAGCGCCTGGCGGCGGCATTGCCGGATCTGGACGACGGCGGCGTGGTGCTCAACCTTGGCAGCGCTGTTGTCATGCCCGAAGTGTTCCTCAAGGCCCTGACCATTGCGCGCAATCTCAATGCCGGACGTCCCAAAAACTTTACTGCCTGCGACTGCGATATGCAGCGTCACTATCGACCACGGGTCAATGTTGTCGAGCGCCCCACGCTCGCGGGTGGACGCGGCATTCAGCTGACCGGACATCACGAGATTCTGGTACCGTTACTGGCGTGGTCGATACTTTCGCGGTTGGATTCAAAGTAGGGGCGCAGCATGCCGCGCCCCTACTCCATTTTGATGGTGGCCACGACGGTGATTGCTGCATGCGTCACCCGGACCGTCAAGCCGCGTGAGGCCGTTGCCGTGACGAGCGCGAGCGGAGCACCGGGTGGCGCGGAGGCGGTCGTCCGCCTGGCCATCGCGCTCGACGCGAGCGGCGACCGAAACGCCGATACGCTGTATGCTGCGGAAGCCATTGTGATAGAGAATTCGCGCGTGCGACTCGCAGCGCCACGCTTTGCGGGAATCACCAGTGGCGCCGGGCGCGTGACGGTCACGGCGGCGTCCGAGAATGTCGAAGGGAGATTCGCGTGGGTGTTAGTGGACTACAACTGGACTCACCCGGCCGAGCACCGCATCGAACCCGGTCGGGCAACCTTCATCTGTGAACGACGGGGAGAGAACTGGAAGATCGTGCATGCGCACTCCAGCCAGCCTCTCCCATGGGAGCCTTAAGACGCGTCGGCGGGCCGACCCTTGATCATGTCGCGGACGCGATCGGCCGTGGACGGGCTGATGATGCGCAGCGCGATATAAAAGAAGAAGCCAATGACCGCGAGCGTCAGAACCGTTGTCGCGAGGCCGAACAGGATGCCAGCCATCCCGAAGATCAGCTTGAGAGCGATCCAGGCAACGACGGCAAGCAGCGCGAACCCGAGAATGCTCCGGAACATGATACCCTCCGTGGTGTCCGGTGCGTTTGCAGCGTACGCCTAAATGTCGCACAAAGTTTCGTCCTGTGAAGTGTTGGTCGCCGGTGGCGGAATCATCGGGGCCGCTTGCGCCCGCGCCGCGGCTCTGCGCGGGCTGCGCGTCATCATTTGCGACCCAGGCCCCGACCCCACCGCCGCTTCGGCCGCGTCTGCCGGTATTCTGGCCCCCCAAATCGAAAGCGCCGATGAGAGCCTGCGGGCCCTGGGACTGCGTGCCCGTGAGCTCTACGACACGCTTGCCGCGAGCCTGGCCGAAACGACGGAAATCGACATTGGGCTTTGGCGTGATGGCGTCGCCTCACTTGCGTTCACAGACGCGGAGGCTGAGCGGTTACGTGATGCGGTCGCGCATCAGCGCCAAGCCGGGCTCAGGTGCGACTGGCTCGAAGCGACCGATGTTGCAGAACGGTTTCCCGCGGCCGCGCAGTGTATCGGCGCACTCTTTGCCCCTGAGGATGGCGCGGTCGACGCGCCCGCGCTGACTCGCGCGCTCCGCGCCGATGCCAAGCGCCTCGGCGTGCAGACCCTGAGGTCGCGCGTGAACCGCATCAAGACGATTCTTGGACGTGCGACAGGCGTCGAAATCCCCGCGGGCAAGATCAAAGCGGAGCACGTCGTCATCGCAGCGGGCGCGTGGTCGCCGCAAATCGATCACCTGCCCCGGCACCTTCCGGTCGTGCCGGTCCGCGGACAGATGGCGGCTGCGCCCTGGCCCGCAGAAATGCCGCGAACCGTGCTTTACTACGACCACTCCTACGTCCTCGCCCGACAGGGGGAGGCTCTGTTCGGCAGCACCATGGAGCACGTCGGTTTCCAGGCCGGCGTGACAGAGTCCGGCATCGCGCAAATCGTCGCAGCGGCACAGCGCCTCGTACCCAGCCTCCCGGCGACCCCGACGCGGACCTGGTCGGGGCTGCGACCACTGACCCCGGATGGCCGCCCGATCGTAGGACCCGATCCCGATGTCCGCGGCTTATGGTATGCGACCGGGCATGGCCGCAACGGCGTCCTCCTCGCCGGCCTCACTGGCGACATCATCGCGAGCATGATCACGACTGGCACCTCCGAGATAGAGATTGCCTCTCTCGCCCCGGAGCGCTTTAGTTCATAGATGTTTCGCAGTTGTGCTTTCTGTAATACGGCGTTCGATGGTGATGGCGGACCCTCTGGTCTCGGCGTCGGACGCCGGATCGCATTCGATGAGTGGAAGGGCCGGTTATGGGTCGTTTGTCCGCGCTGCAGCCGCTGGAATCTCACTCCATTCGATGATCGCCTCGAGCGTATCGAGGCCGTTGCCCGCGCGGCACAGGCGGGGCGGATTGCCGGCTCCACCGATCAAGTCGCGCTGATCCGGTGGGAGCGGTACGACTTTGTGCGCGTCGGAAAGCCACCACGTGTGGAGCTGGCGACGTGGCGCTACGGCGAGCGGCTGCGCAACCGCCAGCGCGAGCGCCTGAAGGTCGTGGTGCCACTGACGGTTGCTGCCATCGGCTTGGGCATCGCCGCAAACGTCGCCGCGGGCGGTGGCTTCGGCGTAATCGTCTGGAACATCCATCGCGCCGTCGACTGGGTGTACTTGCGCATTGTCGGAAGCCGCAAGGTCTCGTTGATTGAGTCCCCTATCTGCGCGCGTTGCGGCAGCATCATGGTGTTGCGGGCGCGTCACGTACAGTACGCGCGTGTCGTACCCGACACTCACGCCGACATGGGCATCCTGCTGAGCTGTCCCCGCTGCCACCAAGAAGGCGCACAACTCACCGGTATCGAAGCGGTCCAAGTACTCCGCCAAGGGCTCACGTATCTCAACCTCGTCCGCGGAGGCCGACGTCGTGCCGAAGACGCGGCGCGCGAGGTTGACCGGGTTGGCGGTCCCGATCGGCTGGTTCGCGATGTCGCCCAGCGTGAGTTGCCGCTGCGCGCTCTGCGCCCGGAACGTGGCCTTGCGTTTGAAATGGCCGTCGACGAGCGGGCCGAGGTGGAGGAACTCGAACAGCAATGGCGAGAGGCAGAGGAAATCGCGGACATCGCCGATGGAACGCTTGGGAGCTCGACGGAGGTCGAGAACGATTTGCGGCGGCTAAAGGACCGGCAAGGAGATCAACCGTCCGGTTGAAAATTGGCCTACCCCACCCCTTCAGGTCCCACTATCTTCGAGTTCCATGGCAGCTCCCCTCGTTCAGATCCTTCCTCCAGCTTCCCGCCAACCGGTCGAGCCCCGCAAGCCAGCGTGGCTGAAGGTCAAAGCGCCCGGCGGGCCGAATTATGTGGCCCTCAAGCACATGATGCGCGATCTCAAGCTCCACACGGTGTGCGAGGAGGCTCACTGCCCAAATATCGGCGAATGCTGGGAACACCATGCCGCGACATTCATGATCCTGGGCGACGTGTGCACGCGGAACTGCGCGTACTGCGCGGTCGCCCATGGGACGCCGGCGCCACTCGACATCGCCGAGCCGCATCGACTGGCTGACGCGGTCGCGCGTATGGCGCTCAAGCATGTCGTGATTACGAGCGTCGATCGCGACGACTTGCCGAACGGCGGCGCGGAAATATTCGCCTCGTGTATCGAAGAGATCCGGCGCCGTGTACCGGAGACATCGATCGAAGTTCTGATCCCGGACTTCAAAGGCAACCCCGAAGCGCTCCGCATCGTTATCGACGCTCGCCCCGACATCCTCAATCACAATCTCGAGACGATTGAACGCCTGTACCGTATCGCGCGTCCTGGCGGCCGATACCCGCGCGCATTGGAATTGCTCAGACGCGCGAAGAACATGAACCGGGCACTGCTGACCAAGTCGGGACTGATTTGCGGCCTCGGTGAGGAGTGGGACGAGCTGCTCGCATCGCTCCGCGACCTGCGCGCGCAGGATGTCGACATCATCACGCTCGGTCAGTACCTGCGGCCCTCCGATCAGCATCTTCCGATCGCACGTTGGTACACGCCTGAAGAATTCGCCGAGCTGAAGCGCTACGGTATGTCGCTGGGATTTCGCCACGTGGAGTCCGGCCCGTTGGTTCGTTCGAGTTATCACGCCTGGGAGCAGATCGAGGCAGCCACCACATGACCGCGACCGCCAGACCCCCGAAAGACACCGTGAACGCCGAGCTGCAGCTCAAAATGCTGCGCCAGATGCTGCTCATCCGTCGCTTCGAAGAGAAAGCAGCCGAGGCGTACGCGCTCGGGAAGATCGGCGGGTTCTGCCACCTCTACATCGGCCAGGAAGCCGTAGCTGTGGGTGCGCTTGCGGCACTGCGCGACGACGACTACGTCATCTGCTCCTACCGGGAGCATGGTCAAGCGCTGGTCAAAGGGATCTCGCCGAATGCGGTCATGGCCGAGCTGTTCGGAAAGGCGACTGGGTGCTCGAAGGGCAAGGGCGGCTCTATGCATCTCTTCGACGCTACGCGCGGCTTCATGGGAGGCCACGGTATTGTCGGCGGCCATATCCCGTTGGGCGCGGGGCTCGCCTTCGCCAGCAAGTATCAGGGACAAGACCGGGTCTGCGTCTGTTTCTTCGGCGAAGCGGCGGTCAACATCGGCGCCTTCCACGAAACGTTGAACATGGCATCCGTGTGGAAGCTGCCGGTGATTTTCCTATGTGAAAACAACCGTTACGGGATGGGCACGGCGTTCGAGCGCGTGGCGGCCGTAACGGACATCGTCGAGCACGCCTGCAGTTACGACATGGCCGCGGAGCTGGTCGACGGTATGAACGCGCTTACGGTGTACGAGGCGACGCGGCGCGCGGTAGAACGGGCGCGGAAGCAGAGTCACCCCACCCTGCTCGAGGTCCGCACGTACCGGTACATGGGCCACTCGATGTCCGATCCGCTGCACGGGGTGTACCGCACCAAAGACGAGGTCGAGGAACAGAAGGCCCGTGATCCGATCACGCACCTTGCCGGAAAGCTCAAAGAGGAAGGCGTGATCGATCAGGCAGGGCTCGACGCGCTGGACGCGGAAATCCTGGCCGACGTCGAGGAAGCGGTGAAGTTCGCCGATGAGAGCCCGGACCCCGAGCCGGACGAGCTGTTCACCGACGTGCTGGCGGAGTAGCAATGGCCACACTCACTTACCGGGACGCGCTCAATCAGGCGCTGCGCGAAGAGATGCAGCGCGATCCCAACGTCTTTCTGATGGGCGAAGAAGTCGGGGTCTACCAGGGCGCGTACAAGGTGAGTCGCGGGTTGCTCGAAGAGTTCGGCCCCCAGCGCATCGTCGACACACCGATCGCCGAGCTCGGGTTTACGGGCATCGGGGTCGGGGCGGCGATGGGAGGGCTCCGGCCAGTCATCGAATTCATGACCTGGAACTTCGCGGTGCTGGCACTGGACCAGATCATCAATTCGGCAGCGAAGATGTTGTATATGTCGGGCGGGCAAATCGGGATGCCCATCGTCTTCCGCGGTCCGAATGGGGCCGCTCTGCAGCTCGGGTCACAGCACTCGCAAGCCTGGGAGGGCTGGCTGACGCACATTCCTGGCCTTAAAGTCGTCGCCCCCGCGACGCCCGCCGACGCGAAGGGCCTGCTCAAGTCGGCAATACGGGACAACAACCCCGTGATCGTGCTCGAAGGTGAAATGCTGTACAACATGAAGGGCGACGTCCCCGACGGCGAGCATCTCGTGCCGATCGGCAAGGCCGAGATCAAGCGCGAAGGTTCGGACGTCACGCTCGTGTGTCACTCCAAGACCCTGTCCGTCGCGTTGAAGGCGGCCGAGCAGTTGGCGGAGCAAGACGTGTCCGCCGAAGTCCTGGATTTACGCTCGCTCCGCCCGATGGACGAGGCGGCGATTCTCGAGTCGGTTCAGAAGACCAATCGGGCCGTCGTCGTCGAGGAAGGCTGGCCGTACGTCGGCGTCGGCGCTCAGGTGGTGGACATCATTCAGCGTGACGCGTTCGACCACCTCGATGCCCCAGTACAGCGCGTCACGCAAGCAGACGTGCCGATGCCGTACAACAAGCACCTCGAGCGCGCCGCCAAAGCGTCACCCGAAAAGGTCGTTGCGGCCGCGCGCCGCGTGCTGTACCTGGACGCCTAGCTTCCGAAAGCCCTAACCCATGGCCACCAAAGTCCACATGGAGGCGCTGTCGCCCACGATGGAAGAGGGGCGCCTCGTAAAGTGGACCAAGAGGGAAGGCGACCCGGTGAAGTCGGGCGACACACTGGCCGAAGTCGAAACAGATAAGGCAGTCATGGAGCTGGTGGCGCGAACCGACGGTCAACTCCTCAAGGTCGTGGTGCAGGAAGGGAGTACGGTACCCGTTGGGAATATCGTGGCGTGGATCGGCAAGCCCGGTGAGAAAGTCGACGGGGACGGAGCGGGAAACGCGCAACGGGAAACGGGAAACGTGGCCGCAGCCCCAGCCCCGGCGTCCAAATCAGCTCCCCAGCCTGCACCTCGACAGCCGCCTGCTCGCCCAGCGCCCCCTGCGCCCCCTCCCGCTCCGGCTCAAGCTCGACAGCCCGCCGCAGCACCAGCAGATGCGTCCCGAGTGAAGGCATCGCCGCTTGCTCGGCGCATCGCGAAAGAGTCAGGGGTTGATCTCAAGCTGCTGCAAGGATCGGGACCGGGTGGCCGCGTTGTGAAACGCGATGTCGAGTCGGCGCCCACAACGCCAGCGGCTGCCGGCACAGGCACCACCTATCCCGTTTCCCGTGCCCCGTCTCCCGTTTCACGCACCGGTGCTGCGTACGAGGACGTCCCGCTCACCCAGATCCGAAAGACCATCGCCAAACGGCTCGCGGCATCGATCGGTCCGGTCCCGCACTTCTTCCTCACCTCTGAAGTCGACATGGAGCGCGCCGCGGAGGCCCGTGAGGCACTGAACAAGCAGCTGGGTGAAGGGGGCGGCAAAATCTCCTTCAACGACATCATCATCAAGGCGGTCGCGCTCGCCTTGGTGCGGCACCGCGCGTGTAACGCCTGGTTCCAGGACGACCACATCCGGTATTGGAACGAGGTCCACATCGGGATGGCGGTCGCGATCGAGGATGGTTTGATCACTCCCGTGATTCGCAACGCCGATGTGAAATCGCTGCGTGAGATTGGCGCGGAATCCCGCGAGCTGGCGAGCCGAGCGCGCAACCGGCGCCT
Source organism: Gemmatimonadales bacterium (assembly GCA_035259785.1). Taxonomy (GTDB): domain Bacteria; phylum Gemmatimonadota; class Gemmatimonadetes; order Gemmatimonadales; family GWC2-71-9; genus 20CM-2-65-7. The sequence goes on from DATFVZ010000150.1 coordinate 26,323, forward strand.
CAAGCCGGAAGAGTACACCGGCGCGACATTCAGCGTCTCGAACCTCGGTATGTTCGACATCGATCAGTTCACGGCCGTGATCAACCCTCCCGAAGCGGGGATCGTCGCGATCGGCAGCATCGTCCCGAAAGCCGTTCCCGACGGCGAGCGCGTCGCGGTGCGGCGCCGGATGCGTCTGACGATGAGCTGCGACCACCGCGTGATTGACGGGGCGACGGGCGCAGCCTTCCTGCAAACGCTGAAGCAGATGCTGGAGAATCCGCTGGCGATGCTGCT
>DATFVZ010000151.1:0-8895 GCA_035259785.1 Gemmatimonadales bacterium
GATCCAGCTCGAGGCGCCAGACCCGCCCGTCGAGCGCGGCCTGCCGCGCCGCTGGCCGCTACCCGTACTGGATGACGGGCCGCACCTCTCCTATGCCATCCAGTGGTTCAGCTTCGCGGCGATTGCTTTAGTGGGTACGGCTGCGTTGTTGCGCAGCCGGAAATGAATCATACAGGGTGTCGAGCAGCTCGGCACCGCGGGCGACGCGCGCGTCGTCTTTGGCGTGGCGTTTGATGACCCCATTGATCATCCGCTCGAACCCCGCCGTTTCCGGCCGGCCAAACTTGTCCTCTTTGCAGTCGAGATCGTGTACCATTTCGCCGATCGCGCGGAGGCCGGTGTTTGTGTCGAGTCCAAACCGCTTCAGCAGAGTCTCGAACGTGCAGCGATCGCCTTCGTGTGTGTAATCGCCGTCGTACATGTCGAAGCGAACCATGCCGGCCTTCGGCTCGCTGAAAGCAAATCGCGCTTTGGGGTCGATGAACCGACGAATCAGCCAGGCACTCGCGATCCGGTCGATGTGCACATCTGGTCGCGTGACCCACGTGCGTCCGCGCTTATTCATAGTGACCTTTCCATCGGGGGCAGGGCGAGCCGCCGACGCGTGATCGGGACGAAACAGCGCGCGCATTTGCTGGTCTGACATCCCGTCTACGAAGGACGCGAGGCACACCGTTGCTTCGCCTCCTCCAGCCGTGATTTCGCGCCGCAGCCATTGGAAATCCTCCATCGCTTCATCAGTGTATGGGAGCACATAGACGGAGTTCTTGATCGCGACCGCACCGATGGATTGGAGCCGCCGCCAGATTTTCACCCGGAAGTAGTCGGGCTTCGGTGGCAACTGGTGGATGAGCAGCAACCAGCGGTCGGCCTGGGAGCTGCGTTTCTTCACAGCCAGAAGCTCCGCAGCGACGTGCCGATCGGAGCGCCCCAGGAGGCTTTTGGGGTTTGGACTGCGCGCGGCTCGGCGTCGACCCCTAGTGCGCCCGTGATCGGATTGAAGAAATGCATTTCTGCCACCGCGGCCGTGAGGGCCGCGATTTCGGGTTCGCTGAAGTGCTCGCGCGCGGCCGCGAGCTGGAGCGACGTGTCATCGCCGCCAGATTCCGTATAGCGCGTGAGGGCGTCGGCGAAGCGCAGCGCGACGCGCTCGCGCTCCGAGAAGAGCGCACACGTTTCGTAGTGGGGCAGCGCGCTTAACGCGTCCAACGAGAGCTGCGCTTCACGCCACAGATGGCGTCCCTTGTCGATGCACCACCGACACCGGCTGCGCTCAGCCGCGAGCTGGGTCGCGAGTAGTCGGAGGCGCGGATCGATGTCGCTCGCGCCCCGCTGATAACGGGCGAGGGCTGCGTAGGCGGGAAGGACACGCGGATTTGCCGGCGCGGCGGGCGCCGGGCGACGCATTTCGGAGAGGACCGACCACAGGGCAGTGAACGGTCGCCGTAGCCACATCACATGTGTATCCATAGGTGATACAACTGTATCATCCGCAGGTCCGCGTGGCAAGTGGGCATGCGGACGCGGCCAGCCGGTGGACGGTTCGAGCATGGATCCGCTGCGCCGTCGGCATCCCAACCAAGGAATTAGGCCGTCGGAACTACCGTTTTGGCCCGCATTTAGCGATATTGTGTGTCCATCAGCCCGCGGGTGCACGCTGATGCACCCGCGGGCGTTTCATACCGAAACCAAGGAGTAACTCAATGGCGGCTGCCCTCCCCCTGAAGCGCCCCGTCAGAGTCGGCGAGCTCGTGCGGCGTCGGTTGCGCGAATTGAAGCGCACCCCGCGTGAGTTGGCGGATGCGGTTCAGGTGTCCGAAGTGTATATCGCTGACCTTGTTGCAGGGCGGCGGCGCGCCCCGGCTCCCGGGCGGATGGACGTCTACGCCCCGATGACCAAGTTCCTCAAACTCCACCGTAACGATCTCCCGACCTGCGCCAAGGCGGAGCGGGACGGCGAAACCAAGAGCCGCCGCCGGCCCCATCCTGAGATCCGGCAGCAGTTTTTGGCGCTTGCGCTGGACCCCGTCCGGGCCCGCAATCTGGCCCGACGCCTGGGACGCAAGGATGGCGTCATGTTGGAGCGGGTGATCGTCGGTCGCCTGCTGGAAATCGCGCAGGGGTTTGTGCGTCGCCAGCTGGATGACGATGTGGGCATCCGCATCGCGGCGAGCCGGGACGGCTGCACCTACCTCGAGATGCGCATGAAGCTGATGGAGTTCCTCGACGCGACGCCCGAGGGCCTCACACCGGCGGATGCAGATGAGTTCGTTCGTCCCCGGATCGCCGGCTGGGAAATCGATCTGGATACTCACGCGATGCGGATTGTCCTCCGGTCTCAGGATCCAGCGCCGAGGCAGGTGAGGGCGCTGAGCATCTGAAAACTGGCGGTAAGGGGCGGTAAGCGGCGGTAGAACGGTCCGGTGTTTCACCGGACCGTTTTGTTTACCGCATCCTACCGCCCCCTTACCGCCCCCTACCGCCGAGGTAGTTTCAAGCCCGTTCCATCACGCCGTCGTTCATTCCTCCGGAGAATCCATGCTTTTCCTGGTCATGACAGCCCTCTTGGCCGTTCAGCAACCTCCTCCGCCACCGCCAGACACAACAAAACCCGACACCACGAAGGTCAAGCTGGATTCCTTGCCGTTGCAAATGAGCCGGAACGTGAACTTCGAGACGTCCGAAGGCACATGGCTTTCGCTCGATGTCTCGCCCGACGCCAAAACGATCGTGTTCGAGCTGCTTGGCGACTTGTACACGATGCCGATTGCGGGTGGCACCGCCACGCGCATCACCTCGGGCCCGGGATTCGATTCTCAGCCGCGCTGGTCGCCGGACGGCAAGCGCATCGTCTTTCTGTCCGATCGCAACGGCGCCGAGAACGTCTGGTTGAGCAATCCCGATGGGTCGCAGAGCAAGGCCCTGACAAAGGGTACGAACAACCTGTACGCTTCCCCGGAGTGGACACCCGATGGCAACTACATCGTGGTCTCCCGCAGCACAGGGGTTCTGGGGAGCGTCTACGAGTTGTGGTTGATCCATAAAGACGCCGGATCGGGCGCTGCCATGTTGCGGGTGCAGGCCGGTCCCAACATGCCGCCGCCCATGAACACGCTCGGAGCCGCGTTCGGGAAGGATCCGCGGTACATCTGGGTGTCCCGGCACCGCGGCGGCTTCGGGTACAACTTGCAGTATCCGTTGTGGCAACTCGCGATCTACGACCGGCAGAACGGCCGTCTCTTCACCCAGACCGACGTCTTCGGCAGCGGGATGCGTCCGGCGCTGTCGTCGGACGGCAAGTGGCTCGTCTACGCAACCCGCTACGATGCGGAAACCGGGCTCCGGCTGCGTGACCTGGCCAGCGGCGACGAAAAGTGGCTGGTCTACCCCGTGACCAGAGACGACCAGGAATCGCGCTTCACCCGCGACCTCTATCCGGGATATTCATTTACTCCGGACAATCAAGCGATCGTCGTGTCCTATGGCGGCAAGATTAATCGCGTCGCAATCCCCTCGGGCCAGGTCACCGAGATCCCGTTCACCGCGAAGGTGGACCAGCAGCTAGGGCCGATGGTGCACCTGCCGATCCGGGTCGATACGGGGATGGTCTTGGTGCGCCAGATCCGCAACGCGACGCCATCGCCGGACGGCAAACGGCTCGCGTTCAGCGCCCTGGACCGGCTCTACGTGATGGACTTGCCGAACGGGACACCACGGCGCCTGACGAGCGATTCGGTGAAGGAGCAGGTGCCGGCGTGGTCACCCGACGGTCAATGGTTGGCCTTTGTCACCTGGACGGATCAGGGTGGCACACTGAACAAGATCAAGGCCGATGGCCGGAGCCGTTCCGTTCGTCTGACCACTGACAGCGCGTTTTACGACACGCCCGTGTGGTCGCCAGATGGCTCTCGCATCGTCGTGGTGAAGGGACCGCGCGCGCCCCGCATGCAAGAGCACTTCGCCCCCGGTTACGAGATCGACTGGGTGCCGTCGGCGGGAGGCTCGCTGACGCGAATCTCTCCGATCAATGCCTTCGGGCGGCCGCATTTCAGCCGCGACGGCAATCGTATTTTCATCTACGAAGGTCCCGAGGGACTGGTCTCGATGCGTTATGACGGCACGGATCGGCGCGCCCATCTCCGGGTGACCGGCTACACGTACCCGGGGCCCGGCGCCGAGCCCGATCCTGCCAATGAGATCATCATCAGTCCCGATTCAGAGCGGGTGCTCGCCCTGGTCGGCAATTACGTCTATCAGGTCACGCTGCCGTTCATCGGCGGGCAGACTCCCGTGGTGAACGTTTCAGATCCATCGTCATCGGCGTTTCCGGTCAAGCGGCTGACCATGATCGGGGGTGACTTTGTCGGCTGGACGAACGACGGACGCCAGGCCTACTGGTCGATCGGCCGATCATTTCTCAAGTGGGATCCCGCGGTTGCGGATTCGATGGAGAAGGTCAAGCAGCGCACCGACTCGATCCGCGCCGATTCACTGAAGACCGATGCGTTCAAGGCGCTGCCCGACTCAGTGCAGAAACGGATGCGCTCGCGCTCCGACTCACTCGGCAAACAGCCCGCCTACGAACCGCAACGCACCGATGTCGCGATTCGCGTTCCTCGCGACGTGCCGAAAGGATCGGTGGTATTGCGCGGAGCGCGGATCATCTCAATGAAAGGTGACGAGGTCATAGAGAATGGCGACGTCGTCGTCACGGACAATCGCATCGTGTCGGTCGGCCCCCGCGGGAGCGCCCCCGGGAACGCGCGGGTCATCGATGTGGCAGGCAAGACCATTATCCCCGGGTTCGTCGACGTTCACGCACATCCTTGGCCTACTTGGGGGATCCACGAAACGCAGGTATGGAAGTATCTCGCGAATCTGGCCTGGGGTGTGACGACCACGCGCGACCCGCAGACCGCGACGACCGACGTTCTCACGTATGCCGATCTGGTGGAAACCGGCGAGATTCTCGGCCCTCGCATCTACCACACCGGTCCCGGGGTGTTTTGGGACGAGGACTTCAAGAGCCTCGAGGACGCGCGCCAGGCGCTACGGCGCTACAGCGAGTTCTACAACATCCACACGATCAAGATGTACATGACCGGCAATCGCAAGCAGCGCCAATGGGTGATCATGGCCGCCAAGGAGCTTGGCCTGATGCCCACGATCGAAGGCGGGCTCGACTTCAAGATGAACCTCACCGCGGTGATCGACGGCTATCCTGGCCATGAGCACAGCTATCCGATCATGCCGCTGTACAAGGACGCCGTGCAGCTGATCGCGCAGTCGGGCATCACCTACACGCCGACGTTGCTGGTTGCCTACGGCGGCCCGTGGGCCGAGAACTACTTCTACCAGCATTTCGATATCCACGACAATGCCAAAGTGCGCCGCTACGTCCCCCACGAGGAGATCGACCAGCGTGCCGAGCGGCGGCCGTGGGTGCGCGACAACGAGCACGTATTTCCCCGCATCGCCGCCGGTGCCAACTCAATTCTCAAGGCAGGTGGGCGAGTAGGACTGGGCGGACACGGGCAAATGGACGGCCTCGGCGATCACTGGGAGCTGTGGGCGATGGCGGCCGGCGGGATGGCCAATCACGACGTGCTGCGCGTAGCGACCATCAACGGCGCCAACGCCATCGGGATGGAGCAGGACCTCGGTTCCCTCGAACCCGGCAAGCTGGCGGACTTGATTGTGCTCGATGCCAACCCGCTCGAGGACATTCACAACACGAACACCGTCCGCTACGTGATGAAAAACGGCCGACTGTATGAGGGCGAGACGCTGGCGGAGGTGTGGCCGCGCCAGCGGACGCTGCCGAAGATGTGGTGGTGGGGCTCTGAACCGGCAACCAAGGCGAGTAGCAACCCGAACTAAGGAGACGCCAAGGCGCCAAGACGCCTAAGTGGTGAACAGCTGTAAGCTCATAGCTATCAACCACTCAGGCGTCTTAGCGCCTTGGCGTCTCCTGGGTTCTTTGTTTCTAGCCGTCTCGTAGTTACTTTGTCGGTGCAAAGAACCGCGAGCTGGCTCCTCCCGAAGGAAAGTCCCGCTCAGGTGGGACTCGTCGCTGAACACACGCACGGTCACATCCTCAGGTTCGACAACGGAAGCAGCGCTGAAAGACTCAGACGACATTGGGTCGCCTGACGGCGCGCGTGTGTAAGTGAAGGAGCAGTACTACTACTATGCCATTTGCAGCACTGGGCCTGGCGCCCGAACTCGTGCGCGCGGTTGCCGATGAGGGCTACGCGCATCCCACTCCCATTCAGTCGGAAGCAATTCCGCTCGCGCTCGCGGGGCGCGACCTCATCGGCTCCGCGCAGACCGGCACCGGCAAGACGGCGGCGTTTGTGCTGCCCATCCTGCAGCGGCTATCGGCCGGACCACGCGGCACGCTCCGCGCGTTAATTCTCGTTCCTACCCGCGAGTTGGCCGAGCAGGTCGCCGCCAGCATTCGGGCGTACGGCCGGCATACACACTTGAAGGGTGTCGCCGTCTACGGCGGCGTCGGAATGGACCCGCAGACGCGCGCTTTGCGTCACGGTGTGGACATCGTCGTGGCGACGCCGGGCCGCCTGCTTGACCACATGGAACGCGGCCACGCTGATTTCTCCGAGCTCGAGGTGCTCGTTCTGGACGAGGCCGACCGGATGCTCGACATGGGATTCGCGCCCGATGTGAAGCGGATCTTGAGCGCGCTTCCGGAGGAGCGCCAGACGATGCTGTTCTCGGCGACCATCTCGCTGGAGGTGGATGCGCTGGCGCGGCGTGCGCTGAACGGGCATGCCTCGGTGGAGATCGGCCGACGCGCGCAGACGGCCGAGGGGATCGAACACGTGATCGTCGCAGTGGATAAGCTGCAGAAGCGCGGCGCGCTGGCCGCTATTCTCAAGGCCAAACCCGCCGGTCAGACTCTGATTTTTACCCGGACGAAATTCGGCGCCGACAAGTTGGCGATGTTTCTCAAGCGCGAAGGAATCTCTGTCAACGCATTGCATGGCGACAAGGCCCAGAGCAATCGCCAGCGCACGCTGAATCAGTTCCGCGACGGCACCGCCGAGATCCTGGTTGCGACGGACATCGCCGCGCGCGGCATCGACGTCGAAGGTATCCGCATGGTCGTGAACTTCGACGTGCCCACGGATCCGGAAGTGTACGTGCATCGCGTCGGGCGTACGGCGCGCGCAGGTGCCCGAGGCCTCGCGCTTACCCTCATTTCGCCGGACGAGTGGCTATTGATGGCGGATATCGAACGGCTGATCGGGCAGAGCTTTCCGCGCGAGACGATCCCGGGCTTTGAACCATCGGTGCCACCGCTTCAACCGCGATCCGCTACGGTTGAAGAGCAGAAACCGGCGCGCTCGATGCGGCCGAGGAGGGGCGGTAAGAGACGGTAAGCCCTTTTACCGCCGTATCAGTCCTTGCTTTTTAGCGTTCGGATAAAGTTCGCCACAGGCGTCGCGGCGAGGGTCAGCAACCGGATGCTGCCACGGGAAGCCAGTTCCACGGATACCCGGGCAATGGTTTCGTTGTCGGGGCACTCCACGATGCTGACGAAATCATAGGGACCAAGCACCGCGTACTGCGCGGTGACTTTCGCGCCGTACTTCTCGAGCTCCTTGTTGACTTCCTGCAGGCGCTTCGGGTTGCTCTTCAGCGACTTCGCGCCTTCGTCTGTCAGGTTCGACAGCAGCACGTAGGTGGGCATGGGAGATCTCAGCTCCGTTTCTCGATAGGCACATAATCCCGCTTGGCCGGGCCGGTGTAAACCTGCCGCGGGCGGGCGATCTTCTGCTCCTTGTCGAGCAACATCTCCTGCCATTGCGCCAGCCAGCCCGGCGTCCGTCCGATCGCGAACAGCACCGGGTAGATCGTAACTGGGAACTTCATCGCTTCGTAGATGATCCCCGAGTAGAAGTCGACGTTGGGATACAGCTTGCGCGTAACGAAGTATTCCTCCTGCAGCGCGATGCGCTCGAGCTCGACCGCGATGTCAATCAGCGGATTCTTGCCCGTGACGTCGAACACTTGCTCCGCGATCTGTTTGATGATCTTGGCGCGCGGATCGAAGTTCTTGTATACGCGGTGGCCGAAGCCCATCAGTCGCACGTCGCCCTTCTTGACCCGCTGAATGTAGGCGGGAATCGCGTCTACCGAGCCGATCTCGCGCAACATCCGGAGCACTTCCTCGTTCGCGCCGCCGTGCAGCGGCCCGTATAGCGCCGCCGCCGCCCCGGCCATGGTCGAGTAGGGATCGGGATGAGAGGATCCGATGCTGCGCATCGCGCTGGTCGAGCAGTTCTGCTCGTGGTCGGCGTGCAGAATGAACAGGACGTCGAGGGCCCGCTCGAGCACCGGATGCGGGGTGTATTTCACCTCGGTCGTCTTGAACATCATGTTCAGGAAGTTCCCGGTATAGCTGAGATCGTTGTCCGGGTACGCGTAAGGCATGCCGACCGAGTGGCGATGCGCGAACGCCGCCAGAGTCGGGGTCTTGGCGATCAGGCGGACGATCTGCGCGTCGCGCGACTTCTCATCGAAGATCCGTTTCGCTTCCGGATAAAACGTGGACAGCGCGGCCACGGCGCTCACGAACATCCCCATCGGGTGCGCGTCGTGATGGAAGCCGTCGATGAACTTCTTGATGTTCTCGTGGATGATGGTGTGGTGCGTGACCTGATACACCCACGCGTCGAGCTCCGCTGCCGCCGGCAGCTCGCCGTGCAGCAGCAGGTACGCCGTCTCGAGGAACGTGCTCTGCTCGGCGAGCTGCTCGATCGGGTACCCGCGGTAGCGCAGAATGCCACGATCCCCGTCGATGTAGCTGATGGCGCTGCGACAGGCCGCCGTATTGAGGTAGGCCGGGTCGTAGCTCAGCAACCCGAAGTC
>DATFVZ010000152.1:0-5991 GCA_035259785.1 Gemmatimonadales bacterium
GCGCCTGCGCCGCGACGACGATGGCTTCGAGGATGTTAGGCACGACTGGGATGCCCTTCACTACTGGAGGCAGTGAGGATCCATACCGCAGTGCGAACCAACCAATGCATCAGTGGCATAGGCGCAGATTCTACGGTTGCCCGTATACTCTGTGAGATGGAGCCTATTTCCCTTTAGTGCAATAGGGAGTTTCCCGCGAAAACTGAGGGTGTGCATGACGTTTGGTTGTTCAGATTTGGCAAGGCTTTCGGTTGGCCAAAGGTCTAATAGCTCCCTCCCCACGAAACGGTCGATGATACCCAATCAAATCCTGGAGAGGATTGTTATGCGGATGAAATCTGGTGCTCTGCGTCTCGGTGTCGGTGCGCTGTTTGTTGTGCTTGCGGTCGGCGCGGGCTGCTATCCGGGGGAAATCAACTCGGCCTCGCAGACCGACGTCGTCCTCACGTTCCACGCCGCCGGCGCGGATTTCGGAGTGAACAACACTTTGGCGATGCCCGACACGATCGTGGATGTCGGTGAAGGCATCAGCGGAAGCGGTACGTTCGACCACCAGTACGACTCCCAAATCCTTGCGAAAATCCGCGCGGAGTTCATAGCACAGGGGTACACGTTTCCCACCGATTCGGCGAGTGCCGATGCCTTCGTGGTCGTCTCCGGGATCGCGGTCGACAACTACCAGGCCTGGAGCGGGTATCCGTGGTACCCGTATTGGGGCTGGTGGCCGTACTGGCCAGCTGGATTTGGCGCGGGGTCGAACTGGTATTATCCGTGGAGTCCCGTTGTCGTGACGAGCTACAAATCGGGCACGATCTTCATCAACCTGGTTGACCCGGATGTCCCGCCGCCGAGCGCTGGTGATGTCACGTCGCTCTGGGGTGCCGCGCTCAATGGCATGCTCGAGGGGACAAACTCCGAGATTCTGGCGCGGATCAGCAACAACATCACGCAGGCCTTCGAACAGTCTCCTTATCTCCGGACTTCCCCATGAGGCTGCCCATGCGTACGCGGACTTTGATCGCTGCACTTGCACTGCTTCTGCTTCCCGGCGTCATGGTCGCGCAGGGACGGAGCAAATGGTTCGGGTTGACGTGGAGCATGGCGTCGCCGATGCAGAACAGCAAAGACTTTGTGAGCGACTATAGCTTCCGGGGCCTCGGCGCCGAGTGGCGGCAGATGCGTGGCACCACCTCATTCGGGCTGTCCCTCGGCTGGAATGCCATGAACCAGGAGTCGTTCACTACCCAGAGCGCGGACCAAGCCGACCTGACCGGGTATCAGTTCCGCTACATCAATGCCTACTCCATCCTGCTGAGCGGCCACAAGTATCTGGGTGAGGCAGGCAGTGCGCGTCCCTTCCTCGGCGTCAAGGCCGGGACGTACTACATCGACCGGCGGATCGACGTCGGTCTTTGGCGTATCAGCGACAACAACTGGCACGTCGGCTTCGCGCCCGAGCTCGGCTTCGCGATTCCGATGGCCGGCAACCTGCAGTACGAGTCGTTCTACACCACGGTCCGTTACAACTACGCCCTCGCGGCCGGCGACGCACCGTATCAGAGCTGGCTCAGCGTGGACGTCGGTTTCGCGGTTCGCAGATAACCAGACGCACGCCGTGGCGGCGCTCCCTACCTTTTGATCTCAGGGAGCGCCGACACCACCTTCAGCTCGATCACCCGGTTCAAGAACCCGTCCACCTGGAAGAAGTGAGCCACGGTTTTTCCGGGGAGCTTCTTGGACATCGCCTTGTACGTGGACTTATTCAACTTCACACGCCGCTCGTCGATGTCGAAGGCTCGTTGCACGAACTCGCGCGCCTTGGCGTCGCTGAGCGTATCGTAGGCGGCGGCGTAATCGCGCACGAGCTTCAGCCGCTCATCCCATAGTTCTGACGTCGCGGCTTCGAATTCCCGATAGAGCGGCCAGAACACCTGCGACTCGGAATCGGGGAGCGCAAGCGCCCGTCCGATGATCGCGGCCTTGTTCGCGCGCACATCGGTCCGCACGAGCGCGATCGCGTTCTCGAGTGAGGTATCCGGCGCCTGGGCCTGCAAGGCCGCGAGGAGGAGTAGACTGGCCAGCATGGAAATGCTCCTTCAGTGAGTTAATACGCTTCGGTGAAGTTGAAGTAGACGCCGGTCGAATGGCGGCCGAAGCCGACATCGATTCGCACGTTCGAGCGGGGCTGTAGTTCGAAACGGTATCCCACGCCGCCGTTTGGAATGATGCCTCGAAGATGCTGAATGTCCTGACCCAGCCATCCGGCTCCGGTCCACGCGACAAATCCGTGGCGGGAGAGCTTGCCGTTGCTCCGCAGGAACATCTGCCGGTATTCGACGAGTCCAATCAGAGTCGCCCGGTCCCGAAACCGCCCCTCGACATAGCCGCGCAGGTCATAGCCGGTGCCCACGAGCGACAACTCGGTCCACGGGATATCGTGCGCGCCGATGCGAGACTTGACCTGCCAGGCCAACGTACGGCCCTCGCGGCCCAGCGGCTGGTACTGTCGATAATCGAGCAGGTACGTCTGATACGAGTGGTCCCCGCCCATGAAGCCTCCGAACGACATCGCGGTCAGGGCCGCGTAGGTGCCCTTCCACGCATTCGCTGCGACATCGCGGCTGTCGTACTGCACCACGCCACCGAGGCCGTTGTTCTTGATATCGCTCCCATGCGCCAGAAAGTCGGGGTCGGCGGCCATGGTCGGATTCACGTCGGTTGCAAGCGTGCGATTCCATTCCACCGCGCCACCGACCAGTAAGTGCTCTGCGACGCCAGCCACGACACGCGGCGCAAACTTGAACCATTGGCGATGGTAATGGGTCGTCCCATCACCGTTCCATGGATCGAGTCCGGCGTCGTAGCCCACGCCCCAGTAGTTGTCGTCCATGTCCTTGTACGCCACGTCCGCATTGATGCGCAGCTTGTCTTCCCTCCAGAACGATGACAGCGAAATGCTCATGTTGATCGCGCCGATCGTCGAGTAAGAAACGGTGGACGAGAGCGTCGAACGCTGCACACGGAGCGGATTGCGTCCCGTCTTCCATGACACGAGTACGCCTCCCGCGACGAGAAACTCCATCTCGGGGTTGTAGGCGGGGGCAAGAAGCGGCGTCCACTTGAACCGACCGCTGTCGGGTGCCGAAACGGACGGCGGACTGCTGTCGACGCGGAACGGCTCCTGGATAGCCGTGAGGGCGACGAGAGGAACGAGGAGAGACAGCACGGAGGGAGTCTCGCACCGCTTGCGAACGAGACTATCGCACCTAAGGGTAACGGCTCTATCTAGTTGCTAGCTCAGCCCGTCATCCCCGTTGCGACGCAAGACCAGGTGAAATGTGGCCCCGCGCTCGGGGTTGTTGACGGCCCACAGCCGGCCGCCGTGGGCCGCGACGATCGTGCGGCAGATGGCGAGTCCGAGTCCCAGGCCATGGCGCTTCGAAGTAAAGAACGGCTCGAAGACCCGCTCTTCATTTCCCTCCGGAATGCCCGTGCCCTGATCGGTGACCGAGATGCGCACGGCACCGAGTGTGCCGCTGGTCGCGATGGAAACGCTGCGGCCTTCGCGCGATTGGTCGGCCATCGCGTCGCAGGCGTTGAAGAGCAGGTTCATCAGGACTTGCTGGATCTGGATCCGGTCGCCGGGGACCCGCGCCAGCGCGGGCGCCAGCGTCGTGTGAACCAGCACCTCGCGCCGAATCAGCTCGCTGTGGAGCAGTTGGAGGACCTCGCGGACCACCTCGTTCACATCGAGCGGTTGGAGCTGGAGCTCGCCGCGCTTGAGCAGCGCCTGCATGCGCCGGATCACCTCTCCCGCGCGGCGGTCGTCGGCCACGATGTCCTCGAGAATGGCTCGTACCTCGGTCACTTCGGGCGGCTTGCGCGCGATCAGTCGCTGACCCGCGCGGGCGTTCGACATGATCGCGGCGAGCGGCTGGTTCAGCTCGTGCGCGAACGCCGCCGACAGCTCTCCCAGCAACGCGACGCGGCTGAGGTGTGCCAGCTCGGTGCGCTGCGTTTGCAGCTCCACTTCCGCCCGCCGCCGTTCGGTGATGTCCCGAACCACGACCAGCACGCAGGGCTCATCCATCATGACGACCGCCTGCGAGGTCACGAGCGCCCGGAACACCCTCCCGCGCCGGCTGCGGAGCAGGACTTCGGTCTCATCGGTGCTTTGTGCCGACAGCCGCGCATTGAAGCGCTCAGCCTCGACGCTGTGGAGAAAGAGGCGCAGCTCCGCGGCCGAATGCCCCACGGCCTCGCTGTGCGAGTACCCGAACATTTTCTCCCACTGCGCGTTCACGTCGACGATCTGGGCGTCGCTGCGATGCGCGATCATCAACGCGTCGGGACTCGAGCGAAATGCGACGGCAAAGCGCTCCTCCGAACGGCGGAGCGCTTGCTCGCCGTGGCGTTGTTCGGCGATCACGCCACCGAGCGTCAACAGTGGGACCGACGTCACGAGCAGGAACAGCTGCACGGCCACGGCGTTCGCGGCCTCCGTGCCCGTGTCGAAGGGCCGGTTCCCGTGCACTGCGGCCCAGACCCCGAAGAGCGACAGGACGAGGACGCCGGCGCTCGCGCCGCCCGGGCCGAACCGGACCGCGGCCCACAGCAGGAACGGAAGCGGCGCATACAACACCGCAATCGACGCATTGGAGGTCGTGACGAGACCGGTGAAGATGATCATGCAGCCGGCGAGCAAGCCGACGCTCAGCAGCCCGGCCTCGACGTAGCGTCGCGGCGGCCGGTCCCGGCGGAAGCCGGCGGTGCTCGACTCGACGATGATGGGAACGAGCGCGATCGTTGCCAGCGCATTCGACAGGAACCTGGTGCGGAAGACCTCCCAGTAGCCCGTCGCCGCAAAGCGGTTCCAGACCACGAACGCCGCGTCCATGAACGACGACAGAAACGGGCCGAGGAAGACGCCGATACTGAGAAAGACAACGACGCGGCGGAAGGTATCGAGGCGGGGATTACGCTCGAAAAGACGCATCAGACCCGCGCCGATGAGCGCCTCCGCGCAATTGCTGATGAACCAGGACAATGCCATCGGAACCGGAATGCCGTGCGACACCTCCCCAACCAGGTGGGCCGGTAGCGCCGCAAGCAGCACGAGCCACCACGCCTGCGTCGGGGTGAGGAGCAATGCGGCGAGGAGGATGGCGTTGGGAGGCCACAACGTCGACACACCGTAATTCGGCATGGTCAACGCCAGACCGACGCGCGCGCCGATGTAGTAGGCGACCGTGACGATCGCCATCACCCGCAGCGTACGCGCGCGCGTCCACCCGGGCACGTCGAACGCGGAAGCCATCGGTTTTAGCATGGAGAGGGGCGTGCGGTTTGGCTATACCTTATTGCACTTTAGGACAACGGCCCTCTTCTCGCACGCGGTGCGATGGAACGAAGGGGCAACTTGCTGCTTCTCCAACGGGGTTCGATTCTCCGCATCGTGACCCGCACTCCCTCACAAAGGACGGCCGTTGTGCTTCGTACTGCCATTGTCGTGACGTTAGCAGTGAGCGCTGCTGGTAGCGCGGTCGCGCAAAAAAAAGTCTCGCTGTTTGCCATTGGCGGCTACTACATCGCGAGTGATCTGTACACCCTCGCAGGCGGACCCAACGCGGGCAACAAGGTGAAGGTCGATGATTCTCCCACCTTCGGCGGACGACTTGTCATCATGCCGCAACCACGCTTCGGCCTCGAGATCGGGTATGCGCGCGCCGACTCCAAACTTCATGGCGGCACTCTCGCGACGCCTAGGGAGGGAAGTGTCACGCTTGATCAAATCGACGTCAGCGGTCTCTACTACGGATACGAGGGAGCCGGCCGCGGTTATGTGAGCATCGGCTTGGGTACAACCGGCTTCACGCCGCATATCGAGAGCGGCAATGGATCGGCCCAGTGGCGCTTTGCGTGGAATGTAGGTGCAGGATTCATGTTTGATGTCGGGCGGTCGATGATCGGGCGGATCGATGGCCGGTATCG
>DATFVZ010000153.1:0-2403 GCA_035259785.1 Gemmatimonadales bacterium
GCTCCTCGCAGCCAGGTCGTAGTGCCTGGCGGGCGGTGTCCCGGACCTCCCGGGGCGCGGTTACGAGCCGCAGCCGCAGGACGCCACACCTCGCTCCGCATTCAGGGATCGTCTCGAGAACACGCCCCTCGATGAGCAAGGCAAAGCGAATCTAGCTCATCTTCGATATGTAGTCAATATATGCATTCGTTTTGGGGCAAACGGAACTGGCTTATAACCCGGATCTTCATCGCGCACCGACCGGGGCGGCGATGACTGCCCCGGTCGGCCGCTCATTCAACCGCTCCCTCCCGGAGCAACCATTCGCGAATACAACGTGTCGGAATCGTCGTGAACTTGCGGGGTTTCCTGATGTAGCGTCCGGGCGGCCACGGCTTCGACGGTGGTCAAGGTCGCGAGCGCCACCAGGACCGCGAGCGCGATCCGCTTAACGAGTCTTTTCATCGCACATCTCCATATGTCTGATCTATGCACTTGCCGAAATAACGGCTCCACGACATTCGCGCTTACCGTTCCTTGCGCTTTGCGGGCCGCAATTGCGGTCGTTGCACAGCGTGTTAGGTGACGCATAGCACGCGCCATCACGTCGACCTGTGAACTGGCTCACTGGGCACGTTGAGAATGTTCGCCGGCCTTTGCCCGGTCATCGAGCATGGAACCGGCGTCGCGACGCTGCTGCGTGAACCGGCTCACACACGAACACGTCGATGCGCCGTTCCGGCCACCGCGGTGACCGCCCATTCTTGCAAAGGCATCCCGGGCGGGTGATGCTGTCCGCGCAATTGGGGGCAACATGGCAGCAGAACTCCGGCAAACGGCAGAGCGCAGCGTCGTGGTGTCCGCAGATGCCTTCGATCAGGATGCCTGGCTCAACCGCATCGGGTATCGCGGCTCGCGCGCCCCCACGATCGAGACCCTGCAGGCACTGGTCGCAACTCATTCCTCGGCAATCGCGTACGAGAGCATCGACGTGCTGCTCGACCGGCCGCCGAGCCTGGACCTGACCACGCTGCAGCGGAAGATGATCGCGGGCGGGCGCGGCGGCTACTGCTTCGAGCAGAACATGCTGTTCCGCGGCGGGCTGCGATCACTCGGCTTCAACGTGACGAGCCTGCAGGCTCGCGTGATCCGAGGCCTGGAGATCGACGCACCGCGGCCGATGCTGCACATGGTGCTGCGGGTCGATTTTCCGCAGGGTCCTTTTCTGGCGGACGTGGGCTTCGGCAACCTGGCGCCGACGGCCGCGCTCGCGCTCTCACCGCTGATCGAGCAGGATACGCCGCACGAAACGATGCGCTTCATCACGATGGGCGAGGAGCTCACCCTCCAATCCAGGCTCGGCGACAGGTGGGAGCACATCTACCGCGTCGTGCCGCTGCCGCGGGTCGATGCCGAATACGAGATATGCAACTGGTTCACCGGCACGCATCCGCAGAGCCCGTATCTGAACAACCTGATCGCGGCGCGGCCGGGGCCCGACAGGACGCGGCTGACGCTGTTCAATGCCCGTTTCAACGTGCGGCATCCGTCGGGCCGCGTGGAACGGCACACCCTGCAAGGCGAGGCGGATTTTCGTCGCGTCCTGACGGAGATGTTCGGACTCACGTTGTCGGACGAGGACCTGCGCACGGCGCTTGCCAACGTGGAGCTGCGGGGCACGCGCGGCCCCCCACACCCGTTCTTCGCCTAGCGATCCGCGGAACCGCGCCAGGCGATCAGACCGGCTTCGATCGCGCCCGCCATTCCGTCAGCAGGCGTTGAGCACGGCCATCATCGCGAGCGGTTCTTTTCAGGGCTGTTTTCACGGTCAATCACTCGCGGACCGGGACCGGTCCGCGCACGCTTCATGCCTTGCGCCAGGAGCGCCATTCCGTCAACGCCCCCCAGGCCGCAATGGCGGCGAGCGCAAGCGAGATCAGCGCATTGTAGCCGGCGAGCGAGAGCCCGAGAAACCGCCAGGCGGCCTCGTCGCAGCGCACCACCGTGATCGACTGGAGCTGGTTGAGGAGACCACCGCCGGCACTGAGATTGTCGAGCGCGCCCGAGCATTCCTGCGGGCCCGGCCACCATTTCCATTCGACGCCGGAGTGGAAGACGCCGAGGCCGGCGTTCCAGAGCATGCCGAGTGTGATCGCGACCAGCGCGCCGATCAGCACCTTGCGCGAGGCGCCGACCTGGTCGCCGAGCGCCACCATGACCGCGAGCGGGATGGCGAAATAGTAGGGGTAGCGCTGCTCGAGGCAGAGCGGGCACGGCTTGAGCCCGAGCCCGTACTGGAAGTACCAGGCGCCCAGGATCGTGACCACGCCAACCGCGGCGATGGCGAGCGCCGCCGTGGTCACCGGCCGGGCGCGAATCGTGCTGATCGTCAAGTCGGTCATCGGGGTGGTCCGGGCTCCTGAT
>DATFVZ010000154.1:0-5457 GCA_035259785.1 Gemmatimonadales bacterium
CGAGCGGAGCGCGCGGAACGCGCGCGAAGCGAGGGATCTGCTTTTCGAAGGGTGTCTCGAAACCGTCAGGTAAAGCAGATCCCTCGCGCCTGCGGCGCTAGGGATGACAGGCTCGCTCGTCTTGCGCGGCGGGGAGAGTAAGCGCCGCATCCGTTTGAAGTGGACACCCTAAAGGGTGTGCTCGGCCGGCATTGTCCTGAAGGGCATTCGATCAGCTACCTACTGTAAACGAAAACCGGAGAGCTTTCGCCCCCCGGCTCGCGGCAACCTCGCACGTAGACTCATAATAACAACTGCAAGCATGGTGAGCAACGCGGCCGTGCTAGTGGAGGGATTCGAACCCACAAGACATCCGTGATTGACGGATCAGAAAAACGCGAGAAGAATCAATCAGCCGCAATGATCAGGAAAGAGGCTAAAAGAATCACGCCATGAACACTCGCAGGGAGTTTCTTGGAACTGCGGCAGCGCTGCTGCTTCCTTGGCATCCGCCCAAGAAGCTGCCTCTGGGATTCTCGACTCTCGGCTGCCCCACATGGTCCTGGCCCAGGATTCTCGATTTCGCGGCCGAACAACAGTTCGCCGCCGTCGAGCTGCGCGGCATCCTGACGAACATGGATCTCACGAAGGTGCCCGAGCTCGCGCCCGAGCGTATCGCCGAAGCGAAACGACAGCTCGAATCACGCGGGCTTACCATTTCCTGTCTCGGCGCCTCGGCACAGATGCACGACATGGAACCGGTCAAGCACGCGGCGCAGCTCGACGAGGCGCGTCGCTTCATCGATCTGGCCCACGCCATCGGGGCTCCGTACGTGCGGGTGTTCGGCAACGAGTATGTGAAGGATGTGCCGCGTGAACAGATGCTCGCGCATATCGCCGGCTCCCTGCACAGCCTGGGCGATTATGCGCGCGATAAAGGAGTCACAGTAATCATCGAGTCTCACGGCGACTTCACCGACTCGCCCGCGTTGCTCGATATCCTCGAGCGCGCCGACTCGGCTAATGTGGCGCTCTTGTGGGACGCGCATCACACGTTCGTGTCGGGCAAGGAGGAGCCGGAGGACACGGTGCGGCAGTTGGGACGCTTCATCCGGCACACCCACCTCAAAGATTCCGTCCCGGCGGGCAACGACCGCCGCTACGTGCTCACCGGCACGGGTGAGGTGCCCGTGAAGCGGCAGATCGCGGCGCTCGCGAAGATCGGCTACCCTGGGATGTACAGCTTCGAGTGGGAGAAGCGCTGGCACCCGGAGATCGAGGAGCCGGAGGTTGCGTTCGCGCAGTATGCACGCGTGGCGAGGGAGTACCTGCGCTCGTGACCGTGCGGTTTGCTGTCGCGCTCTGGCTTCTCGCCTGCCCGGTTGCTGCACAGCACCTGGAAATCCGCTTCCTCGACGTCGGCCAGGGCGACGCAACACTCATTCGCGAGGGCGGCAGGACTGTGCTCATCGATGCCGGTCCGTCGCCCGCGATCGCGTCCTACTTACGCGAATTCCACGTCGACACCATCGACCTGCTGATTGCGAGTCACAATCACAGCGATCACATCGGCGGCATGACCACCGTGCTCGGCTCAGCGTTCGTGCGTTTCTATGTCGACAACGGGCTTCCCAGTACGACCAGCACGTACGAGCGAACGATTGAAGCGGTGCAGGCGAGTGGCGCGCAATACCTGCACTGGAGCGATCGGTCGATCACGCTTGGTGACGCAGTGGTGCACCTACTTCCACCTCCACCACAATTGACCGACGATCAAAACAATGGCTCGGTGGGCGTCTTGATCGAATACGGGCAATTCCTTGCGCTCTTCACCGGCGACTCCCAGCAGCAGGAGCTGTCCGCCTGGCTTAGCGGCGGTGACGTGCCGCGCGTGAGCGTGTTGAAGGTCGCGCACCACGGGAGCAGCAACGGCACGAGCCCCGCCTGGATCCGTGCCACGCGGCCGCAGGTCGCGGTGATTTCGGTCGGGAGTGGCAACAGTTACGGCCATCCTGCCGCGAGCGTGATTGCAGACTGGGAGCAAGCGGGCGCTCGAGTATTTCGCACCGATCGGGATGGAAGCGTTGTCGTTTTCGCGAACTTCGAGGGCGGTTTTGTCGTCACAACCGCGAACGCTTATCCCAAGGGCGTCATAGAGTTTCAACCGCTTGAGCCATGACTACAGCGTTTTATGCTGTCGATCGTCTTGAAGGCAAGTTCGCAGTCGTGGTAGGGGATGACGGCAAGATGATCGATGTTGAGAGAAGCGAGCTGCCGAAGCAGGTCAGGGAAGGCAGCGTGCTTCGAGTGCGCACCGGCGCCACAGGCCCCGATTGGTCAAGTGCAGAGATCGATCGAGCAGAAGAAGAACGGCGGCGTGCGTCTGCGCGGAAGATCTTGGATGAGTTGAAACGGAGCGATCCGGGAGGGGACATCCAGCTTTAGAGACTCGAATACACAATCTTGACGAAATCGTCTCCTTTATATCTCCCCGATCCCCAATCCTTCTCCAGATCGGTGAACGGCTTGGCAGCGATCGCTTCCTCGAGCGACTTCCCGGACGCCTTGAGATTCCGCACTCGGTCCGCAGCCAGGTTGAGCATGTCGTGATACCTCACGAGGTCCGCCTTGGCGGCGAGCGGTCCGTGGCCCGGGACGATCTTTGTGTCCGCATCGGCGAGACTCAGCAGGCGCTCCGCACCGGCGATCATGCCGTCGATCCGGCCTCCGGTGGACCAGTCGATGAAGGGATATCGTCCGTTGAAATAGACGTCGCCGGCGTGCACTAGATTGGCCCGCTCGAAGCGCACGATCACGTCGGTATCGGTGTGCGCCGGCGCCACGTGCGAGACCTCCAGCTTCTCGCCGTTTGCCTCCAGCTTGTAGCCGTCCTTGAACACGCGCTGCGGCAACGCAGCCGAGGGTGAGGGCGGGAAATCGAGTTCGAGCATCGGGACATGATGCGGCTCGGCCATCCGCCGCTTCGTGTTCTCGTGCGCCACGACCGTGGCACCGGCCGCATGGAGCGCCGCGTTGTTATCGGTGTGGTCGAAATGCCAGTGCGTATTGATCACGAACTTCACGCGAGCGCCGAGGGGCTTGAGCGACTCCTCGAGCCTGGGCCAGGCGGGCGCGACGAACGTGTCCACCATGACCAACCCGTCGGTGCCGTGCAGCACGACTATGTTGCCGCCGGGACCTGAGAGCAGGGTGAGGTTCTCGCCCAGCTGCTGCGCCCGGATCGCGGCGGCGCCGATCTGCGCGCGAAACGCGGCCGTGCGATCCGGCTCTTGCAAGACTCGACCGCGCGCCGCGCGGGGGATCAACGCGTCCACCACCGCTCCCGCGCTCAGCGCCGCCATCATCTGGAACCACTCGCGTCGCGATTTCATATCGAACGAATGTAACCGTCGGCCAAAGCGAAAACCGGGAGGTTTCGCCCCCCGGTTCGTACACTTCTAATGCGTCACCACCCGATCGGGCTCGGCCGCTCCATGCCGGAGCGAGAACACAGTTTTACGACGCCAGCCCAGCGTCAGCTCCAGGACCACATGGGTCCGATCGCGGGCCATGCGCCAGGATCGTTTCCCTCCAGGCTCGCGCCCGTCTCGCGATCGGGCCCCCGGCCTGGCCGTGAGCGCCGCCGCGATCACATCTTGCGGTGGCTCGGCCGCCTCGAGCCGCGCGCACGTCGCACAACGGCCAGACTTCCGCTCGAGATCCACCGTGCAGACCTGCCGGCCACAATAGCTGCACGACGCCCGATGCTGGGAACAGACGTCCTTGCCGCACACGGGACAGGCCTCAACGCCCTGGACCGAGAAGACACCACCATCCACATGGCAGGCTCGGCGATGCGCGGCGCACGCCAACGATCCCTCGACATCGGCCAGCTTGACGAGATGCGTCAGGCAGTGGCGCGCCTGGTCCCCCTCCGCCACGCACTCGGCCGAGTGAGGGGCGCACACGTGCATTCCGCACGTTGCGCATGAGCTCACCTCGTCGGACGCGAAGACCGCCTCCGGCTCGGCCACGCATGTCGCGCGGTGCTGCTCGCACACAAAACGGCCCGAACCGTCGACGCGGCGCAGGTGCCTGGAGCAATGCACCCGCCCGTCCACGGCACAGATCGCTTGATGTGCGGTGCAGACCGATCGGCCGCAGCTCACGCACTGCACCACCTCGTCCACGCCCACGGGCTCGTTCGTGCCGCCTTCGCAGTGGCGCACGCACGCCGGGCATAAGCGGCGGCTCCCCTTCGGTGCGTCGGGCCGAGTCCGCTCAGCGTGCTGGTTGCACACGATTCGGCCGCAACTGCCGCAGGCTTCGAGACACGCGGTACAGGCCGGGTGCTCGCCCTCCGCGCAGGTGCCTTCATGCGTCGAGCAGTGCGCCATGCGGCACGACTGGCACACGCGCGCGTGTTGTTCGCACGCGGGCTTCTCATCAACCCGGCAGCTCGCAATGCCGTGATCGGCACAGAAGTCTGCCGAGCACACGGCGCAGGTCTTGGAGCACGCGTCACACCCGCAATGACCGCCCTTGTCCTCCTCATGCACGCAGACCACCAACTCGGCGGGCGGTTTACCGCACTTGGGGCAGGAGAGAATCCAGGCCGCCGATCCGGCGAATGGCCGCTGGGCCGCGAACCGGACGCGCACGCCGCCCGTCGACTGGATGTCCCATTCGACGCGCTGCATCAGCACCTGCGCGTCGACGAGCTGGAGCGGATGCACGATCGCTTTCACCTGATGGCGACGCATCTCCTCCGCTCGACGCCGCTCATGTAGTCCCGTGATCGTGCGCACTTCGTCGGGATCGGTCTTGTCCGCGAGTACCGACGCGAAGTAGCGATCGAGCCGCTCCAACTCCGCGGCAACTTCCTTTTCAGCGGCGGCCTGCCGCGCGGCCACTCGCTCGGCCGTTTTTTCCCGCAGATCGCCGAGCAGGAGCTGGAGCATCTCGGCGGGCTCACGCGCGGGCACCAGCTTCGCGTCGGGTACGTCGTCCGGATCGGCCGGCGCGATTCGCTGCGCCTCGAGATCCGCGAACACCGCGGACACCTGATTGTCCGCGATGGCGCCGGTGGCGAGATCGATGACGGCGCTCTCGATGAGGACTTCCTCGACCGCGGCGCCGGCGCGCAGCACGATGCGCGCGAGCAGCCGACCGATCGTGTGCGTGGCCAAGACGGATTTGCGACGCTTGGCAGTGCCGTTGCGGACGGGGACTACCAGGCCGCTGCTCTTGGCTGACCCCGGGCGGAAGCCCGGGGTTTTTGGCGCTGTGACCCCGGGCTTCCGCCCGGGGTTAGTACGCGGCGGGATCATGCCCAATGACAGCCGTCCCGAGCGCGCGCGCACAGCCTCGAGCAGCTGCGCGAGGAACGGGCTGCCGAGCACCGCGATCTCGGCGTCGGGGTCGCGCTCCAACGCGTCGAGCGATAGCGCCACGAGCACCGCCGCGCGGTCGCGAAAG
>DATFVZ010000155.1:0-3691 GCA_035259785.1 Gemmatimonadales bacterium
CGGAATCGGAAGCCTTCAATCTGCTGCTGCGGACGGGGTCACTCGATCTGCTCGCCCATCATGGCGGCCTCACCCTCGGCGCCACCGCGATCGGGCAGCAGAACGAAGCGAGCGGCCGGGAGCCGATCGTGCCCGACGCGAGTGTCACGTCGGGCGCCCTGTTCGCGTTCGAGCAATGGGACCTGGGTGGCCCGTCGAGTCGCTGGTCGCTCCTCGCGGGGGCGCGCGTGGATGGGCATCGTCTTCACGCCGACCGCGACGACTCGCTCGGCACAGTGGCGCAGACGCAATCGTCCAGCGCGTGGTCGGGGAATGCCGGAGTGGTATTCAAGCCAGCAACCGGATGGGCGTTGAGCCTGAACTTCGGTCGTTCCTGGCGGGCGCCGACGTTGTTCGAACTGTTCGCCAACGGGCCGCACATTGGCGAAGCGCGCTACGAGCTGGGCGACTCGACGCTGAAGTCGGAGTCGAATCGAGCGGTCGACGCAGGCCTGCGCTGGAGTGCGCGCCAGGTGCGATTCGAGCTCACCGCGTATCACAATCGCGTCTCGAATTTCATCTACGTCGCCCCGACGACCCTCGTCATCGATTTGCTGCCCGTGTACCAGTACACGCAAGCGGAAGCGGAGCTGCTCGGCGGTGAAGCCCGCGTGGAGGCTGGGATCGGCAATGGACTGATCGTGCGCGGCCGTGCCGAGGCCCTCCGAGGCACAAATCTGGCCGCACACGAGCCACTGCCGCTGATGCCGCCGCTGAGTGGATCGGTGAGCGTCAGCCTGCACGATCAAGTCGGGCTGGAGGTGGAGGACTTCGCCGAACAAAAGCGCCTCAATCCGCTCGATGTGCCGACGCCGGGATACATGCTGCTGAACCTGTGGGGCGGTGGCGACGTGCGGTTCTTCGGCAGGATGGTGCGGGTCGACGTCGCGCTGCGGAATGCGCTCGACAAGAGTTACCGCAACTTCCTGAGTCGCTACAAGGAGTTCGCGGACGACCCGGGTCGTAACCTGATCGTCAGGCTATCGACCGGATTCGTCGACTAGCGTCGCTTGTTCGGCTGGTATCCCGCGCGCCGGGTGGCGCGCCTGGGTTCGATTGAGGCTATCATAGGGTAATGATCGTCTCAGTGATGGCGTTACTCGCTCTTCAAGCCACTTCCCCCGACACCGTTGTTCTCGAGCCCGTCACCATCACCGCGACCCGCCAACCGATCAGCCTGTTCGCGGTGCCATTGGCCGTGACGCAGCTGAAGAAGAAGGACTGGTTCGGCACGACGGGCTATGGCCTCGATCAGGCCCTCAACCTGGTCCCCGGCGTTGTCGCCCAGTCCCGCTACGGGAATCAGGACGTGCGCGTCACGATCCGCGGCTATGGCGCGCGTGGCGCGGGCGATCGCTCGAACGCCGGCACGACGCGCGGCATTCGCATTTTGCTCGACGGATTCCCGGAGACCGAGCCGGATGGCCGCACGTCCCTGGATGGTGTGGATCTCGCCGCGGCCCACGACCTCGAGGTCGTGCGCTCCAACGCGTCGGCGGTGTGGGGGAACGCCGCCGGTGGCGTGGTGAACATTTCCACCCTTCCCGGCATCCGCGACCCACGGGCCAGCGTCGAGCCGATGGCGGGATCTTTTGGCCTGCAGCGCTATGCGGTGCGGGGCAGCATGCTGATGGGTGCGTCCGGGATTCTGGGCGCGAGCTTTGTGCACAGCGATGCCGATGGTTGGCGCGCGCATTCGGCGAGTACGCGCTCGGTGCTCAACGTGTCCGCGCTGGCGCCGGTGGGCGACGAGACGCAGCTCGGCGTGTACGTGGTGGGGTCGCACAATCTGTTTCGCATCCCGGGACCTCTCACGGAGGCGCAGGTGGCCGCCGATCCGCGGCAGGCCAACGCGACCTACCAGAGCAGGGACGAGCGGCGCGACAATCGAGTCGCGCGACTGGGACTGACGCTCGAGCATCGAGCCAGCCAAAAGGTCGGGATCTCGGCGATGCTGTATGCGAACCCCAAGGCGCTGCAGCGATCAGAGCGGGGCACGTTCCGCGACTTTACGCGCTACCACATCGGCGGCAACGGCGTCGTTCGAGTCGCCACACCGTTCGGAGCGGGCGTTGACGGCGCGCTCCTCGTGGGAGCGGATTACGCGCTTCAGGATGGCGCGATTCTCTTCTATAACCTCTCGCCCCAACGGACACGCGGCGATACGCTGCGCGACAACAAGGCGGAAGGGGCCCGCAATGCCGGGATGTTTGTCGCCGAAGATCTGACCTTCGGTGCGAATGAGCGCTGGAATGTGTCCGTGGGGGCCCGCTATGACGACATTACGTACGACTATCGCAGTTACATCAACCCGTCGCTGAACGACAAGAAATCGTTTACGGGCGTGACGCCGAAGCTTGGCGTGAGTTATCGCTTTGCGTCGCAGCACAGCGTGTACGCCTCAATGGGTGGCGGCATCGAGGTCCCCGCGGGCAATGAGACTGATCCAGCGAGCACGTTCGGGCAGGATACCATCTACGCAATCAATCCGCTGCTCGAGCCGATTCGGTCCCTGACTGTTGAAATCGGGACCAAGCGACTGTGGGCGATGGGAACAGGCTCGTTCATCCGCGAGCTGAGCTACGATGTCGCGCTATACCAAACGAACGTCAAGAATGAAATCATTCCGTATCGTGGCGGGAGGTTTTACTTCACCGCCGGCAGTGCGCGTCGGCGCGGTGCCGAGCTGGGCGTGCGCGTGGCGACCAGCGCCGGACTGTCACTGCAGGCGGCGCTCACCTGGAACGCACACCGGTACACCGAGTATCTGGTTGATTCGGTCTATTACGATACCACCAAGCCGGGTGTGTTTGCCGACTACAGCGGCAACAACGTCGTGGGGGTCCCGGCATTTACTGGGTCGTTCGCACTCGATGTCGCGCCCGCATCACTCAAGCCCGTTCGCCTGCGGGTCGGCGTGGAAACCATCGGATCGTTCTATGCCGATGACGCCAATCAGGTGACTGTGCCTTCGTATCGGGTCGCCAACGCATCGCTCGGGACGGACCAGCCGATCGCGTTGGGCGCTCGACTTGGCCTCAACGCGTTCGTCACGGTGAACAATCTGTTCGACACCCGCTATATCGCCTCGGCCTTCCTCAACCCTGATGTTGTTGGAGGAGAGCCTGTCGCGTTCGAGCCCGGGTTCCCGAGGAACTTCGTGGTTGGGGTGTCGCTCACGGCGCGTTAACGCACGCCGGCCGCCGTCGTTGCCTCGTCGAGAATCCGCCAGATTCGCGGCGCCCACTCGCGGTGCTCCGGCTTCATCATCACAGAGCGCAGGCAGATGATCGTTTCGCGGTCTCTGCGCATGGGACCAATCTCGATCATGTGCGGGGGCAGAGACACCAGAGCGAGGTGGAGCTGGCGACGCGCCGCTTCGGCAAAGAGCAGTTTTGACAGATCCGATGCTTCCGTCGCGCTCGGCGCGCGCGGCGCCCACACGAGAATGTCGAGCTCCGGCGCGGCCGCGGTGACAAAGCGGCCATCCTGCCGGAGCCGCTCGTGTAAGGCGAGCGCGGCGGCACGGCCGCTCTCCAGTCCTTTTGCGAACTCCCCACCGCGAACCAGCGGCAGCAGTCGCTGCGTGGCCCACAGCGCAACCGCGGCGGCTCCGGGCCGGGAGCATTCCAGCGCGATCTCGCCGAGGTGG
>DATFVZ010000156.1:0-2964 GCA_035259785.1 Gemmatimonadales bacterium
TGGCCTATAGGGAGAACCGCCGCATGGAACGAACGCTGAAGAACCTGTCGGGCCACCCGGTCGTGCTCGGCTTTGTCGGCATCGGCAGGGTGCTCGCATCCCGGCTCCAACAGGCCGGCCACGCGGTGGTGGTGATCGACCGCGATCCTGGCAACGCGGCGGCCGCGTCGCACCTGGGCTACCACGTGATCCAGGGCGACGCGGGCGCGGACGACGGCGTGCTGCAGAGCGCGCGCATCGATACCGCGCGGACGCTGTTCGTTACCACCGGCGACCCGCTCCGTAACATGGCGCTGATCGTAATGGCGCATACGCTGAACCCCATGCTGACGATCGTCGTCACCGGGCCGGATGAGCGCTGGGGCGAGATGCTGCGCCGGGCCGGCGCGAGCGAGGTGGTCATCGCCGACCGAATGCTGGCCGATGCGATGCTGACGCGCGTCGGCGTCGGGGCGGTCCGGGCGTAGGCGCGACAAGCTCTGAGCGGGCCAGCGCCGACCTAACCGCGATGGCGGCGCCAGCACGCCTTTCATTGCAACCCGTTCACCTCGCTTTTTCGCGCCGGTCCTCGGAACCGATCGCCGGTCAGCCCCCCGGCGTGCCAGCGAGCTGGGCGGTATCGTACGCCGCGATGATCCGCACGGTCTGGTAGCGCTGGTCCACCCGCAGCGAGGCATTCTTCGGTGCGTACATGTCACCGAGCGCGCTCACCTTGTAGAACGTGTGCGGGATGTTCACTAAGTACTGGTTGATCACCGGGAGGGGCGCCTGCGAGCGCTCGGCGCTCAGCCGCTCATTCACCGCCGCCGAGCCGACCGCGGAGGCGCTGCCGATCGACACCAGGATCACCTTGCGCCCACGGCTCTCGCGCGCGAGATAGTCGAGGAAGTTCACCAGGCGCTGGTACTGGAACTGGTCGAGGCTCGCCGAGCCCTCGGGGAAGAACAGCGTGATCGAGCCGCTCCCCTGCTGGTTGGCGAGTTGGTCGAGCTTGGTTAACGCGGCCTGGGAGTTCGCGAGCTCTTTGCTCTCGGTCGACTGCAGCTGGTTCATCTGCCCGCCCATGCGGGTGAACTGCTGCATCGCGGCGTTGTTGCTGGCGGCGATCTCCTTGGCGAGCGCGTCGGCATCGCCGACCGATGCCCCGCCGGTCATCGTGCCCTTCGGCACGATGCCCTGCTGCTGGCCGCTACCGGTCTGGAGGGTGTAGGTCTCAGGCTGGCCGGCGCAGCCCGCGAGGAAGATGGCCGCGACGGCGGCCGTGGAGAGCAGTGGTTTCATGTTCGACTCCTACTACGGTGAGATTGGAAAACGCTACGACGCCCGGACGAGCGTCAATGCAGATCCGGGTCCTTGAAGAACTTGGTGCCCGACAGCGTGAGCGAGGCGGAGAGACCGGTGTCGGTCAGCTGGTAGAGGAAGACGCCCGGGGACACCGACACTGCGCCGGTGAAGGTCCCGCCCTGTTCGGCCACCATCGCCGAGACGTTCGCCCCGCCGCCGAAGTCCCAGCCCTGGTTCACGAAATCGCGCACTGCGTTCGCGGTCTCGAACACGAAAATCAGGCGGTCCTTCGAGGCGCCGAAGCCGAGCCCCGCCTGGACCTTCACCATCTTCATGAACGTGTCGCGCTGCGTGCGGAAGTTGACAATTACGCCGTTGCCGCTCTGGCCGCCCGCGAAGAAGATCTTGATGCCGAAGGTGCTGAACACCGCGTAGCCGGCCGCATGCTCGAGGACTAGTCGCGCTGCGGGCTGGATCTCGTAGAGCGAGGCAAGCGCATCGCGCGCCATCTCGCGCACCTGCTGGCGCTTCTGGATCAGTGCGGCTTCGTCCTGGGCGCCCGCCGGAGCGACGACCGCGCTCGCCGCGAGCACCACCGCGCCGGCGAACGCGGCAGCAAGCAGTCGGGATCCCCTCATCGTGCGAGCTCCTCGAGTGCGCGATCTAGGGCTGGTCTGCCATTGCTGTTCATATTGATCTCATTCGAGGCGAGCTGAGACCCTCAAATCAGGCCCACCACGGAAGGCGTTAGCTCAGGGCGTAACTTTTACCGTGCATTAACTAATAGGGGAACTACCCTTTGGTCTAGAACGAGCCTTTACGAAATCACCCCCGCCACATCGAGCCGGTCACTGAGCTTGCGACGGGGTTGCCAACGATCAATGGCGGGCGCATCCAGCTGCAACAGGTCGTGCTCAATCGAGTGCTCATGGTGTTCGATGCGGTGAATGAGATCGAACCGGAGCGCCGAAGGCTCACGCCGCGAACCATCCGGCAACCTCCAGCCAAGAGCGACGGTAACTACACTTCGGTTCAGCAACGACTAACCCAAAGTCCAGTTACCGAGCATTCGGCAAAGTCGTACCGTTTGCCGGGTGACAACTGCCGATCCTGTCATCGCCGTAGTCGATGACGAGGCGTCTGTTCGCACCATGCTCGGGCGCGTGCTGCGTCTCGCCGACTATGCAGTCGCCGCGTTTAGCTCGGGCGACGACTTCCTGGCCTCGCTCGCCCGCCAGGTCCCTGCCTGCGTCATTCTCGACGTGCACATGCCGCTGCTCTCCGGACTGGACGTCCATTCGCAGCTGCGCGCGGCGCACCCCGATGTTCCGGTGATCTACATCACGGCGAACGACGATCCAGCACTCGACAAGATCGTGCTCGACGCGCAGGGGCTTCAGCTGCTGCGCAAGCCTTTCCCGAGCGAGCGCTTGGTGAGCGCGGTGGCCTCAGCACTGAAAAGCGCTTCGTAGATTCGCCGTCGAGCTAAACCAAAGCGTAGTTCCCGCCTTTCACGGTCCGCTGTAAAACTCTTCTTATAGACCCGACGGAGGCCACCAGCGACCTGACCACGACGCCCGCGTTGCTCACTAATTCCGAGTACCTCGGAGGCTTTCGCAAAGTCTGAGACGCAGTCCAACGAACTTCAATGGAGTAATCGAATGAGCCACAGCAGGACAC
>DATFVZ010000157.1:0-6494 GCA_035259785.1 Gemmatimonadales bacterium
ACCATCAGGATCAGCGCCTGCGCAGCGGCAAGATGAGGATCGAGATCGTCGCGCACTTGGCCAAGGCCCTGCCCTTCGGCCAGGAGAACAACCAGTCGCTTGACGGCGGGCGCAAACGCCACGCTCGAACGCGTGCCTTGGCCAAGCAATGCGACGATCTGAGGGTTGCGCGCCAGAAACTCGAACTGGGCCTCGAGTGTGAGGCGCAGACGTTCGAGTGGCCCGCCGGCCGGCAGCGCGGGAGCCGACAGCGCACTTTCGAGCTCGGCGGCGGCTTGGGAGAGGACGGCCTGGAAGAGTCCGCGCTTGGAGTGGTAGTAGTAGAACAACAACTGCTTGTTGACGCCCGCGCGTCGGGCGATCTGCTCAACTCGCGCCCCTGCAAAGCCTCGCCGAGCGAACTCGTCGCGCGCGGCGAGGCTTATTCTTAAAGCTCTGTTATTGCTTAGCTTAGGTGGCACGCTGCGTTTTCATCAACCATTTGGTTGAGGAAATCTACGGTGCCTCGACCGGGGCCGCCACTGGCCGTCTGTTGGGCTGTGGCGCGGCGGGCCACGCGATCCCCAAGTCATTCCAGTTGAGAATCGCGTTAAACGCCAACGCGAAACTCCCCTGCGTTTCCCAACGCCAGAACGGACGGATCGCGAACAGCACGACATGGCCTTGACCCACGGGTGCATCGATGACCACCGGTCGGCCCGCCAACTCCTCACCACTCACCAGCAGCCCGGAGAGCCGCAACGAATCCCGCTTCTGGTGGAAGCCCATGACCACCCGTGGCCGCGCCCGGGCCTGCTCGGCGGTGAGGCCGGGGTCCTGGTCCTCGGGAATCTCTGTGCTCGTGTCCACCTGGAAGAGCGGCTGCTGATTGAAGTAGACCGCGAGCGTATCGGGGTAGCCGTAGGCAATGGGACTCTTCGGATCCTTTGTAACCGCGCGATAGATCCCACCGCTCGCGCGGAGCTGGCGCGCGGGTGTGATTTCGACGCCCCGTGTCACGCCGAATTCGGTAAAGACGCCCGAGGTCCCGCCTTCCGTGATCACAACCCCGCCGGCCTTGAGCCATTCGCTGAGCGCCGTCATGCCTTCGAGCCCGATGCCAGGGCGCACGTCGTCGGTCGAATCGACGCCGAGATTCGGTGTGAGCTCAGACTTGCGCCATGGGATCGGTGGGCCGTTCATCGGCAAGCCGTTCACAATCTGCTGAGGATTGTTGCTCACGAACGGCAGCATAATCACGTTGAACTGCTTCAACTGTTCCCGATCTTTGAGCTGCTGTACGCTGAGATAGGTGTAGGGAATCTTGAGCACGTCGAAGGCGTACCGCACCCATCCTTCGTTTTGCGTGTTGAGCCACGAGTGCACCAGCGCAATCTTCGGTAGATCGAGCTCATGGCGCGCGACCTGAGGCGCGCTGCGCACCGCTGTCACGCTCAGACCCAACGATTCGGCGACTTGCGTCACCCGCTGCTCGAGGTTCCCTTGCCCCTCGACCGGCACAATGGTCGTGCCTCGTCCGAACGAGCGCTTGTCGACCGTGAACGTGTCCTCGCTCGCCCACATGCGCACATCGCGCAAGGCAAAGCGGAACTGCGTGAGTCCGCTCTCCGTCGTCGGCGCGATCAAATACGCGCCCGCATTCCTCACACCCGACACCTGACCCCTGACCTTGGCATCCGACGTCAGGAGCGTCAGCGGCGCCTTCAGAATAGTCGTGTCCTTGATCGGGTTCAGCACGACATTGCGCAGGTACTGCAGCGTCCATCCCGTGTCGTCGTACGGACGTGGATCGTCGGCGCCGTAATCCTGTTTGCTGAAGTAGCTCTTTGCGAGCGGTCCGTACGGCTGATCGAGTCGGACGACGTAGTCGCCCGCTGCGATGTCTACGCCGCCCGACTTGAACGCGCGATCGGCCCGGCGCACCTCGAGACCGTGGAAGCGCAGCAGGTTGACGAGATTCGCCGCTTCCACCGGCCGTGCCTGGTTCGCCGGAATGTGGAACGCGTGTGGCCCTTCCTTCGCACGGCCGCGTTCCACGGCACGCACGCCCTTGCGATAGAACTGATCGAGGTAGCGGTGTCCATTGCGCGCCATGTAGTTCAGCGCGATGAGCAACGCCGATTGCTGATAGTTGATGTTGTTGCGGATGCACCAGCGCACACCGTTGATCGGCGGATTTGGACGGAACCACTCGACCGACGTCCGGGACGCGGGCAACTGCACGGTGTGGCAGTCAGCGCCCCGCGACGTGTAGGTCTCATAAAACCGTCCGATCGAGTTGTGGCCGTTCGCCACCCAGAACATGTAGTTCGGTGTCCAGCCGTCGTAGAAGTCATGCGTCCAGACACCGGGCAGTCCCCGCTTGGTCAGCTCCGTAATCTCCTGGAACGCCAGTTCGTGCCACTCGGTGATGACTATGGGATCGAGCTCACGGTTGTAGGGACCGGTGCCCGTGGACGTATAGAGGAACGGCACCGACTCGTGGAGGTCGTGCAGAACGGTCGGGTGCCAGTCGAAGAACGCCTTCATCATGGTCTGGGTCAGCACCTGTGACATCACGATGCCGTCCCGGTTATTGTCGTGCGCCGTGTACTTGCCCCAGTAGATGAGGTTCGGGCCGATGTTCTTATTGGCCTTGCGGTAGCGGTAGATGTCGACTTGCCGGTCTCGGCCGTCCACTTCGGTCACTGGGGTGATGAGTGTGATGACGCTGTCGCGAATCTGCTTGATGAATGGCGTCTCCTCGACCGCGAGCCGATAGGCTAATTCCATGAGCATCTCAGGCGACCCCGTCTCCGGCGAGTGGATCGAGCCCGAGGCGTAGTAGATCGGCTTCCCTGCCGCGATCAGGCGTTGAGCCGAGTCGGCCGAAAGGCGCCGCGGATCAGCCAGTGCCGCGGTGATGCCGCGATACTGTTCGAGCCGCTCGATTGTCGCCGAGTCGGCGATGGCAGCCACAATCATCGGGCGCCCGTCGTCGCTCGTCCCCAGATCGAACACCTTCACACGTGGACTCGCCTCATCGAGTGCCCGGAAGTACCGGGTGATATCAGCCACATAGGAGAGTTTCCCGACGGTGCCCGGGACGTATCCCAGCACTTTGAGCGGCGTCGGCACGCGCGAATCGGCAGGCAGATGATCGGTGAGCTCGGTGTTAAAGCGCGGTTCGGTCGTCAGCTCACGGATCTTGGCCGTATAGACCGAGTCGACGGAGGGGGGCTGTTGCAGCGCTAGAGCTGCGAGGACGGCGAGGACCATGCGACGTTCTCCGGAATTCGAGACAGGCCTTCTTTCAGAAAATCGAGCATCAAGCGATTCACTTCGGTGGGTGACTCCTCGGGCGCATTGTGTCCCGTGCCGGGCACCACAGCGAACGCGCCGCGCGGCAGCTCGCGACCGAACCGGGCTCCGTCACGCAGTGGAGTCCAGCGGTCCGCTTCGCCCCACAGAACGAGAGTTGGTGTCCGGAGCCCGCTCAACCTTTCCCCTCCGAGACTGTCGAACCTGAACTCTCGCAGCACGCCTCGCAAGGCGCGCCCGTAGTTCGGGTCCGGCACCGGAGCGTAGTACTGGTCGACGTCGGCGTCGGAGACTTTCGAAGGGTCCGCGTACGTCGAGCGAAGAATGCGCGCGGTGATCCAGCGCGAGCGAAAAGCGGTGGCGATCGCGCCGACGATCGGCCACCGGGCGATCTTTAGTACGCCGGGCCAGCGCATGCCGAAGCCGGCCGCGTCAATCAGTACGACGCCGCTCACACGGTCAGGATGGGCCAGTGCGACCTCGGCGGCGATCGCTCCGCCCATCGAGTGGCCGACGAGGACGGCGCTGGCGATGTGCAACGAATCGAGGAGACTGACGACGAGCTTCACGTAGGCCGCGGTGCTGTAGCCATGCGATGGTTTGTCGGAGAGTCCAAATCCCCGATTGTCGAAAGCAATGACTCGATACCCGGATGCGGCAAGCGCAGGAAGCGTGTGACGCCAGGCGTACATCGACGCACCAAATCCGTGAATCAAGACGACGGGTGTTCCTCGACCCGAGTCGATCATGTAAAGCTGCGTCCCATCGACTGCGCGATACGCGGCACGGAATGGGGTGCCCGCCGGGTAACGCTGCTCGGTTGGAATCGGCGCGGCACGGCACGCAGTCCCAAGGAACAGCAGAGCGGCAAACCCATGCCGGCACCTCATGGCAGCGTCTCCAGCGCGCGACGCGCGAGCATCACGATCAGTGGGTGCGAGCTCCACACGCCGGTCACCGTCTCACCTTCACCCGAAGTCATGATCAGTTGCGACTCGTCTATCACCAGAATCGTGGCGCGTAGCGTGCTCGCGTCGTCACCGGCGGATTTCAGCCACGCGGGCGCATCGGCTGGAAGGTCGCCCGTCAGTCGCACATCGAGCTGCGCCCGCTCGCCCGCGCGCCGCCAGCCCGGCAAGGTCGGCCGCCACAGCTCCGCGGTCACGACTCCTTCTACCCTCTGGCTCGCTCGCGCGATCAACTGCATCACGAGGTTCGCGACGGCACGGCTGCCGGCCACCTCCCGTGTCACCGGCTCCCCGGGACGCGAGATGTCTCGCAGTTCCCGGCTGAGGCGATCCAGCGCTTCCCCTTGTGCCAACGAAAGTCGCGCGAGCAAGCTTTGGGGATCGGTGGGACGATACCGCGCCGGACGGGTGGGTGTCGGCGTACGGCTCGCCGCCCCTCGAATGACCAGCCCTTCGAGTGCGCTGTAGGCGTTGGCTCGGGCCACGCGGGCGGCACGCGCCACGGCGTAGCCCGTGGACGGGCCGAGGCGCAGCAGCACTGTATAGACGAGGGATTCGGTCGCTGTAAAACCGAAGGGCGTGAGATCGAGCGACATAGTAGTAGCAAATGCTACTTCTAAAAGATACTGAGCGGAATCCCCATCAGCCTGGCGATCAACGCCAGCCGGAACGTGACGTCTGTCTGACGCTGTGCAGGACTCTTCCCCGGTCCTTCGAGCGGGAAGTAGTGCGACACGACCGGATTCTCGGACTTGGGCATCGCCCTCAAGCCTGCCGGGCTCCAAATCCCTTGCTCGGAGCACTCGCTGAACAGGCGAGCCAGGACGCGAGACGCGCTTGCGACCTGGCGGACGATGCCCAGGCGCGCGAGCAGCTCGAGCCAGTAAAGGGCGAAGGGAACGTCATCGATATGTCCCTGCGCGTCCGCGTGGAGCGGGTCGCCCAGGATTTCGAACAAGGGAGGGAGCAGCTTCTTCCCCGCCAGGATGTAGAACTCACGTCGCGGCGTGGGCACGGAAAAGTACGACGCCAGTCGTTCGAGGAAGCCCGCGCGCTCTCGCTGCACGGCCGGCAGAAATGCCAGCATTTCGACCGAGAAGATCGTCGGCGGATAGGTTAGGGGATCGAGCACCGTCTTCCCCTGTGCCTTCTTGAACGGCTTCTGCGCAACCTCGCTGCGCAGATACAGAGATATGTCGCTCGCTATCCGGTGCGCCGCGCCCCGCAGCCGCGGATCATCCTGATGCGCGCCTCGCGCCAGCGCGGCGGCTGCTCCCTGAGTCTGCATGCTGCGCGCCCACAGGGCGAGTCCGGGATCCCCTTTTGAAGGGCGCTGAAACTCGACCAGGAGCGCCGGATCGTCGTCCCTCGACAAGAGGCGGAACAGAAACCGGTCGGCGAAGCGAAACGGCCGTCCGTCGGGCGGCCATCCAAGCTCGAGGAGACGGCGATACTGAGAGACAGTGCCGGTCTCCTTCCACCCCATCGCTTTGGACGGTTCGGGCGCAAGCAGATTGGCACCCCACAAGCCGGTCTCTTTCTGCTTTCGCACAACGGCGAGCGCTTCCTTGTAATTCAAAATCTCTTCGCGCATCGCGGCGAGCCGTTCAGGGTCGCGCGACGAGTCAGGAACGATCTCCGTCAGGGTGCGATACTGGATTGGAAGACTGGCCGCGTCGTACAACCACGACAGAGGGACCGTATGCGTGGAGGGAATCTCCAACCGCCGCTCCAATCTTAGGAGGTCGGGACAGCTGGCTTAGCAGCGTCAAAAAGCGGGGGCAAACTATCCGTCCCCCGCCAATTAGGCAATCACCAAACACTAACCACTTGTCGTTTCAGATGTTCCGATACTGCCTCCGGAGTGCAATTTTCTGCGCGCTAGGGCTGGGGGCGCTGAAACTCCGATGACGGCAACCAGCGAGGCGCTTCCCGGTCGTTAGCAATGGTTTGTGCCGCTCGTACCGTGACGCGAACCTGCTGCGCCATCCCATCGTAACGGAATGTCTGTTGATACTCGTCGCTGGGTTGGTGGTAGCGGTGCTCGTTGTAGATGTTCTCCTGTTCCTCCCCCCACGCCTTCGGATGCCCCACGAAGTCGACACCAGGTTTGATCGAAAGCGCGGGCACGCCGGTACGCGCGAACGGAAAATGATCCGAACGAAAGAACGCTCCGCGCACATCGGGCTGCGATTCGACCGTCATTCCCTCGGCGCGCGCGGCCGC
>DATFVZ010000158.1:0-6057 GCA_035259785.1 Gemmatimonadales bacterium
TACCGCCTCTTTCTTAGATAGCCCGCATCCTAATCACATCGCGAATCTCGATTTTCGGAATCTGAATCTCGCGGCGCATCCTGGGCATCAGCCGGAACCAGCTCGGTTCTTCGCGCGGGGTCCGCGGCATCATCCTGTAGAAGTGATCCTCCTCCTCGGGCACTGACCACTTCACCGTCACCCGCTTCTGCTTGCGAAATACGTCGATGCTGACCGTATCCCCAGGATCGTAGGAGCGCAGAATGCGCATCGCCTGCTCCGGCGACGACGGCTTCCGGCCTCCGATTCCCGTAATGACGTCTCCGCCCTTGAGCGCGAGAGCGGAATCACGTGGAGCACTGACGACGAGCACCCCTTCGCGCGTGCCGAAGTATTCGCCGAGCTCCGGATTCAACTTTACGAGCTCCATGCCGCCCCAGGGCGACCTGAAGAAGCGGCCGGGGAAGTCTTCGGGATCCATCATATCCCACCGGCGTGCTCCGGGGCCGCCCCAGAACCCGCCGCCTCCCAAGTCTTCGGCCACCATGGTGGCTTTGCGTGATTCATTCCCGCGGCGGTACTCTACCTGGACCGTGTCACCGGGGTCGAGCTCGCGGGCGAGATCGATCAGCTTCATGCCCGGGCCAGAATCCTGTTCCTCTTGGGCCGTCGCCCCGCCCAGTGCCGTTCCATTGAAGCGCGTGATCACGTCTCCCACCTTGATGCCCGCTTTTTCGGCCGGCCCACCGGGAGTCACACCCTCGATGCGGGCGCCGATTTTATCGCCTGTCGCGTTGGCACGCGTGTCGACGATGACGCCGATCCTGCCACGGTTGTCGCTGAATGCGAACGCGTACGGTCCGGCCTCGACGCGCACGCGCGGTCGAGTGCTTGCCCGTGGCGCCGGCTCCTGCGCCGTGGCCGCCGCCGGCCAGAGCGTACAGACGGCCAGAGCTGCGATAGTCCACTTGCGAATCATGCTTTCTCCTGGGGGCTTTAGAGCCCGACGTAGCGAGCGCGCGTCACGTGCGCATTGACCAGCTCGCGCATCAGTCCCACCCGCTCCTGCCACAGTTTGATGAGTGCGGCATCCCTGGTCTCGACGTCCTGCGTGAATCCGTTCTGCAGTGCCAGAGAGCCATCGATTGCGGAGATGCGGTCTTCCAGATCGGCGACGACGGCCGCCGCGTGTCCGCTCAGCACACGGCCGTCGATGTCGTATTGCTGCAATGAATCTTCGAGTGTCGCGGATTGTTGCTTCGCTTGATTCAGCTCGGCGTGCAGCTGGCCATGCTGGCCCGTGGACGGTTGCAGCAGCAGAATCCCGGCGAGCGCCGCCGCTGCTGCCAGACTCCCCGTCCAGGTCCACGTGCGGCGCTTGCGCGAGCGCTCGGCCCGAATGACCGCCTGCACCGCCGGCCAACGATCGCGCGACGGTCGCAGCGCCGGTAGCGCCTTGAGCTGCGCGACCCGCTGGTAGAGCAGTTCCTGCTCTTTCTGACAGATGTCGCAGGTCGTGATGTGCCGGCGCGCCCACACCGACCCCTCACCGGCCCGCAGTGCGCCCAGATCTTCCATCGTACAATGCATCATGCGTGAGTTCCTCCAGCCTCTCCGGCATCTATATCCAGCATGCGCCGCAGCCGCGCGTGGGCTCGGGCCAGCTGCGACTTTGAAAAGCTGACCGATTTGCCCATCTGCTCCGCGATCTCTTCATGCGTGTACCCTTCGACGTCGTGCAACCACACCACCGCGCGTGAAGTCTCCGACAGCTGCTCGAACGCGCGCTCGAGGTCGATGTTCGCGCCCACGTGCATCCCTGGTTTGCCAGGCTCGTCGTCCAGCGGTTCGGTCGCGCGAATCTGATCCCGACGAATCCGCATCAACGCTTTTGTCGACGCGATGCGGCGCACCCACCCCCACAAATGCCCTTCGCCGCGGTACTGCTTGATGTTCCGCACCACTTCGAGAAACGTCTCCTGTACCACGTCTTCGGCATCCTCCGGTCGCTTGAGCATCCGACGCGCGAGATTGTAGACAGGCGTCTCGAAAGCCCGGTACAAGGCTTCGAGGGCTTCTTCATCACCGGCTTGCGCTCTGGCGACTAGGATGTCCGGGACGGCTAGAGACACGGTCATGTCCGATCTATAAGATGCGATAAGGACTTAGAGCGTCGCGGGCCCTACCGTGCGTCGTACGTCGTGCGTCGTGGGTGGGATTCGCGGCGTCGTTACGCACGACGAACGACGCACGACGCACGTAAGTATTTACCTAGTAGGAACTTGAGATTTCCGGGATATCTTGGGGCATGCCAAAATCTGACGTTCACGAATGGCTCCATCATTGGCAAGACGAAGCAGACGCCGCCTACCTGTATCTCGCGCTGGCTGGTCAGGAGCGTGATCCCCAAAAGAAGGACGTCTATATCAAGCTGGCCGGAGTCGAAGAGCGGCACGTTCAGATCTGGGGCAAGCTGCTGGCCGAGCACGGTCACGAAGTTGGCCTCGCGCGGCCGTCGCTGAACGCGAAGATCCGGGCCTGGTTTGGACGACGGTTCGGTACGCGACTCTTGCTGCCGCTCTTGCTCCGAGAAGAAGGCGAGGAAGTGAAGGGCTATCTCGATCTTCACAACGCCTCGACGCTTCCCGATGCGCAGGAAGTCTCGCTCCAACTCGCGAAAGAGTCGGCCGCCCACGCCGAAACACTGGCCAGTATCGCGGGCAAGGGTGCCGAGCCGTGGCACAAGAGCGGCTCGGGAGGCTTTTTGCGCAACGTCGTATACGGATTCAACGACGGGCTCACGGCGAACTTTGGTCTCGTCGCGGGCGTGATCGGTGCGGCGGTGCAGCCGCATGTCATCATGATTTCCGGCGTCGCCGGCATGATCGCCGACGCGCTATCGATGGGCTCATCCGGCTATCTCGCTGCCAAGAGCGAGCAGGAGGTGTACGCGCACGAAATCGCGATGGAGAAGGAAGAGA
Organism: Gemmatimonadales bacterium; assembly: GCA_035259785.1. Lineage (GTDB taxonomy): Bacteria > Gemmatimonadota > Gemmatimonadetes > Gemmatimonadales > GWC2-71-9 > 20CM-2-65-7. The sequence continues at coordinate 2,961 of DATFVZ010000158.1, forward strand.
TTCGTCTGATGCCAGAGGTTGAGCAGGACGAGCTGGCGCTGTTGTACCAGGCTAAGGGTGTCGAGCCGCGCACCGCGCAGCGCATGGCTCAAGAGGTCATGCGCGATCCGGAGCGTGCGTTAGGCGAATCCGTACGCGAAGAGCTGAAGATCGGCGAGGCCCACGCCACTCCGTTCCGCGAAGGCTGGATCACCGGCGTGGCGACCGCAGTGGGCGCCTTCATTCCGGTGGCCCCCTTTCTTTTCCTCGAAGGGCGCATCGCTATGTGGACCGCGTTCACCATCGCCATGCTGTCACACTTCGGCGTTGGCGCCGCACGCAGCTTCTTTACGGGTCGCGGGATCATCCGCAGCGGCCTGGATATGTTTGTCGTTGGTCTGGGCGTCGCAGCGGTGGGGTACGTCGTCGGCGACGTGATCGCGAAGCTGCTCTAGACGAGCAGATTGAGCAGGCGATCCTGGATGTAGATCACCTTCTTCACCTTTATCCCGTCGACGTACTTCTTCACTGACTCATCGGCGAGCGCGAGCTCGACGGCTTCCTGCTGGGGCAACCCGCGACGAACTGTCAGGCGGGAGCGAAGCTTCCCGTTCACTTGCACCGCGATCTCGACGTCGCCCGCGCTGGCGAGCCGTTCATCAAAGGACGGCCAGCATTGCTCAAACACCGAGCCCTTGCCGCCGAGCGCCTCCCAGAGCTCTTCCGCGATGTGTGGGGCGTAGGGGGCTAACATGACGATGAGTGGCGTGAGCTGGTCCGTCCGCGCCGCGTCCTGCTCCTTGAGCACGTTCACATACTCCATCATCGCGGCAATCGCGGTGTTGTACTGGAGCGATTCCGTATCCGACGACACCTTCCGGATCGTCTGATGCAGCTTGGATGTCGCCTGTGCCGTTACGGACGCCGTGTCGGACGTCTGGTACGCCATCGCCCAAAGCCGCTCGAGAAATCGGCGTATTCCCACGATCCCTTCGTCCCTGAAATCCCCACCTTCTTGGAAAGGCCCGAGAAACATGAGGTACATCCGGAACGTGTCGGCCCCCCATTGGTGGATATAGGTATCTGGGACCACGACGTTGCCGCGCGATTTGGACATCTTTGCGCCGTCTTTGATGATCAGTCCGTGCGCCCGGAATTTGGGATACGGCGTGTCGAACTGCACATGCCCCAGATCGTTCAGGACCATGCAGATGAATCGCGCGTAGAGTAGATGGAGGACGGCGTGTTCATTGCCGCCGATGTAGCTGCTCACCGGTAGCCACTTCGTGGTTCGTGCCGGGTCGAACGGCTGGTCGTGGAACTCGGTGGAGGGATAGCGGAGGTGGTACCAGGCGGAATCGAGGAACGTGTCGGACACGTCGGTTTCGCGCCTCGCCTCACCGCCGCACTGCGGGCACTTCACGAAATACCACTCCTCATGGCGCGCGAGTGGGCTGACGCCCGTGTCATCGGGACGGAAGTCATCGATGAGCGGAAGCTCGACGGGAAGGTCCTTCTCCGGCACCGGTACCGCACCGCATTTCTCACAATAGATGATGGGGATCGGCGGCCCCCAATAGCGCTGCCGGGAGATGCACCAGTCATGGAGCCGGTACTGCACCCGCGGAGTGGCGAGGCCGCGTTCGGCGAGCCACGCAACGATCTTCCTGGCCGCATCACGACCGGGCATGCCATCGAAGGCGCCCGAGTTCATCAACGTCCCGTCTTCGGACACGCTTGGCAGCGGTTCCCCCGGTGTCTCGACAACCTGGCGAATCGGGAGCTTGAACTGCGTCGCGAACTCGAAGTCCCGCTTGTCGTGTGCCGGCACGGCCATGATCGCGCCGGTGCCGTACTCCATGAGAACGTAATCGGCGACCCAGATTGGGATCGCCTCGCCCGTGGCAGGATTGCGGGCGTAGGATCCGATGAACACCCCCGTCTTTGTCTTATCGCCGACGCGCCGCGACACAATGTCCTTTGACTGAACCTCGCGCTGATATGCTTTGACGGCCGGACGTTGTTCGACGGCGGTCAGCTCGTCGACAAAGGGATGTTCCGGCGCGAGGACCAAGTAGGTGGCCCCAAAGACCGTATCGGGCCGTGTCGTGAATACCGTGATCTTCTTGCCGCTGGGTGTCTCGAAAATGAGCTCGGCGCCTTCGCTCCGGCCGATCCAGTTGCGTTGCAGCGTCTTGGTCGACGCCGACCAATCGATGTGATCGAGATTCGCGAGCAAGCGCTCGGCGAAATCGGTGATGCGGAAGAACCACTGGTCGAGAAAGCGCTGCTCGACCGCGGTGCCGCAGCGCTCGCAACGACCATCGATGACCTGCTCATTGGCGAGCACGGTCTTGTCCTTGGGGCACCAGTTGACCGCCGCGCGCTTCTTGTAGGCGAGCCCCGCCTTGAAGAGCTGGACGAAAATCCATTGCGTCCACTTGTAATACGCGGGATCAGTGGTCGAGAGCTCGTGCCGCCAGTCGTACATCCCGCCGAATTGCCGGAGCTGGCGCCGGAATGTGGCGATATTCTGCGGAATGAGCGTCGCGGGATTCTTGCCGACCTGCAATGCGTAGTTCTCGGAGTGAATGCCGAACGCGTCGAAGCCGATCGGCTCGAAGACATCGAATCCCTGCAGCCGCTTGAAGCGCCCGTAAATGTCCGCGCCGGTGAACGCGAACATGTTACCGACGTGCAATCCCTCCGCCGACGGGTACGGAAACATCATCAAGTTGTAGAACGGTCGAGCTGCACGATCGAGGTCGGGCTCGTTGGTATGACGCTCCACCCAACGCGCCTGCCACTTTGCCTCGAGCGACGACGGATCGTAGCTTGGGATGTTCCGCATACGTGACCAAAACTAAACCCCTCGGGAATGGCCATAAAGTCTCAACAACTGCGGCGCAGCGTTCTCATTTCGGGCAGCGGGATCGCCGTTTTGCTGGTCGCGTTCGTCGCCTGGCTCACCAGCAGCCGCGTTGGCCGGGTTCTCGAGCAGCAAGCGGATGTGCGTGGGCGCGAGGCCGCGACCCGCGTCGCCGCGATCATCTCGCAATACCTCAAGGAGCGTCGCCGAGAAGTCGTCGCTCTGGCGAGCCTGCCTCAGCTCAGCTCC
>DATFVZ010000159.1:0-2229 GCA_035259785.1 Gemmatimonadales bacterium
TCATTCGCTGCATCGCCGACAGCCGTCAGCGCCTGTCCGCCGTGGCGCGTACGACCGCGACACTGAACATTCAGCCGCCTGCAATTCATCGCCGTGCCGGTGAAATGGTGTGGAATGGCGCCTGTCTGGTCGCGCGAGATCACGAGAACGTCTTTCTTGCGGCCATCGACGCGTTGCGCGACGGCTCCCGCCGATCGGGATTCGACTACGAGCTTAACGGGCCATGGGCGCCTTGCAGTTTCGCCGATTGTCACCTGGGAGCGTCTGACGATGAGGGTTCGCATCGGACATGAGCGGAATGCGGCGCTCGCCGATCTCCTCGATCGCGCGCTGAACAAAGGCGTCGTGCTTTGGGGCGAAGCGACGATCTCGCTGGCCGGCGTCGACCTCGTCTATGTCGGATTGAAGGTGCTGGTATCGTCTGTCGAGACGGCGCAAAAGATGCGCAGCGTACGCGCGGGCGACATGACGTTGCTCGATGAGCGAGGTTCGTGACGATGTTGTACGTCTATGGCGTCGTGGATTCTCCGAGCTTCGACGGCACGTCCGTGAAGGGGCACGACGGCGCCAGCGTTTTTGCGGTGCCGTGCGGAGACTGCGCTGCCGCCGCGAGCAGTCTGTCCCGCCGCATGATCGCGCCGAGCCCGCGGAGCGTCTGGTTGCACCAGCAGGTTCTCGACGTGCTTATGCAGCGGCACGCCGTCCTCCCGCTGCGTTTCGCCACCATCGTTCCCGACGAAGGCGTGCTCCGGGACCGCCTTCGGTCCATACATCGCGCGCTGGCCGACGATCTTCGACGCCTGCGTGGGAAGGTCGAATTTGCGCTGCGCGTCACGAATATCCACGCAGAATGCCCGCACGCCCGCGATGCTGAACGCAAGGACGACGCCACGCAGGCACTGCCGCCCGGGACACGCTATCTGCGCGAGAGGATCGCCAGCGAAGACACAGCACGCCGCATCGAACGCGCGTTGCGGCGGCATCTCGACCCGGCGGCGGAACATGCCGTATGGGCGCTCGCGACGACGCGAGCGCCCACCTTGACCGCGTCGTATCTCGTTGAGCGCAATGAGGTCTCGTCATTTGTCGCGACCGTCATCGACGTTCGCGCGCGTCATCCGGCACTCGACGTCAGCTGCACGGGGCCCTGGGCACCCTATTCCTTTGTGACCGTGCGCGCCCCGGAGGCATGGTGATGCTGCGGCCGGCGCCCAGCTATATCGCCACCGACGGCGAAACCGCAGCGGACGATCTCGTGCGCCTGGTTCTCGCTCTGGTCGAGACGCTGCGTCAATTGGTCGAGCGTCAGGCCATCCGTCGCGTCGAAGGCGGCCACTTGGCGGATGATGACGTCGAGCGCCTGGGACTGGCGTTGCTGCGGCTGGAGCAGCGCATGGACGAACTCAAGGCCCATTTTGGCCTGCAGGACGAGGATCTCTCGTTGCGGCTCGAGCTGGGGAATTTGGCTGACGTCGCGATGAGGGAGGACGAAAGCCCCGATTGAGCAAAGGCCCAGGGCAACGCCCGACGCGGCGAGGTCCCGGCAGTCCGCCCAGTCGCGACGGTCGACGCAGCGAGGCAGCTATGGCGCAGTACGGCGAGGCAGTGAGAGCGACGGCTCCCGGCGATCTGATGCGCAAGGCGACCGAGGCCCTGGCGAAGGACGTCGGTCGTGGCCTGGCCCGTCTCGATCCGGCCGACATGAGCCTCACGGGCATTGCACCGGGGGATGTCATTCGGCTGATCGGAAAGAGAGAAACCGTCGCCAAGGCGATGCCGGCGTTTCCCGAGGATCGCGGCAAGGGCATCGTGCAGATCGACGGGCTGACCCGTCACAATGCCGGGACCTCGCTGGGCGAACGGATGCGGCTGCAGCGCGCCGATTACCGTCCCGCCAGGAAGGTCAGGCTGGCGCCGCTCACCGCGCTGCGTTACGCCTGCAAGGAGGGCCACGATCACTATGTCGGCCGCCTCCTCGAAGGCCTGGTATTGCTCGCAGGCGACCGTGTCCGCGCCACGCTGATGGGAACGCGCAGCCAGGACTTCACGGTTCTACAAACCTGGCCCAAGGGGCCTGTGGTCATCCAACCGATGACCACGATCGAGATCAGCCGCCGCGGCGGCGGCATCGAGGTGCTGCCGCAGAGGATCGCCTACGAGGATATCGGCGGGCTGCAGCGCGAGCTCGGCTCCATCCGCGAGATGATCGAGCTGCCCCTGCGTTATCCG
>DATFVZ010000160.1:0-2810 GCA_035259785.1 Gemmatimonadales bacterium
CTCGGTTGCGCATCCATTCCGGCATCCGACGTGGAATGAGATCGCGAGTGCGCGCTACGCGCTCATTCCCGACAACTTCGTCATGGTGATGGTGCTGCCGCCCGAAGAGGAATATGTAAACGTGCATGAGCATTGTTTTCACCTCCACGAATGCCGGTGTCCGCGATGAGGCCCCTATGAGTGAATGGATTTGCCGCAAATGCGGCCAGCGGCACAGCGCCCAGCAGTGGCTGTTGAATGCCGAGAAGAAATGCCATGGGTGCGGCGCGCTCGCTGTCACGCCCGACAACGACCCGACCTATACGCCGTCGGCGCCGACGATCGTCGAGTCCGTCAATGAATCGCTCGGCCAACCGCCGATTCCGGAGGCGGCGCGCGGCGACCTGACCCTCGGCTCGGAGCCATTGCCCGAGGAAGAGGAAGACGAGGAAGAGGAGACCAATGAGGACGAAGAGATCCGCCAGGAGCGTGTGAAGCTCGCGGAAGCACGGCGGAAGGCCAAGCCCAAACCCAAACCGAAAAAGCGCAAATGAAATGGCCCTGGGTGACGCGCGAGACCTATGAGGAGCAGCTCCGGCGAGCGGATCGCGCGGAGGCGGCCATGCAGTCGGCTGTGCGCCTCGCCGATCAATCGACCTCGATCCTTAACGCGCTCATCGCCAGACTCGATCGTTCGCTCCCGCCCGCGCCGCCGGAGGGTCAAGCCCGTAACCCACTGCCGCTCGCCACGCCCGAGCGGAATGACGTCACGGAGGCGATCGAGCTGGCGTCGGGCAACGATCGAGGCCTGGCACGACATCTCACCCGGTGGGCCAAACAGCAAGCGCTCGACGGCATGAAAGAGCGGGAGATCATCCAGTCCATTCTCCACTGGCCGCGCGCCACGGAGTGGGACGGCGAGCCGGATGACGTCCCAGAACCCTTGTGGTAATTGGGTTAGACACATAACCTCGGGGGGATCGTGCACACGTTCCTGGATTGGGTCGCCAGTCTCATCGGCACGGCCAGTGTGCCGGCCATCGCGGCGGCCATCGCGTGGCGCTATCGCGCGAAGCTGTTTGCGCTCCTCGAAAAGATGATCGCCGACCGGCTCGACGCGGTCGTGATGAATACGGAGTTCGGCAAGCGCGTGAAGGATATCGATGAGAAGTTGAATAAGATAATGGAAAAGAGACGATTCTAACCAGGAGCGCGTGCGATGAGCGCCTTTACGGACAACCTGAGGAGTCTGCAGACCCAACTCGAAACGGTGCGTGCCAGTCTGGACACACAGATCCGTCCGCAGGAGTTCGCGGCGAGCACGGTGGGGTCTGGCCCCATCGACCGGAACATACGGGAAGCGCAAGCGCTGCTGAACCACCTGATCGTGATGACGCCTCCATGAGGAACGCTAGGGAGACCGGGGGCTACCGGCAGACACCCCGGGCAAGTGCTCGCAAGGACTGACGGTCCCGACTCCCTAGCGATGAGAAAACATTTATGACCCAGGCTTTTGGCATGAGTCCATAACACCCACGTCTAACGGGTTGGGCACACCGCTCTTCGGTCTCGATGCAGCGATGGCCGCGATCCCGTTGTCCGAAGCGCCGCGCGGCGGCGTTGACTCGGGCTTCGATGGCACCTTTGGCGCCTCTCGTGCGGCAAAGGTTGCCCCGCAGCCCGGAACCCCGGCGTTGTCCGTTGGCTCGGCACCGGACGCCAACGCCGGGTTGGGACCCATGCTGGAAGCGGACGACGAGACGCTCTTCCGCTCCGTCCACAACTTGGTCCTCCGGCAAGAACGTCTCGCGCGCAACCGACTCGCGCTCGATGTGCACTGGACGCGCATCCGCCAAGGCTTTGCCTGGTCGCGGCTTTCGAAGGTGCAGGACCAGGACATCTGGCGCGCCGAGTTCGCGCCCGGCGCCGACAACAACAACGCGGTCCCCAACAAAGCGGCCGATCTGTGTTCCAAGATTGTAGAAACACTCATGGTCGATCCGCCGGCGCCCGATCCGCATGCGATCGATCTCGGTGAAACGGCCCAGCGCGCGGCTGAGATGGCGCGTCAGTTCCTGGAATTGGACGCGGGCGATATCGGCACCAATGACAATCACGTGTTCTGGAATGCGCTCGATGGGGCGATGGTCCGTGGGTCGAGTTTCATTCACGTATGGTGCGATACGACCGGGGGCGGTTATGTGCCGCTCCAAATCAAGGCGCACCCCCTGGCCCAAGATCCGAATCAGCCTGACATCGCGGTCAGCCAGATGACCGGCCGGCCGCTGCCCGCCGCCGATCCGGTGTTGCGGTACGTCGCGACCGATGCACAAGGGCAGATGACGCAATTCGTCGCCGACGCGAGCCAGGCGGGTCAGCAATGGCTGCCGCGCCTCCGCTGCGACGTCCTGAACCGCGAGCACGTCCGCACGTTCCCGGAGACGGTCCCGGTGGCCGATGCGGAAATGGTCATCATACTGTACTACTCGACCCTCGGCGAAGCGAAACGGCGCTGGCCGGAACAGATCGCCACGCTCGACGAGCGGCAACTCTCCGCGCTCTGCGACTGGGTGCCGAATCGCTATCTCTCGATCTTGCCGCCCGCGCTCCGCGCGCGCTGGAAGCTCTCGACAGGTGGCAAGGGCGATACGCCGGGCGGCGCGGATGATGAACGGTTGATGTTCTACTACCACGTCTACCGTCGAGCGACCCCGGCCACGATCGGCCAGTATCGGGGCTACCCCAAAGGCGCAGAAATCGTCTGCTCCGGGGCGTTCGGCGGATTCACGATCTATAAAAGCACCAACAGCGCGATCGTGCGCTTGCCGACC
>DATFVZ010000161.1:0-6228 GCA_035259785.1 Gemmatimonadales bacterium
TCCTCGAGCGTCACCCCGCCAGCTTCTGCGTCAGGTATTCGACGAGCTTGCTCGCGGCGACGCGATCCTGCTTCAGCGTGTCGCGATCTCGAACGGTGACGGTCTGGTCCTGCGTCGATTGCCCGTCGATGGTGATGCCGAAGGGCGTGCCGGCTTCGTCCTGGCGCCGGTAGCGCCGCCCGATCGATCCACCGTCGTCGTAGAACACGTTGAAGCGGCGCCTCAGGTCGTCGTGAATGCGGTGCGCCAGCTCCGGCATCCCGTCCTTGTTCACCAGGGGGAACACGGCCGCCTTGAGGGGCGCGAGCGATGGCTTGAGCTTCAGAACGACGCGCTGCTCGCCGCCTTCGGCCGCCTCCGCACCGCTCACCTCTTCCTCTCGATACGCGTCGCACAGCACCACCAGGGTGGTTCGGTCGGCGCCAGCCGAGGTCTCCACTACATACGGGATGAACCGCTCGTTTGTCTTGGGATCGAGATAGTCGAGCTTCTTCCCCGCGTGCCTCTGATGGTTGGACAAATCGAAATCGGTGCGGTTGTGAATGCCCTCGAACTCGTTCCATCCGAACGGGAATTCGTACTGGATGTCGTAGGCGTCCTTGGCGTAGTGCGCCAGCTCGTCCGGGCCGTGCTGATGCCAGCGGAGTTTCTCGGGGCGAATTCCCAGCTCCTCCACCCATTTCATTCGCTCGGCGCGCCACGTCTCGAACCACTCGTTCTCACTGCCCGGCTTGACGAAGAACTGCATTTCCATCTGCTCGAATTCGCGGGTGCGGAAAATGAAATTCCCGGGCGTAATCTCATTGCGGAACGCCTTGCCGATCTGCGCGACGCCGAACGGAATCTTCTGCCGCGACGACTGCAGCACGTTCAGATAATTGACGTAGATCCCCTGCGCAGTTTCGGGCCGCAAGTAGACGACCGCCGCCTGGTCCTCGACCGGCCCCATGAACGTCTTGAACATCAGATTGAATTGCCGCGGCGCGGTGAGCGTGCCTTTGCTGCCGCACGCGGGGCACTGCGCGTCAGGTTGGCCGGGCGTGCCTTTGATCTTCGGATCGTCCGCCCGGAAGCGGTTTTTACAGTGCTTGCAGTCCACCAGCGGATCGGTGAACCCCGAGACGTGCCCCGACGCTTCCCACACTTTGGGATGCATGAGGATCGCGGCGTCGAGACCTTCGATGTCGTGGCGCTCGTGGACCATGGACCGCCACCAGCGCTCTTTGATGTTTTTCTTGAGCTCGACGCCGAGGGGTCCGTAATCCCAGACCGATCCGAGGCCACCGTAGATCTCGGAGGACTGGAAGACAAAGCCGCGTCGCTTGGCGAGCGACACGAGCTTCTCCATCGTCTTGTCCACAGTTGTCGCGGGGGACATAGGGAGCCGGAAGTTAAATGTGCAGCGCCTGACGCGCGACCCGCTCGGCCAGCCGTGCAACCGCTGGGCCATCGAGCATGCGCCTGCCTCCGTCGCCCCCAATGACATGAACGCCGGGCATGCCCTCGACCTTGCCCGCCACCACCGCCACTTTCTTGCTCGCAGCCTGCGCCCGTCGCACGACTTCACCCGGTGCTTTTCCGACGAGCGACGTGCGGTCGAATGAACCCTCAGCCGTAATAACGAGGTCGGCTTTTGCCAGTGCCGAATCGAAACCGGCGCGCTCCAGGACCCAGTCCGCACCGGCTGCGAGCTCGGCCTTGGCGAAAAAAACGAGTCCCGCGGCAAGACCTCCGGCCGCACCTCCCATCGGCATCGTGCCGAGCTCGGGGCGGCCGGCTTGCGTCCATAGTTGCGCCAGGCGATCGAGGCCGGCGACGAGTCGCGGAATCTCGTCCGGCCGCGCACCCTTCTGGGGGCCGAATACCGGAGCGGCACCGTCGGGACCGACGAGCGGCGTCGCAACATCGGCGAGCGCGATCACGCGCGCCGACAGTCCCCATCCCGGTCCAAACGTCGCGACATCCGCGAGCGCGCCGCCACCGTCCGGAAGTTGTTCGCCGTCCGCGTTCTCGAACGTCCAGCCGAGGCCGCGCGCCGCGCCGGTTCCGCCGTCAACCGTCGCCGAGCCGCCGAGCCCAACAACAATGGTGCGCGCGCCACGATCTGCAGCGGTCCAGATCAATTCACCGACGCCCCGCGTGGTGGTGCTGAGCGGATCACGATCTTCCGGTTCCACGAGCGCGAGGCCGCAGGCTGATGCGCTTTCAATGATCGCCGTCTCACTGTCGATCCATCCGATTTCGGCCGAGACCCTCTCACCGATCGGGCCGGTGACTTCGACGCGCTCGCGCAACCCGCCGGCGGGCGGGAGCACGACATCGAGCAGGCCATTGCCGCCGTCGGCAACGGGACATTCGAGCACCGTTGCCTCCGGAAACGCCCGGTGCACGCCCGACGCGATCGCCGCTGCGACCTGACGAGGACCGAGTGTGCCTTTGAAGGCGGCGGGGGCGACGAGCACGACGGGAGGCATCGGCGCAACTTACGGGGAAGCGGGAACGGGGAAGGGGAAGGGTAACTGTGTCGCCTGAACCGGCGACTCATGCAAAAAGCATATAACAGTGCAGAAAGCCAGATATTTCGTGTAAGCGCTTATGTCGGGAGCGCTTGCGGCTTCAGAAGTTAGCTGCCGGGCACTGTTCTTGCCCTTCCTCGCGCCCGGAATCTCTGCTCAGGGCAAACCGTCGGTGACGGCGGGGCGCAAAGCCTAGGGGTCTCGGAGGTAATGAGATAGCCCGGCTGCCAGAGGGGATTGGCGCGCCCACCCGAGAGCGAGAAGGAGTTCGCTTCGCTCACATCGGGTTCTAGGGCGCACGGTGTGTGGCAGGCGATCACCCCCTTGGGAAACCAAGGGGGTTTCTCGTTTTCTGGAGGCGGACTGACGACCAGCACCCCGTCGATAGAAGGCGCTAAGGCGCCAAGACGCCTGAGTGGTTAACAGCGCTCAGCTTGTAGGTAGCGCTGCGGAGAGCTTACGAAGAAGTCCGTAGACGGTTCTCGCACACTCATCTCGCGCCGTGATCAGCTCGGCCAGGTCCGCTGGCTGAAAGAACCCCAGGTGCTGCACGAGATCGACGATTGCTTCTAGTTCGTGCAAAGAGCCTCGCGCGATGTCAGCGAAGCGCCTGAATTCCTTCGAGCCCTTTCGGGTGACCCCTTCTGCAAGGTTCAGAATGATGCTGTTCGAAGCTCGCCGCCATTGATCGGCCAGGTCGTGCTCTGATTCCGGCAGTCGCTTGATGAGTGGCCGCGACAGGGCGGCGACACGGAGAGCATGCTGATAGGCTTTCAAGTCTCGAAAAAGCATGGACCCGAAGGTACTGCAGTCCTCGGATCCATTAGCATCGAAGAAATGCGTGGCGGAGCCTTTTCTTGCAACCAACCGCTGTTAACCACTCAGGCGTCTTGGCGCCTTAGCGTCTTCTATCGACGGGGTGCTGTTCGTCAAACCTCTATTATTTGGTCCCGCCGCGTCCCCACACTTACATACCTGACGGGCGCTCCCGCCAAATCCTGCAACCGATCCACGTATGCTCTTGCGGCCGGTGGGAGATCGGCAAGGCGCCGCACCTCGCTGAGCTTCTTCTGCCATCCCGTCACCGTTTCATAAACTGGCTCTACCCGTCCAATTGACTCGACATCGGGTGGCATGCTATCGATCCTGTTTCCGTCCAGCCGATATCCGACGCCGACCGGAATTTCCGCGAACGAATCGAGCACATCCAGCTTCGTGACTGCCAGACCGGTCAATCCATTTACCCGAACCGCATAGCGAACGACGACCGCGTCGAACCATCCACAGCGCCTCGGCCGGCCCGTGGTGGCGCCGAATTCGCCTCCCAGCTCGCGAATGCGCTCGGCCACATTGGGCGCCGCTTCGGTGGGGAGTGGCCCATTTCCCACTCGCGTCGTGTACGCCTTCACGACGCCGAGCACGGCGTCGATCGCCGTGGGACCGATCCCGACGCCGACTGCGGCGCCCCCTGCCGTCGTGTTGGACGAGGTGACATAGGGATAGGTGCCGTGATCGACGTCGAGCAGCGCGCCCTGCGCGCCCTCGAGCAAGACCGCCTCACCGCGCTCCAGCGCCTCCCACACAACGCGTCCGGCATCGACGGCGAGAGGCAGAAGCCGCGGCGCGAGGCGCTCGAGGAGCTGCACGTGGTCCTGCGCATCGGCCTGCTCGGTGCTCCCTGATCCGTGGAGCAGTTTGAGCATCTGATTGGCCGCTTCCACTCGTGCCCGCACGATTTCTTGCGCGCGAGCCAGATTACGCAAATCACCTACCCGGACACCGCGGCGGCCGTATTTGTCCTCATACGTCGGCCCGATCCCCCGCCCCGTTGTCCCGATCTGATCTTTTTTTTCCCGCGCGCGATCGAGCAGCTTGTGGTAGGGAAGCGTCAGATGGGCGCGGTCGGAGATGTGCAGTTTGTGCTCGGTGCGGACACCACGCCCTTCGAGCGCATCCAACTCGGCAAACAGCTGCTCTGGATCGAGCACGACACCGTTGCCGACGACACAGACCGCGCCCTGCAGAATGCCCGAAGGGATTTGATGCAGGACGAACGATTTGCCCTCGCCCGTGTCCACCGTGTGTCCGGCATTGGCGCCGCCCTGGTAGCGCACCACGAGGTCCGCGCGCTCGGCGAGGACGTCGACGATCTTGCCCTTGCCCTCGTCGCCCCACTGGGCACCGACCACCACGACGCACTGCGTCTTTGGTCCGAACACTCTGACTCGTCCTTGCTGGAAAGAAAAAAGGCCCCGAAATGGGGGCCTCGGCACTGGAGTATCCTCTGAAAGAAGCTATGGCGTGCGTAGCACGCGCGCCAGCCCTGCCGCAATGCTCGCTGCTCCGTCCAGCCGAACGCGACCCGGTGTGTCGCCGGGGCGATGCACGATCCGCATGGTTTGCGAATTTCCCTTCAAGATCGTGATGCATTCGGCGCCGACGCGCGCCAGGGCGAGGCCATCGACAACGACCGGCAACCACCGCCAGCGTCGCGCGCCTACTGCGGACGCAATGGCGGCGCAGATTTTCCCGGGGCGATGCAGGAACGCGATCGGCCGGCCCACGTCATCCAGTCCATCCAGGTTGATCAGCGCTGCATCTGCGAACAGATCTGCGTGATCTGTGGCTAGCGCTCGCGCTCCGACCAGACCGTACTCTTCCGCGTCGGGGAACACCACTCCCACGTTCGCGCCCTGCGGCAATTGATCGAGAGTCATGAAGATCGCGACCAGTGCGGTGGCATTGTCGACGGCGCCAGGCGAGTTGTCATTCACGCGATTTAGCCCGGCGATCGCGGCTCCCAACATGAGCGCGACGAGCGCCGGAATCGGAGCGAGCAGTAACCCGATGAGGCCGATGAACAACGAGCCAAATCCCAGAAGCCGCAGCGCCATCGAGATCGGCTGACCCTTGGAGTCGTAGTGCGCCACCAACCACACGGACGGACGAACCGCCTGCCCTGCGGGAGGCAGCCGTGAAGCGATCAGATTGATGCCCTGCACTGTCCGCGGTGTTGTCAGGAGGGCACGCGCGGGCCGGCCGGAGAACGCATGCCCTTCGACGGAAAACCCTCGCGCCTCGAGCTCGCGCGTGAGGATATCTCGAACCTTCCTATGGTTGGCGGAGCCCACGAGCCGCGGAATCGCCAGCTCGCGGAACAGCACACCGTAGTCAGTCACCGCGCACGAGCGCGCTGACGCGATCGCGATCGGCTGCCGACAGCGGCGCGAGCGGGGGCCGGACAGGCCCGCCGTACAACCCCACGGCATCCATCGCCGCCTTCACGCCGGCGGGACCGTGCTTGCCGACGATCTCCTTATCCAGCGGCGTCACGCGCTCCTGGATCTGGCCCGCCGCCGTGCGATTGCCGTGTTGGAATTCCTGCACGAGCGTCACGCACAGTCGCGGCGCATAGCAAGCCACACCCACCACCCCGCCCTGACACCCGAGCTCGAGGCCGGCAAACAACAACGACGCCGATCCCGCCAGCACGGTCCACGCTGGGACCGCCTCGCGATACGCCGCCAGGTTCTTCAGGTCTCCGGAGGAGTCTTTGACGCCCACGATCTGCTCATGACCGGCGAGCTCTTGCAGGAGTCCCGGGGCCAGCGGCAGATGCGTGTATTTCGGGATGTTGTAGATGAGAACCGGCACCGGGGTCGCGTCCGCGACGGCCCGGAAGTGCGCGAGGAGGCTGGCGGGAGTCGCGCCC
>DATFVZ010000162.1:0-14881 GCA_035259785.1 Gemmatimonadales bacterium
TGGAACTTCAACTGGTGGCAGTATTGGACGACCGCAGGCCTCCCCGAAGAGCGCGCGTTCAATACGAACACGCACACCACGTTCCATAGCCAATGGTCACTCCACTTCGGCGGCACGCTCGGGCAGCTGGGCAAGACCTACTGCTACTCCTGCGCGCGCGGCGGTCCTGCCGTGCGGCAGGATTCGTACTTCGCGCCGTGGATGGTAATCGTCGGCGACGATCGGAAGAGCGTGTATCCCGTCGTGTTCGGGAACTACATTACGGGCGACGGCGGGCGTTCGCACAGCTGGAGCATCTCGCCTGAGATCGACTTCAAGATCGCGCAACGGGTGACCGGCTCGGTGTCACCGAATTACTCCCGCAGCACGAACGACATCCAGGCGCGCGGGCAGTTTAGGGGCGCCGACAGCGCGCTGCACTCGCTGTTCGGACATCTCGAGCAAAAAGAGTTCGGCCTCACGATGCGGTTCACGTATCCGTTCAACCCGAACGCGACGCTCCAGGTGTACGGGCAGCCCTTCATTTCGAAGGGCACCTACAGCAACACCCGCGAGTTGTCGGCGACGCCGCGCGCGGATGACTACGACAGCCGGTATCAGGCGTTCACCGATACAACCGTCACGAATCGGCTGGACCCGGGATTCAACTTCATGCAGTTCCGCTCGAACGTGGTATTTCGCTGGGAGTATCGGCCCGGCTCGGCACTGTTCGTCGTGTGGAGCTCGGCCCGCTCGCAGTATCATGGTCAGGAAGGATCGGAGAACTTCGGCGGCGACATGAACAATCTCTTCAACCTGTCGCCGAACAACACATTCCTCGTGAAGATGTCCTACTGGATCAATCGGTAACGGCGGCGCTTCCAGAGCGACCCCGGCGGAGATCGAACCCTCATGCGATGGTCGCTGGTGCTCCACCTCAGCCTGATCGCGACTGGCGCCGCCAGCGCCCAGGCGCCGCAGACACCGCAAGCGCCGCTGCTCCAGGCGCTGCAAGCGAACAGACTCTCCCTGACAATGACCGACGGCCGGCCCGCCGGGCCCGGCTGGGATTTTCTCGTCCGGGAAGCCCGCAACGCCCGCTTCACATTGATCGGCGAAGAACATGGCGTCGCGGAAACCGCCCAGCTTTCGGCGGCGCTGTTCACCGCGCTGCGTGAATCGGGCTACAGCCGGTTCGCGATCGAGCTCTCCCCGCCGATCGCGCAGGACGTCGAAGCGGCCGGGAGGCGCAATGGCGTCCAAGGCATCGAGGATTTCCTGAGGACGCCCAACCTGTTCACGTTCTACAACCTGCACGAGGAAGCGCAGTTCCTCGCGGATGTCATCAAGGCCGTACCCAGTAAAGCCCAAGTGCTGTGGGGATTCGATCGCGAGATTTTCAACGATCGCTATCTGATCCCCAAGCTCGAGCCGAAAGTCCCGCCGGGCGCGCGCGCGGCATTTGCCCGCCTCAAGGAAGCACAAACCAACGCCTGGGCGCGGAACGCGCAGACTCGAAACCCGGATGACATGTTCATCCTGGCCGTTGACTCTGGGCTGGTGTCCGGGCTGCGGGCTGCCTGGCCGCACCCGGACCCCGAGAGTGACGCGATCCTGCGCACGCTCGAGGCGTCGCTCGCCATCGAAACGGCGGAACGGAATGGTGGGCGGTATCCGTACACCCTGCGACGCGCGGAATGGATGCGGAGCAATCTGGCGGCGCTGTTACGGACACAAGGGTCCGCAAAGCTCCTGATGAAATTCGGTTACAACCACTCGATCCGCGGTGCCAATTACGTCAACTCATTCGACCTCGGCTCCATGGCGGACGAGGTCGCGGCACTCTCGGGCGATCGCGCCTTCCACATTCTCGTGCTCCCGGGTCCGGGATCGCGTCAGGCTGTCCTCGGCGGATCTGGGTTCGGCTCCGTCGCGAGCGATTCGGTTGACGAGCTCGGTGGCGGCGATCAGCGGCTCACGGGCGTGCTTTCAAACGCGAATGCCACGGGTCACGAAGTGATCGACCTGCGGCCGCTGAGGCAGTTCGCCATGCGGGGGCTCGAAAGCTGGAATTCCGATCTGATCAAGACGATCAACGGCTATGACGCAGCCGTGATTTGGAAGGGCGCACGCGCGTCCTCCGGTTTGACGGCGACGAAGCCCTAGTTCACGGCATCAGCGACCGACTGCGCGCTCCGGCGGGCAGGTGCTCGAGCAGGTACCGCGTGAGCAGCGAATAGACGTGCAGCGTGGTCCCGCGGCCTTCGCAAATGCAGTGCGAGCGATTGGGATACGCCATCAAGTCAAACGACTTGCCAAGCGAGACCAGGCGATTCACGAGACGCTCCGTCCCCTGGTAATGCACGTTGTCGTCCCCCGAGCCGTGCACAACCAGGAGCCGCCCCTTGAGCCCTTCGGCCTGGCTGATCGGTGAAGCGTTGTAGTAGCGCGTGCTGTCCCCCGGGCCGTTGAGCAGACCCATGTAGCGTTCCTGATAGATCGTGTCGTACAGCCGCTCGTCCGGCACCGGTGCCACCGACATGCCGACCTGATAGACCTCGGGATAGCGAAATATCGCCTGCAGCGTGCTCGAGCCGCCGCCGCTCCAACCCCAGATTGCGACGCGCGTCGGGTCGAGATAGCGACGCGATCCGGTCAGCGCGCGGACGGCGTCCGCTTGCTCTTTGCTCGAGAGAATCCCGATCGCGCCGTACACCACCTTACGCCACGCGCGGCCGCGCGGCGCCGGCGTGCCGCGATTGTCCACCGTGGCCACGATGTAGCCTTGGTCGGCGATCGTGTGCTCCCACAGGTGGCCGCCGCCCCAGGAGTCCTGGACGGTCACTCCGGCGGGCTCACCGTACACATACATCAGCAGCGGATACGATTTCGTAGAGTCGAAATTCGTCGGCTTGATCATCCAGCCGTCGAGCGTGACGCCGTCGGACACTGGCACCTTGAAGAATTCACTGGAGCCCTTGGTAAACGGCGCGACCGCCGCGCGCTGGCGCGCGTTGTCGACGAGCGTCCGCACGACGCGGTGCGCCGGCAGCTGCACGAGCTCGATGACCGAGGCGCTCTTGAAGCTCGAGTAGGTGTGAAACGCCCAGCGCGCGTCGGGCGAAATCCGGTAGGCGTGCGTGCCCGCCTGCTCCGCAGGCGTCACCCGCTCAGCACTCCCCTTTCCATTCAGTTTCGTGCGGTAGAGGTAGCGCTGCGTCGCGTTGTCGGGCGACGCGATGTAGTAGAACCAGCCGCCGGGTTCGTCCACGCCCGCGACGGAGACGACGTCGAAGTTACCTGGCGTGACGTTGGTAACGCGCTTGCCGTCTCGGCTGACCCGATACACGTGCCGCCAGCCGTCCCGCTCACTCGTCCACAAGAACTCGGTGCCCTTCGCCAGCCACTGGAGATCGTCGACCACGTCGAGCCAGGCGCTGTCGCGCTCCGTGAGCACGTCCCGCGTGGCTCCCGATGCCGCATCCGCCAGCATGACCCGATCGGTGTTCTGCCGCCGGTTCATGCGCTGCAGGATCAGCTCGTTCGGACCCGCCCATTCCAGGCGCGGCAGGTAATTCTCGCGCGGATCATCCGGGACCTTCAGCCAGGTGGTCGCGCCACCATTCGCACTCACCACCCCGGCGGTGACACCCGAGTTCTTGGTCCCGGCCTTTGGATATTGAATGGGCGTGATCTTTGGATAGAGCGAGTCGGTGTCGTTGATCAGACTGAAGGTCCCGACTCCGGTCATGTCGAAGCGCCAATACGCGATCTTCGAGCCATCGGGCGACCAGCGAAATGCGTCACGCAGATCGAACTCTTCCTCGTACACCCAGTCGGTCATGCCATTCACGTGCAACGAGTCCGCATCGCTCGTCAGCGCCGTGATGACGCCGTCGGAGAGGCGCTCCACGTAGACGTTGCCTTGCCGCACGTACGCGACCCGATCGCCCGCGGGCGAAAACTTGGCGTACATCAGGGTGGACGGCGGAGCGTTCGGCCCGCCGAGTTTCTTCAACGCGCCCGTTTGGCGATTGAGCACCCAATAGTCGCCGCGCGTATTCTGCCGCCATACGCGCTCCGTCTTGGTGAAGAGCAGGAGCAGGTTGCCGTCGGCGGACCAGGCGTAGTCGTCGAAGTCCAGCGCCTCACTCGCACCCTGCGGCGTGAGCTGGCGCGCCGAGACCAGGATGCTGCGATTGGCGGTGGCCGTTTCGTAGCGCACGATTTCCGACTGCTCCACGGTGGTGTAGGCGGCGCCGTTGTCGATCCAGCGCGCGGGCCCGAAGCGTTGCGGCGCGAATTCTCCCGACGCGAAAATGCGGCGCAGCATCGTGGTAACGGTATCAGGCACCTGCGCGGCGGCAGGGACCGCGGGCACCGCGACGCAAAGCGCGAGCAAGCAAGCGCCTTGAAAGTGTTTGGTCAGCATGCTCGAAGAATACCCTCCTCAGCTACCGCTTCGGAACCGCGGCCTCAGACCCGATTTTCAGAATGATGTCAAGCGCCAAAGTCGAGTACTTCGCTTTCACTTTTTCCTGCAACTGCTCAGGGGTGGACGAGGTCGCCAGCGCCTGATCGAAAGAGGCGAGATACTCCTTGGTGAACGCGAGACTCGCCGGCGTGGTCCCACGTTCCGGCTGCTCGTGGCCGGGCACGACGACGTCCGGCTTGAGCGCTGCAATGCGATCGAGCGTCGCGGCCCAGCGGCGCCGAGCGGCCGCGTCGGTCTCGGCGGTCCAGACGTAGACGCCGCTGTAGACGATGTCGCCGGTGATCACGGTGCGGAGCGACGGAATCCAGACGAATGCGTTCTCCACGTCGTCGCCCTGCACCGGGCCGACAATTTCGAGTTTTTGCCCCTCGAGCTCGATCGTCTTCCCCACGAGCGCCACCGGTAACACGGGCGTCGACGTGATCGCATCGTGATAGATCGGCGTCCACTGATCGACCTTCGCCTTCCAGGTACGTTCGATTTTCGCGAGCGAACCGGGCAATGTCACGAACTGTGCGTTCGGGAACGCCTGCTTGATCACCTCGAGTCCAAAGTAGTGATCGGGATGGTCGTGGGTGACGTACACCGTGGTGAGGTTCTTGCCGCTGGCGCGAATGGTATCGACGATGCGCTGCGCGTCAGCGCGCGCAAAGGCGGCATCGATGAGGACCGCATCACGCTGGCCCGTCACCAGCGTCGCATTGACGAGGAAACCCTCAGGAGACGCGGTGATTACCTTGACCTGCAGGCGGGACTGAGCAGCGACAGGTGTTCCGGCAGCGAGGGCGGCCAGCAACAAACCGACGGCGCGTTTCATTAAGAACTCCAATGGGGTGTGGCAGTGAGAACCGCTGAGCATTGACCATGGTTCCCCCCTGGATCGTCATGGCAAGACATCGACCTCCACATATGACGGCTGCTGCGCCGTCCGATAGATGCGATGGGTCTGCGCGCGATAGTCGCTCGCCTGCGCCTTGAAAATATTGGGCACAAAGGTCTGCGGATTGCGATCGTACACGGGGAACCAGGTGCTCTGCAACTGTACCATGATGCGATGCCCGCGCTGGAACGTGTAACTCTGCTGGTGCAGATCTACCGTGAACGCGGTGACCCGATTCGCCGGGATCGCCTCGGGCGCTGACCAGCTCTTGTAGTAGCGGCCGCGCATGATCTCCCCGGTCACCATCAACTCGTAGCCGCCGAAATCAGGACGACCAGGCACTGAGTCGGGAAAGACGTCGATGAGCTTCACGACCCAGTCGGCATCAGTCCCCGTCGTGCTGGCGTTGAGCTTGGCGACCACGTCGCCGGCGATGGTGACATCGCTCGTAAGCGGCGCCGTTTGCCACGTGAGCACATCGGGCCGCCCGTCGACAAAGCGCTGATCCTCCGTCTCCCAGCGCCGCCAGCGACTCGTGCTCGAGTACGTCAGCTCGACGGGACGCGGGCGATACGGCACCGGGTGCGCGGGATCGGACACGAAGCTATCTGCCGCCTGTGTCTCGTTGGGTGGATCAAACGACAATCGGCCCTTGGACTGGAAGTAGAGCTTCTTCTTCTGCGCATTCGCCGGCGGCCACTTCGCAAAGCTGTGCCACTCGTTAGCGCCGGCGTCGAACACCCAGGCCTCCGGGATCTCGCGCGTGCATTGATCTCTCAGACGACACGCGAAGAACGCCGTCTGGAGTTGGCGATACTCGACGCCTGTGGGTCGACCGAATTGCGCGTTGCCGAGCGCAGTCCCAGAGTCGCCGGACCACTGGCCGTGATACCACGGCCCCATCACCAGACTCACCAAGCCGGTCGAGTCAGTCGCCTGAAGCGCCTTGTAATGCGCGAGCGGGCCGTATTCGTCTTCCTGATCCCACCACCCGCCCACCACCAGCGTGGGCACGGTCGCGTGCCGCATGTAGCACGGGAGACAGCGGCGCTGCCACGCGGAGTCGTACACGGGATGCTCGGAGAATCTCTTCCAACTCGGCCACCGCTCGGCGCGCACCGCGCGGGCCATCGAATCGAGGGTTGGGAACGAGAGATACCACTCGTACAGGTCGTACCGCGACGGCGACGGCGTCTCACCCAGATCCTTGCTCGACTCCATGCCCCAGGCGTACTCGGTGCCGTAGCTCAGGCGGAACGCGCCTTGATGGAAGAAGTCATCCCCCATCCAGGTGTCGCCCATCGGCGCCTGCGGACTCACGGCCTTGAGCGCCGGATGCGCGCCCATCCCGGTGACGGCCGTGAGCCAGCCGGGATACGACACGCCGATCGTGCCGACGCGACCGTTGTTGTTCTGCACGTGCTTCACGAGCCAGTCGATCGTGTCCCAAGCGTCTGTGCTCTCGTCGACCGCGTTCTTCCCCGTCTTCGGCGGACGATTCATATCGAATGTCCCCTCCGAACCGAACCGGCCGCGGATGTCCTGACCGACCAGGATGTAGCCCTCGAGCCCGATGTCCTGAATGCGGCGCGCCATGAAGTCCGCGTACTCAGCTCCATAAGGCGTGCGATGCAGCAGGATCGGAAGCTTCGCCGCCCCCTGCGGCGCTTCGATGACGGTGTGTAGCTTCACACCGTCACGCATCGGAATCATGACTTCGGTGCGGGTGAAGCCGGGGACGGAAACTGGAGCCTGGGCCTGGACGAGAACGGCGAGGAGGGTTGTAAGCATGGCTCAAGATTACAGCGAAACGAGCCTCACCGCCGCCGGTGAGGCTCGTGAGTGCTCGACGCCGCTTAGCTGACTTTTTGTGCCGCGTGAGCCTTTCGACCCGCGAGCTGTACCGCCCCGCCGATCACGCCCGCGAGCAGCGCCGCGACGCCCCACAGCGGACCTGCATCGGGCAGCCGGAGCGCGCTGTCCAGCGAGAGCGGGCCCGCGCCAACGATTGCAACACTCAACGCGACTATCGCCAGCGTCAAATTGTATTCATATCCCTGACTGGAGTTGAAGAAGCCGTTCTTTGCGTGAACGGTCGCAACCGCCACGAACATCACACTGACGATGAGCGTCGCCGCGAGGGGCGTGACCAGTCCGAACGCGAACAGGAGCCCTCCGGCCAGCTCGGCAAGCCCGGCGAACAGCGCATAGCGCCGCCCCGGAACGAACCCAAGCTTTTCCAGGAAGCCGCCCGTGCCCACCAGCCCGTATCCGCCAAACCACCCAAATAGTTTCTGAGCGCCGTGAACCGCCATGGTCAACCCGACGACGAGGCGCAGGATCAAGAGACCGACCGCCATACCGCACCTGCTTTCTGTTAGAGTGCTACTATCCAACGGATAGCTGATCGCGTATGTTCCTCATACCCCATGCGCAAACCGATCGACTCCCACTGTCGCACGTTCCAAACGGCAATCGACATCCTATCGACCCGCTGGAACGCATTGATTCTCAACGTGCTGCAGGACGGGCCACTCCGTTTCAGTGAGCTCTCGGAACGGGCGCGGGGTCCCGGTGACAAGGTGCTCTCGGCCCGGCTGAAAGAGCTGGAAGCCCGTGGTCTAGTTGTCCGTACTGTCGAAGCGGGCCCACCGATCCGCGTGAGCTACGACCTCACCCGCGCGGGACGGGAATTCGGCGACTTGGCACACGCGATCGAGCGCTGGGGGCGAGAACTCCCACGCGGCGGCTGATTCTCAAGGCGGCCATCAACACGCACGGAGAAACCGGTGACCACACCCAATCGTGAGCGCACGCTCAAAATCATCCTGGTGGTATTGGGTATCCTGCAGTTCGGCACGTCGGCCTTTTCTATGGTGCAAGCCATCGGGCGTCTGCCGCGGTCGATAACCACGCCGATGCTGGAATCTGTTCTGATGACGCTGGGTGTTTTTCTGGTGCTCGCGGCGCGAAACCCGCCGGCCCATCGCAGCCTGATTCTGTACGGCGGGTGGGCGAACATCGCACATGGGGCAGTGATGGCGTTGATGGCAATCCCCGTTGCGACACAGCGGCTCGAGCTGTTGATCCCGGCAGCGCTGGCCGGTGCGGGCGGTGCGCTACTGCTGATGTTTGCCCCGCCTTCTCCGCACCAAGCCTAGCGGACGCTCATCCTCCATTCATCCCCGCTTCACTCCCACCCGTCTATCGATGCGTGGGAGGATTCAACCATGACATCGCGCCTGAGCTATCGAAGTGAGATTCGTCGTGCGCGCGCCCGCGTCGCGACTGGCAGCAGGATGCTGGAAACAGCGTTCGGTCCGATCGAATACGCCGAGGCCGGTGAGGGGCCACCGGTGCTGGTGATTCACGGTGCCGGCGGTGGGTTCGATCAGGGACTCGACATCGGCGAAGGCCTGCTGCAACACGGCTTCCGCGTCATCGCGATCTCGCGCTTCGGGTATCTGCGCACGCCGTTGCCGAAGGACGCGTCTCCGGCGGCGCAGGCCGACGCGCATGTCGCCGTGCTCGACGCGCTCGAGATCCCGCGCTGCGTCGTGTTCGGGGTCTCGGCCGGCGGGCCCTCGGCGATGCAGCTCGCAATCCGCCACCCCGATCGAGTCACCTCATTGATCCTGATGGTACCGGCCGTCTACGCGCCACGCCCAGATGCCGAAACGCCGAAGCGGATGTCGGCGCTTGGCAGTGTCGTGATGAAGATGACACTCCGTTCAGACTTCCTCTTTTGGCTGGCGCTGCGCTTTGCGCCACAGGCGACGACCCGCATGATCCTCGGCACGCCGCCCGAGCTGCTCACCCATGCCGATTTCACCGAGCGTGCGCGCGCAAAGAGGGTGCTGGATCACATACTGCCTGTCTCGAGCCGACGACTCGGTTTGCTCAACGACGGCGCGGTCGTACCGAGCCTGCCGCGCTTCGAGCTCGAGCGGCTGGAAACGCCCACCCTGATCATCTCCGCGCGGGATGACCTGTACCAGACGTTCGTGGGCTCGCGCTACAGCGCCGAGCACATGCCGAACGCGCGGTTCATTGGATATCGGACGGGCGGGCATATGCTCGTGGGGCACGAGCAGAACACAACGAAAGAGATCGTGGCGTTCCTTCGGTCACGGAAGCCTCAGCGCGCTAGCGCGGCAGGCGTAAACGCGACCGTCACCGCCCAGCGCTCACAATCAGCCTCGGCGTGCGGCGTCTTGTCCGACCCAAGCTCCTTGCCGATCGACTGAATGGTATCGGCTAGACGCTTGCGGATCGCCGCGATCTTTGACCGCGGCGTCGTCATGACGATCCGCGCCAAGAGCGGCGGCTCCTTCGGGTTCGACGACATGGCGATCAGCTCGTACTTCGCCTGATCGAGCAGCGTCGTGGCGACCGCGCGACGCGCGCCGCGTTGCTGCGCCGTGCTCCTGCCCTTCCTCGGCGCGGTCCCCAGCTGCTGCGCGACGCTCGTGTACCACTTCTCGACGGTGCCGCGATTCTTACGCGTTTCCTTGAGGATGAGCAGTCGGGAGCGCTCCAGCGCGGCGACGTGATGGTACAGCCGCGTCGGCGGCTGGCCGAGGATGTCCGCCACCTGCTTGGTCGTTTTGGGAGATTCCGCGAACAACTCCATCATGCGCAGGCGCAGCGGATGCGCGAGCGCGCGGAGATCGGCCACATTGCGGCGCAGGACCGGCGCGCCGACGGCCGGGGGGCGTGCGCGAGTACGAGCCATGGGCTTGCTCCTCGAGCGATAATTGTTCAATATTATTTGAACAATCCTCCACCGCTTGTCAAGGAGCCGCTGATGCCGCGCGCCGCTGACGTCGTGTTCACCGTGGTTCTGCTCGCAGTTGCATCGCTGTACGACTATTGGTACTTCTGGCCCCGGTTTCGTGCGGCGGTGGCCGCGGGCGTAGCCGACGCGCGCACACGAGCGTATCGGCGTGCGGTCGCCGGGGGATGGCTGTTTGGAGCCGGTGCGCTTGCGATTTGGACGCTCTATGCCCGGCCGTGGTCGGATCTGCGGCTCGGCGTGCCCGAAGGATGGCGTCTCGCGCTGGGAATCTGCCTCGTGATCGCATCAGTCGGACTGCTCGTGCTCCAGCTCCGGTCGGTCGCCCGATTGTCACCCGAACAGCGCGTGGCGGCGCGCCCCAAACTCGGCGGGCTCGCGTTCGTGCTGCCCCACACGGCGGCGGAGCAACGCTGGTTCCTGGCGATTTCGGTCACGGCCGGCGTTTGCGAGGAGCTGCTGTGGCGCGGGTATCTGCCCTGGTTCTTCGCGCCCTGGCTCGGCCCCGTGGGCGCGATGTTCGCGATGGTGCTGGGGTTCGGGATCGGCCACACCTATCAAGGGCGTCGAGGCGCCATTCGCGCAACGCTCGCGGGCGCGGTCATGGCCGCGATCGTGCTCAGTACTGGCTCCCTGCTACCGGCCATGATCGTGCACACGTTGACCGACATCGGGGGTGGGACGGTGGGGTACTGGCTGCTGCGGGAGAAGCCGAGCGTGAGTTTGGTCACACTCGTTGGCCTGAGCAGCGCATTACAGTAGACGCTTCCAAAAGCTCCCGTTCAGGTGCACGTGCTACGAGGGGGATACTGATGTCTTCGAGCCCGGTCGTGACGACGCGGACCGACGTAAATATCGCAATCGTTCTCCTGCTGCTCGCGGAGGCGACCCTGTTCTTCACGTTTCTGTTTATTGTGGGGCCGATTGGCACGTTCGAGCGGCTGCTACCACTCGCGGTGGTGCTGACGCTCTCTGCGACGCTGTATTGGGAACACGATTGGGCGCGATGGGCCCTGCTCGCCCCGGTAGCGTTTCGGGCTTGGAACGTGGTGCTTTTGATCGCCGCGGCCTGGGGCCTGGGCCGGACAGGAACAGCGCTGTTTCTGACCTTCATTATTCTCGCAGAGTTGTTTGCTGCGTTCATCTTGATTGATAGCTATGTCGTGCGGCGGCCACGCCCTAGCGCGATCGGCCCACAAAAGAGCGTCCTCACCCACTAAACCCCTCTAGGCCGACGGACCTTGCGCTTACCGCGCCGGCACCGGCGGCGGCAGCTTGTCCGCAAACTTCCACGGCGCCGGACCGTCACGCGTAAGCGTCAGCTTCGCGAGCCGAGCGCGCACCATCGCGATTGGCATCGGACCGCCCTGCAGCACCGCGTCGTGGAACTCCCGTTCGGTCATCTTCTTGGTATCGACGAGCTCCGCGTGCAGCGCCCTGAGCTGTAGGCCGCCGATCATGTACGCCGCCTGGTACAGCGGCGAGTACGCGCCGCCGAACGAGCGCCGCACCTCACCCTCGGCATTGGCGCGCTCGAAGGCGACGGTGTCGACGAGAAACTGAATCGCCTGCTCGGGCGTCATCTTCCCGAGATGGAAGTTGAGGGAGAAGATGATTCGCGCGCTGCGATGCATCCGCCAGAACAGCGCGCCCACGCGGTCCTCCGGCGATGCGTGGAAGCCGTGATCCCACAGGAACATTTCCCAATACAGCGACTGACCTTCGTTCCAGAACGGCGTGCCGAACAGCCGGCGATGGGAGTTGTAGCGGGCCGACATGAAGCCCTGGAGGTGATGGCCCGGGTTCAGCTCATGGAACACGGTCGCATGCGAGAAGTGCGGGTTGTTGCCGCGCATGCTCATCAGTTTTTCCGCATCCGACATTTCGGCCGTGGGATATGACACCTGGATCATCTCCCCACCAAGAAAGAACGGAGACACGCGCTGGCGCTCGGGCGGGATCATCTCCATACGCCAGTCTTCGCGCGCGAGCGGCGGAATCGTGACCCAGTCGTGCTGATCGAAGAACGCCTCGGCCTGCCGCGCAAGATCGCGCACCAGGTCGGTTTGGCGGCCGGGCTCGACGTAGGTGTTCTTCACCTTTTCCATCGCCGCCTTCCAGTCGTCGCCCAGTCCCATCGCGCGGGCGGCCTTCTTGATCTCGGCAAGGCTAAAGGCGTATTCGCGCTCCGCAATCGCGATCAACTCGGCGGGCGTGTAGGGGATCATCTCGTAATCGAGATCCTCTTTCAGCCCGTCCGCGCCAATCGGCTCCCCAACGATCGGACCGGTGTTGACATCTGAGGCGGGGCCTCGACTTGCCACGCCACATCCTCCTCCCCCCTCCCCCGTCCCTCGTCCCCCTTCCCCACGAGCTTGCGGAGCAACGCAGCGAGCGGATCGTAGTTCTGATCGATGACTCGCTCTTTTAGCGGAATGATCGCGTTGTCCGTGATCGTAATCGACTCGGGGCACACTTCAGTGCAGCATTTGGTGATGTTGCAGTAGCCGATACCGCCCTCGTGCCGCAAGTGCTGCCTCCGGTCGGCTTCATCGAGCGGGTGCATCTCGTAGACTGCGGCGCGCACCAGCATTGCCGGCCCCATGAACTGCTCGTGCTTCTCGTGCGTGCGCAGTACGTGGCATACGTCCTGACACAGGAAGCACTCGATACATTTGCGGAATTCTTGCGGCCGCTCGACTTCGTACTGATACATCCGCCACGTCCCGTCGGGCGCGTCGGGCTTGCGCGGTTGGAACGCCGGGATCCGCTCGTTCACTTTGTAATTCCACGACACATCTGTCACGAGATCCTTGATCACGGGGAACGCGCGCATCGGCGTGACCGTGATCGTCTCGTCCGGCGCGTAATCGGACATGCGCGTCATGCACATCAGCTTGGGCTTGCCGTTGATCTCCGCCGAGCACGAGCCGCACTTTCCCGCCTTGCAGTTCCAGCGCACGGCGAGATCGGGCGCCTGCTGGGCCTGGATCATGTGGACCGCGTCCAGGACGACCGAGCCCTCGCCCGCCTGGACCTCGTAATCGCGGAGTTCCCCACCGGCCTGATTCCCTCGAAACACCCTGAGGCGCGTCATTTTCCTTCCTTAATGAGTTGCATGAGATCGTTGGGAATCGGCGGTTGCTGCTCACGCCGCGCCGTCATGCGCTCGCCTTCCTTCTTGATCACGATCTGTTCGCGCGCCTGCTTTTCGTCGGAATCGGGATAGTCACTGCGCGTATGACCGCCGCGGCTTTCGGTGCGCTCGAGGGCCGCGCGCGCGGTCGCTTCGGAGACAATGAGCAGCGACTGGAGGTCGATCGCCGTATGCCACCCCGGATTGTACTCGCGACTGCCGGTCACGCCGACTTTGCGCGCGCGGCCCTCGAGCTGCTCGAGACCCTGGAGGGCGCTTTCGAGGCCCTGCTTGTCACGGATGATGCCGGCGTCGCGCTGCATGATGGCCTGGAGCGCCGACTGCACGGCATACGGGTTCTCGCCGTCGCGCTCGAACGGCGCGAGGGCTGCGCGC
The DNA here is from genome assembly GCA_035259785.1 of Gemmatimonadales bacterium. Lineage (GTDB taxonomy): Bacteria > Gemmatimonadota > Gemmatimonadetes > Gemmatimonadales > GWC2-71-9 > 20CM-2-65-7. The sequence goes on from DATFVZ010000162.1 coordinate 13,682, forward strand.
GTCGCGGCCTCGATCTCCGCGGCGGGGATGGTCGGCGGGGCGCCGCGCTTCGACGCCGCGTACTGCCCCGCGCGCCGCCCGAACACCAGCAGGTCGCTGAGTGAGTTGCCGCCGAGGCGGTTCGCGCCATGCATGCCGCCGCCAACCTCGCCGGCGGCGTACAGGCCGGGCACCGTCGATTCCTGTGTCTCGGCATCGACCTTCACGCCGCCCATGACGTAGTGGGTGGTCGGCCCGATTTCCATCGGATCCTTGGTGATGTCGACCTGCGCCAGCTCTTTGAACTGATGGTACATGCTGGGCAGCTTTTTCTTGATGTAATCGGGACTCTGTTTCGAGGCGATGTCGAGGATGACGCCGCCGTGCTCGCTTCCCCGCCCTTCCGCGATCTCCTTCGTAATCGCTCTGGCCACGACGTCGCGCGTCAGCAGCTCGGGCGGCCGGCGGTTTTTCTTGCGATCGCCCTTCACCCAGGCATCGGACTCGGCTTCGGTCTCCGCATAGTCGCCCTTGAACATCTCGGGCATGTAGCGGAACATGAACCGCTCGCCCTTGTTGTTCTTGAGCACGCCGCCTTCACCACGCACGCCCTCGGTCACCAGGATCCCGCGCACGCTCGGCGGCCACACCATGCCCGTCGGATGGAACTGCACGAACTCCATGTCGATCAGCTCGGCGCCAGCCTCGTACGCGAGCGCGTGGCCGTCGCCCGTGTACTCCCACGAGTTGCTCGTGATCTGCCACGCTTTGCCGATGCCGCCGGTGGCGAGCACGATCGCGCCGGTCTTGAACAGCACGAAACGGCCGTTCTCGCGGAAGTAGCCGAGCGCGCCGGCAATCCGGCCGTGGGCGACGAACAGCTTCACGATCGTGCACTCCATGTGAACGTCGATCCCGGAGTGTACGCCCTTATCCTGCAGCACGCGGATCATCTCGAGTCCGGTGCGGTCCCCCACGTGAGCCAGGCGGCTGTAGGTGTGCCCGCCGAACGGTCGCTGGTTGATCTTGCCGTCCACGGTGCGGTCGAACAGCGCGCCCCACTGCTCGAGCTCGTTGATCCGCGCGGGCGCTTCCTGGGCGTGGATCTGCGCCATGCGCCAGTTGTTGTGCATCTTGCCGCCGCGCATAGTGTCGCGGAAATGCACGCGCCAGTTGTCTTCGGGAAAAACGTTGCCGAGCGCGGCGGCGGCGCCGCCTTCG
>DATFVZ010000163.1:0-2119 GCA_035259785.1 Gemmatimonadales bacterium
TTCCGCGACAAGTCGATCGACTCCGACATGCCGATGACGCGCATCATGCGCGAGTTTCCGCGTCCGCAGATCGAAGTCGAGCCGACCGATTACGGCATGCGCGTGGTCACGCTGCGCCGGATCAGCGACGCCAACACCCACGTGCGCGTGACCAATCTCGTCTTCCCGCACGCCTTTACCATCCCGATGTCGAGCGAGATGACGATCACGCAATGGCACGTGCCGATCGATGACAACCGGCATTACTGGTACGCGATCTTCACCAGCTTCGGCGCGCCGGTGGACAAGGACGAAATGCGACGCCAGCGACTCGAGCTCTACGAGCTGCCGGACTACATCCCGCGCAAGAACAAGAGCAACGATTACGGGTTCGATCCGCACGAGCAGGAGCACGCGACCTTCACCGGTATGGGGATGGACATCAACGTGCACGACCAATGGGCCTGCGAGTCCATGGGGGCGATCCAGGATCGCACAAAGGAGCATCTCGGGCAGTCGGACAAGGCGATCAGCGCCTATCGGCGGATTCTGCGCGCCGCCATCGACGCGGCGGGCCGTGGCGGCCGGCCGCCGATGGTGCTCGATCCCACCTCCGCTGCCAACATGACCGGGCCTGCCGCCATCGATGGGATCGGTCCGAGCGACGGCTGGCAGGCCTATTGGCGCAAGACCGACCAGGCCCGGAGGGAGGCGTCGAGCTGGGCGAATGGCCGCTGACGTGCCCTTCACCCGTCGCGGCATTCTGACGGCTGCCGTCTGGGCGGCCGTGGAAGGGCATGCACTGCCGGCCTGGGCGCAGGCCTATCCCGCCGCTGGACCTGTTCGCGTCATCGTGCCGTTCGCAGCCGCCGGGCCGGTCGACATTCTCGCCCGGATCATCGTGGACGCGCTGGCCAAAGAGCTCGGCCAGAGCGTGATCGTGGAAAATCGCGGCGGCGCGGGCGGCAACATCGCCATGGGAGTGGCCGCCCGGGCCAAGCCCGACGGCTACACCCTCCTGCTCACGTCCAGCGTATTGGTGGTCAACCCGTTGCTGTACCGCAGCGTGCCGTTCGATCCTGGCAAGGATTTCATGCCGATTTCGCTGCTCGCGACCTCGCCCAACCTGATGCTCGCGAAGCCCGATTTCGCCGGGAGCATGGTAGAGTTCATTGCCAAGGCCAAGGCGAGGCCGGGGCAACTCAACTATTCCACGCCGGGCATCGGCACCAAGGGCCATTTCGCGACGGAATTGCTCAAGCTGCGCGCCGGCATCGATGTCGTGCACGTGCCCTATGCCAGCGGCGCGCAGGTGGTGCAATCGCTGCTGACCGACACGACCCAACTCGGCTCGACCGCGCTGCCGGCGGGCGAGCCGCTGGTGCGCGCGGGCACCCTCACCGGGCTCGTGGTCAGCGGCAACACGCGTTGGCCGACCTTGCTCGGCGTGCCCACCATGCTGGAACTCGGCTATTCGGACTTTGTCGCGGAGATTTTCACGGGCCTGCTGGCGCCTGCCGGCACTCCACCGGACGTGGTGAATGTGCTGATGGGTGCCGTCGCCAGGCTGTCGAAAGACCCCGCCGTGATCGAGAAGGCCGAGCGCGCAGGCTTTGCCTGGATCGGCGCGGGCCCCGACGCGCTCAAGCGCAAGATGGCGCAGGAGATCGCCCAGTCCCAGGAAGTGATCCGCTTCTCCGGGATCAAGGCGGAGTGATCACACGTCCACGCTGGCGGCGAGCGCGTTCTCCTGGATGAACTCGCGCCGCGGCTCGACGACGTCGCCCATGAGCTTGGTGAAGATGTCGTCGGCCTCGTCGATCGCCTTCACGTTCACCTGCAGCAGCGAGCGCGCGTTCAAGTCGAGCGTGGTCTCCCAGAGCTGGCCCGGGTTCATTTCCCCGAGGCCCTTGTACCGCTGGAGTGTGAAGCCCTTGCGTCCGGCGTTAGTCACCGCCTCGAACAGGCCGACCGGCCCGTGGATCGGGGTGTCCTCGTCCTTGCGGCGCAGCGTGGCGGGGCGCGGATAGGTCTGCTGGAGCGCGGCGGCATGCTCGTCGAGCTTGCGCGCGTCGGCCGAATTGAGGAGCGCGTGATCGAGGACCGCGACCTCGGTGACGCCCCGCACGGTGCGCTCGAA
>DATFVZ010000164.1:0-2795 GCA_035259785.1 Gemmatimonadales bacterium
TTCCCCGCGCGGCGGTTGACGATCTACCGCGCCATGAGCGCCACGCCGGGCAGCGGCCCGATCACGATTACCTGGACCGCGTCACAGAGCAACACGCAGTGGATTGTGTCGCAGTGGGATGGTGTCGAGATCACGGGCACCAACGGCTCGGATGCGATCGCACAGTTTGGTACCGCGCGGACCGACGCCGCGGCATCGCTGAGTGTGCCGCTCGCCGCTCTGGCGAATGCGAACAACGTGGCCTATGGCGCGTTTGGTGTGAACAAGAACCTCGTTTCCGTCACGCCGGGTGCCGGGTTTACCGAGATCGCTGAGCAGCCATCAAACGAGTCGACGTCGGCGGATCTCCAGACGCAGTGGGCGGTGAATCTCAACACGATTACCGCATCCTGGCCGTCAGGGCGTGCAGCGGCGGTGGGACTCGAGATCAGGGCCCGGAACAGCCTGCTCGCGCAAAACTAGCTATCTGCCGTCAGCCATCTGCCGTCAGCCGCTGATGGCTGATGGCAGATGGCACATGGCTGATGTCAGCGCGGTCGATAGCCCAAGGCGAAGAGGGTCTCGTCGATTCTGGCTGAGCCGAATTCGCGCAGCAGGTTGGGAAGATCGCGGCGCATGCGGCCGCGGCCGGTGTACGCGCGAAACCGCATCGTCGCGGGTAACCCCGTGGGTGGCGTCTCCTCGACGTCGAGCTCCCATGGATGGAAGTAGAACATGAACCAGGATCGGCGGGCGAGGCGATGCGCGACGCCGAGTCGGTAGATGCTGTAGGGAATCAGGCGGAAGTAACCCCCGCCCGCCCAGGGCAGCGTCAGCGGGCCCCACTGCAGCCGGCTCATCGGCAGCTCCAGTAGTCCCTCGCGGACCTCGACGACGGATTGTTCCGGATCGACGGGGGTGCTGAGGCGGCCGTACCGGTCGTGCATACCGAACGCGTGATAGCTCGAGTCGTACCAGTAATTGGCTTCGCCGAGGCAGTCGAGCCCTTCGTCCGTGATCGTGAACGCCGGCGCACGCACACCCAGCACACGCTGGCCGGTCAACTGCTCCAGGGAATCACGCGCGTTCGCCAAATCGGCGATGAGCTCGCGGCGCGACAGGTCATAGAGCCGGCGGTGTGTATCGGTGTGACTTGCGACCTCGTGGCCTTCGGCGGCGATCCTGCGCACGAGATCGGGATGGCGCCGGGCGATCCATCCGAGCACGAAGAATGTCGACCGCACCTGCGCGGCGGCGAGGATATCGAGGATCTCGTGGGTGTTGCGCTCCACCCGCGACTCGAGGACGGACCAGTCGTTGGTAGGGAGGCTCGGCTTGAGGTTCTCGGCGTGAAACCAGTCTTCGATGTCGAAGGATGCGAGGAATCGGCGGGTCGCCGTTTGTCCCACCGTCGTGTGTTGCTGCTCCAACCCGCTCACATCGCTCTCGTGCATGGCTGCGTCGCGGCAATGCACGCGTCATGCGCGTGACACAACGGGCGGTCGGCGCTGTCGCGCAATGATTTATCGACTGGTGTCGCGGGCGCGATTCGCAAGATGCGGGAGTGACTCCGCGAAGTTGTCGCCGTTCCGCTACAAATAACGAGTACTACCAAAGTGTAACGCATGTCACTGCATCACGTTTGTGAGGGGTTTCGGGGCGGTATCAGGATTGCATGCTCTCCGGCCGGCATGCACTGCGCCCACCCACCTCACTTCGCAGCTTGAAACGTAGAGGGCCTTTGGAATGAACGTGCGGACCTTCCTGAAAAATAGTGCCCGAATCGCGCTGTTGGCCGTCGTAGCGACGTGTACCGACCAACGAAACACAACAGCCCCGCACGCGATCAGTCCACCCACTCTACAAGTCTTGCCGGTTTTAGCCCCTACGGTGCTGACCGCCGGCAACGACCTGTCGAACCTCAAGACATACACCACCGCCTCAATCAGCCCGTCTCCCAACACCCTCGTGCTGGTCGGGGTGATGGGTATCCGCACGTTCGGTGCGTCGCCGAGTCCCATTGTGACGGGCGGCGGCATGTCGACATGGACTGAGGTGGCATCGGTGGTTTTCGACTCGATCCCCTTTGTCCAGCGCCGCATGACGGTCTACCGCGCGATGAGCGCGGCGCCCGGAAGCGGTCCGCTTACCATCACGTTCAACGGCAACCAGTCCAACGCGCAATGGATCGTGACGCAGTGGACGGGCGTGGAGACGAGCGGCGTAAACGGGGCAGGGGCCATCGGCCAGACGGGCTCGGCCCTCGGGGACGTCGTAAAGGGCCTGTCGGTCTCGCTTCAGCCGTTCGCGAACAGCGGCAACGTGGCCTTCGGTCTCTTCGGGGCCAGAAGCGGCATCCACGGGTTACCGCTGATCAATCCGGGTGCGGGCTTCACCGAGCTCAACGAACAGGTATCGCAGGAGAGTACGCCGTCCGACCTTCAGGCTGAATGGGCCACGAACCTCAACACGGTCAACGCGACGTGGGTTGACCTGTTCGCTGGCGCGCTGGCAATCGAAATCAACGTAGCGCAACCCCTCCCGGATGCGGTCGCCACCGTGTCGGTGACTCCGGCAACCGCGACCGTGGACGTTGGCGCGACGGTACAGCTCACGGCCACGCCGCGGGACGCAAACGGCAATCCCTTGACCGGGCGCGCCGTGACGTGGACGAGCAGCGATCCCGCGATTGCAACGGTGAGCGCCACGGGCTTGGTCTCGGGCGTGGCCGGAGGACCCGTCACGATTACGGCGACGAGCGAGGGGCAGAGTGGCACGGCTGCGGTGACCATCCACGTGCCGGTCGCCGCTGTGAC
>DATFVZ010000165.1:0-2509 GCA_035259785.1 Gemmatimonadales bacterium
GCCGCGCATTCAGGCGCTGGCGATGAACGAGGCGGCGCGCATGGTGGAGGAGGGGGTGGCGACGGCGGAGGAGATCGACCGGGCGATCAAATACGGCTTCGGCTTTCGCTTTGCCGTGCTCGGCATGCTGGAATTCATCGATTGGGGCGGCGGCGACATTCTCTATTACGCCAGTCGCTACCTTACCCAGGCGTTGGACAGCGAGCGTTACGCCGCGCCCGCGATCGTCGAGCGCAACATGCAGGAAGGGCGCATCGGGCTGCGGGCCGGGCAGGGCTTCCTCGATTACGCCAACCTCGACGTCGACGCCTACCGCCGCGAGCGGCTGGCGGCGTTCGTCGGCATGCTCGGGCAGCTCGGCCTGGCACGGCCGCCGGTGCTGGAGGAGTGAATAAGCATCCAGGCCGCCAAGGTGGGTCGGCGTAGTGGCCGATCGTGTTTGCGGAGCGGACGCGCTTCCTGCACTATCCGATCATGAAGGAGATCGCAGGATTGCCGGACGTTGCCTTGCGTCCTTTCGCCCGCGAGGACTTCGGGCGACTGATGTCCTGGGTACAGTCTGAGGTAGCGCTCGTTGAATGGTGCGCCGGCTTCTTCCGCCATCCGCTCGATGACGCCCAACTTGATCGATATCTGGAGAGCAGCAAGCAGCCCAATGCGCGAGTCATCCGGGTCGCCGAGTCGAGCAGTGGCGACCCCGTGGGACACGTCGAGATCAGCCAAATATGGCCCTATCTCTCGAGCCGGTTGTCCCGGGTCTTGGTCGCACCCGACCATCGCCGCCCCGGGATCGGCTCGGCGATGATTGCCAAGGCGTTGTCATTTTCCTTCTCCCAGCATTACGTCAGCCGCATCGATCTTGGCGTGTCGGCGGGCAACTCAGCAGCGATAGCGTGTTACGAAAAGCTGGGGTTCACGCACGTTGGAACGTGGTTGGGCGGGATCGTGGCCGGGGCGGCAAAGATCGACGTCTACTGGATGACGGTGATGCGGGATCAACGGAGCGACTCCGCTGATTCTCGAGGCCGACCTTAGCCGAACACATCCTGCAGCACGCCAGCGTGCACCACCACGGTATTGTCGAGCGTGATCGTCGTGTGCATCACCGGGATGTCGAAATGCCCGGCGGTGTAGCGCCCGGCGAACTCGTTGGCGCCGGTCGAGAACAGAAAGTTGCCGGCGACCGCGCGCAGCTCCGTGCCGTTGAAGTCGCGCTGGTCGTACATGGCGAGCGCCTCGTAGCGCGCCTTCGGGTTCATGCCGAACCCGACATGCGAGACCGCATAGGCGTCGCGCTCGCCCCAGGCGGCGAGATAGGCGCGCATCATCTCCGCGTCGGCGCCGCTGCCGTCGATCGCCGTGACATAGTCCCGCTCGAGCCTAAGCGTGACCGGCGCCTCCAGATAGCGCTTGAAGGTCAGATTGACGTCGCCGCGGTCGAGCACGAGCGTGCCGTTGACGCTGCCGCTCTTGGGAAAGCTCACCACCAGCCCGCCCGGCCAATGCGCGAGCGTGCCCGGCTTCGCGGTGAAGCCCCAGATGCCCACCGTTGACGCGCCCGCCATGTCGATGTCGAGGTCGGTGCCGGCAGCGGACGTCACGGTCATTCGCCGCGAGGCGCGCAGCATCTTCGCCGCCGCCCGCACGCGCGCTTCCAGCGTCTCGTCCGGGCGCATGCGCTCGAGCGCCTCCGGGTGCTCGTTGGAGATGTAGAGAATACGCGCGCCGGTCTTGAGGATCTCCGGCGTCTCCGGGGCGTGCATCAGGCCCTCGAGCGTGCAGTCGACGACGAAGCCGGCCTGGCCGAGCGCGGCAACGACCGGCTTGAGCCCGCCGATCGCGACGCTTGCGCCGGTCGAGCGCACCGGCACCGGATGCGGATTGCGCGGGGTCGGCAACACGACGTGGAATACCCGCGCGCCGAGCCGCAGCAAGGCGAGCTCCGCGAGCTCGACGTTGAGCTTGCGCGACTGCGTCTCCGACAGGATCGCTGCTGCCTCGCCCGGCTTTACGCCGCAGTGCTCGAAGGTCTCGCAGAACGCGTCGATCCACTTTCCCTCGATCCGGTCGGAGAGCATGGCATTCTCCAGTTGCGCAATGCGTTCGATGATATATGAAAAAGAATATTTCGTCGCCTGTCTCGGCCACGCGCAAGTCGGGCACAGCGGGAGCCGTCATGCCGAAGCGTCGCAGCAAGGCAGCCTTCGATCGTGCCGGGCATGCGGTCGCCCGGGCCTCGCGCGTCGAAAAGTCCGGGAGCTTCGCCGAGAGCTATCTCTCCTATCTGCTGGCGCGTGCGAGCCACGCCGTCGCGAACGGGTTCCATGCCAAGCTGAAGACGTGGAAGCTGTCGGTTGCGGAATATCGCGTGCTGCTGTGTCTCGCCGGCGCCGACGGGCTCGGCGTCGGCGATCTCGCCGCCATGGCGATCATGGCGCAACCGCGCATGACCAAAGCGCTCGATCGCATGGAGCGGCAGGGCCTTCTCGGCCGCCACCCCGACAAGGGC